>CASFCK010000006.1 GCA_949293265.1 uncultured bacterium
TTAAAAATGAAAAGCAATAAAAAAAGATTTATATGTCTACTTATAAAAAGGGGAAAGTAAAAAAACAAATTTTTGTGTCCACTTTTCTTGACTAGTACAAATAAACATTAAAGTCGTCCTAAAAAGTGTAAAATATAGTGGAAATGTCGTCCTAAAAAGTGTAAAATATAGTGGAAATGTCGTCCTAAAAAATGTGAGGTGCTATTATGTTTTTTAGAAAATTACTCTTAAAACTAAATTCAAATAAAGAAATGCATAAAAAAAATAAACAAGCCATAATAATTAGAGGACCTAGACAAGTTGGTAAAACAACATTGGCTTTAGCTTATGCAAAAGAAAATTACAAAAATATATGTTATATCAATTTTTTAGAAAACACGAAAATTAGAGAAATATTTAAAGCTGATTTAAATGTTGATAGATTAATTAGGGATTTATCTGCTTTTTTTCCTAATGTAAAATTTGAACCTTTTAAAACAGTGATTATATTTGATGAAATACAAGAATGTGCTAGAGCCAGAATGTCGTTAAAACCCTTTATGATAGATGGTAGATTTGATTGTATAGGTACTGGTTCTTTATTAGGTATAAGAGGATATAATAGAAAGTACGATTTAAGCGTGCCTACTGGATTTGAAGCTTTTTATACTTTGTCATCTTTAGATTTTGAGGAATATTTATTAGCTAAGGGGATTAGTAGTGAAATAATAACTTATTTAAAGGGTTGTGTATCTAAAAAAATTAAAATTGATGAATCTATTCATAGCTTAATGCTAGAATATTTTAGAGAATATATCGTCGTAGGTGGAATGCCACAAATTATAACTACATATAATAAATATCATGATTTAAACGAAGTTAGAAAAAACCAAAGAAATATAATAGAGCAATATAAAGATGATTTTGGTAAACATATTGATGAGTTTGATAATGTTTACACTAACAATAAAGAACTTAATCGAATTTTATTAGTCTTTAATTCTATACCTAATCAATTGGCTAAAGAAAACAAAAAATTTCAATATAGTAAAATTAAAACTGGTGGCAGAGCTAATGAATTTTACGATGCTATAAACTTTTTAGTTGAATCAGGACTAGTTATGAAGTGTCATAATTTAAATACATTAGATTTACCATTAAGTGCCTATAAGGATGAAGACGCATTTAAGCTTTATTTTTTTGATACTGGTTTATTTATATCTTTATTAGATGATTACACGGCTTCTGATATTTTACTTGGTAATTTAGGGATTTATAAAGGGGCTATTTTTGAAAATGTAGTGGCAGACACTTTAAAGAAGTGTGAAATTCCATTATATTATTACAATAAAAATAACAGCTTAGAACTAGATTTTATTTATAGATTTAAAAATGATATTATTCCTTTAGAAATAAAAGCTACTACTGGTAACGCCAAATCATTAAAAACTGTTTTAAATAATTATAATGAATATAAAGTTAAATATGGTATAAAATTTACAGCTAATAATATTAGTTTTAATAACAGTATTTTAAATTTGCCATATTACTTAACTTTTTTATTAAATGACATTATACTTTAAATATAGAATATTATCTTTCAACTTATCGCCAACAATTAAACTTAATCTAAGATAAAAATCAGTAACATTTTTTATATTTTCAAATAGCTTTTAATTATTCGCATCTAAACCATATAAATTTCAATAGAAACCAATAATAGATCGACACTATAATTATTAGTAAACTCAATTGTAGCTTAATTAAGCCGCATTTTAATATATTTGCTTTATTAATTTTAAACCAATACTTGTATTTTTTAAATACCTGCTAGAGGTAAGACATATTTATCTTTTCCTAAAGGATAAATTGAATCAGTGTTGCAGATAATTGCTGAAGGACCTAACTTATAATTAGTATTATCTAAAACTTTAAATCCTTTAACATCACTTAAATTATATCTAATTCCCATTTTACATTCTATTCTTGTAATTATTCCTTCATTTAAAATAATTAAATCTATTTCATTTTGATTATTATCGCGATAATAATAGAATCCAGGTTCAATTCCATTATTTAAAAATGTTTTTCTTATTTCATTAATAATAAATGTTTCGACAAAACGGCCTGCAAAAATACTATTCATTAAAATTTCTGAATTATTTAAACGAGCTAAATAGCAAGCTAGTCCCGTATCATTAAAATAAATCTTCGGTCGTTTAACAATTCTTTTTGTCATACTATACTCATTATATGGCTCTAATAAATAAACTATATCACCAGCTATTAATACACTGAGCCAAGATTTAATAGTTTTCATATCAACCTCAAGTGCTTTAGCTAAATTATCATAAACTAATTCTTCTCCAGTTTGAGAAGCTATTAATTCCATAAATCTTCTAAATGTAAAAATGTTTTTAACATTAATAATATCTCTTACATCTCGTTCTAAATATGATTCAACATAATCAGCATAAAATTTATTAGATTCTATATTATTGCTATAAAGTTCTGGATACATTCCTTTTACAATTAATTTAAATAAAGATGGAGAAGATAACGGATTTAAATTAGCACGTTTTTGTATTTCAATTAAATTATTCAACGAGAAAACTTGCTCTTCCCTATCTAATATTTCATTTCTTGAAAGGGGAAGAACATGTATAATACTAACTCTACCCGCTAAAGATTCTGTTACATTATTCATTAGCCTATACATTTGCGAACCAGTTAAAATAAACATGCCATAATTTTGTGTATTTTTCATTTTCTCTTTATTGACTATTTCCTCAATTACATTAAATAATTGAGGTGCTCTTTGAACCTCATCAATAATAAGTGGCCATTTATGTATTTGTAAAAATAAATCGGGGTCTTTTTGAGCTAATTCTAAATCACGTGAACTATCAAGAGAAACATAATTAAATCCTTTATTAATATAATGGCTAGCTAATGTAGTTTTTCCAACCTGTCTTGCCCCAGTAATTAAAGTTACCGGTCTAGTTTGAATTGATTTAGCAATTATTTTTAAAATATTTCTATTAATCATATATGTCCCTGCCTTTATTTATTATAAATAAATTATATATTAGTATTTTTCAGAATTCAACTCCTAATTTGTATAAAACAATGGTTTTAAAGAGAGAACCACATCCCTCATCTCTTTATACTAAAAGTTTTATTAAATGCCTTTAATGAACTAGTACCAATTTGCATATCTAAAGTCTCTTAATATGGCTTTTTCTTTTTTTGTATAAGGTGTTTTCTTGCTATATCTACCATAACTATTTTTTGTTGCTGTATACAATTTAATTTTCTTAATATTTCTGATGTTGTATATGTTTATTTATCTTTAGTGCTTTTCTTAATTTTGTTGTTCTTACAAGTATTTCATTTGTTAATAAGGTAGTTATTCTTTTTTATTATTTAAACTTTATTTCTACAAGTTTAACTTCTAAAGGATATAAATCAATATTAAGCTTTAACTGATTATCAGTAATATCCATTATTGTTTTATAATATTTAGGTATAGATAAATTATCTAATATTTTAACTTCTTCTTCATTTTCTAGTTCCATTGAAGACATTGTTTCATATATGTCATAACTAGATCCACTTTCTTTAGTTATACGCGATATCTTAATTATAGCTTTATTATAATTTAGATTATCAATCATAAATTGTAGCTTTCTTAATTTTCTTTCTCTAAATGGTTCATATCTTGAATGATATTGCAATGAAAAATATTCACCATCAGCAAAATAATCACTAAAATGTTCATAGTTATATACTATTAAAGTTAATTTATTTAGCCCTTTAGTTACATAATAACCATTACCTTTTTGTAAAACATTATCATCTAATTTACTTAAAAAATAATAAGCATAAAAATTAGCTTTAGGAATACCATTATAAGTAAATAGACCATTACCACCATGAAATGTTGTGTCAGGCAATTGAGTTTCATCTAAGAAATCAGTTAATGACCAGTGAGAAAAGCTTTCTAAGCTGTCCATATTTTCTAAAACATTTTTAATGATATAACAACTTGAATATATTGTGTCATTAATAAAGTTTCTTTGTGATGATGTAACATTCCATTCCGTTAAATATATTTTATCACCATGATAAAAATCTGGTTTTTTAATTTTATTTATAAAGTTTTGTAAATTATTAGGATCTTTATTTAATTTTTCAATCTTTTTACCAGTAATAAAGAAATCAAAATCATTAGAATAGTAATTTACAACTAAGAAATCAGGATAAACATTATTATCTTCACAATATTTTAAAAAGTCTAAATCCCATTGATACGCAAAACTAGCAAATGGGATTAAACCTGGTGATCCTGCTTGAAAATTTATGTTAACACTTTTAATTAAATTATATGTTTCTTTATATAAATTATAAAAATCATCATCCTTGCTAAACCCAAACGCATGCGCAGTTGAATCAGGTGCATTCCAAATCGTAATAGGCCATGATAACACTTCAATTAAGCCATATTTAGTAATTAAGTGTTCTATTAATGCTTTAATCAATTCTAACCATTTGCCTAAATCATTAGGTTCTGATATAACCTGTTTTGATTCAAATATTTGTCTTGTTAGTGTGCTTGCTAGTGCGCTTGGCATATAATCTAGGGTTAGGAATGGTTTTAATCCTAATCGTAGTAAAGTATCTATAACTTTATCTACATAAACGAAAGATATCTTTATTTCACCCTTACTACTAACTCTATATAAATGCATATCATCATCAAATATTCCATGAAATCTAACATATTTAAAGCCGATTTTGCTAGTTCTTTCTAACATTTTTAATATATCTACCTTTAATATATCACTAGCTCTTGAAATAGTAATCATCTTTAAATATGTTTTTTTAATAACTTCCGTTTTTTCACTATAATCTATATTATATTCTGCAAAATCATTAATTGTTGGTGATGATTTAATTAAAGCTTCTTGTTTATTGTTTTGAAAGATTAAATCTAAATAATGTCTCTTATCAAAGTCTAAATAAAAGTTCTTATCTTTATTTAGCTTTTTTTCTTTTTGTTTTTTAAATTCTGATGGAGTTAAATTAAAGATATTTTTAAAAGCTCTAATGTAACTTCTATAATCCGCAAAACCAGATAAGCTTGCTACATCTTCAATTGGTAAATCCGAATTAGCTAATGCTTCTAACGATTTATTAACTCGCAAATTATCGTAATAATTTTGAAAATTTTGATTCATATTGGCATTAAAAAAACTAGAAAAATATTGGGGTGTATAACCAAAGTGTTGACTTAACTCAGTTAAAGATAGATTATCTTTGTATTTAAATTCAATGTAATTAATAATATCTTTTATTTTTTCTAGATTTTTTTGGCTTTTTCTCTTTACTGTTTCACCTTTAACTTTATAATGATTCAACAGTAAATAAAGCAATTGATATGATAGTGTTTTATTTAAAACATCTATATTTTCTTTAATTGTCATATTAGCTTGAATTAACCCAAATATTGTCTCTTTAAGAGTATGGAATTTACTTTTATCTTCTTCTAATGCTGAATTGCAATTAAAATACATACTTTGTATTTCATCTAAACTAAAACCAAAGTCGGTTAAATTAACATCAACCTCCAAAAACACGACTTCAGTTAATCCTTTTATTTCATAAATAATAAAAGGATTAATCGCAATAATGTCAGAAGCATGTAACTCTACTGCTTCATTATCTTGATAATATGTACAATCTCCTTCTAATAAGTACATAATCTTTAGGGTTTTATGCCAGTCTCTTTCTTCACCAGCTATTTTTTGTAAACTTACCTTTAAAGGGAAATCATATGGGAAATTCAAAAGATTATATTGCATTTTCATACCTATATTATAATTAAAAAAACGTAGTTAGTAAATGCTATATACATTTTTTTAAGATTTTTTCTTATCAAAAAGCAAAGTAAAAGCGATTTTATGTGAAAAAACTGCCTTAAAGGTATAACTTTAATGTATTAATGAAAGCGCTTAATTTTGATAAAATCTATATGAAATTAAACGAAAGAAGGTATATAAATGGCACAAGCAATCTTCAAGGCTACCCACATGGTTAAAAGATTCGGTCCTACTATCGCCTTAAACGACGTTGATATTGAAATATATCCTGGTGAAATACGTGGTTTTATTGGTGAAAATGGTAGCGGCAAATCTACTATGAGTCAAATTATGACTGGTATTTATACTAAAACTAGTGGTACGATGACTTTTAAAGGCAAACATTGGGAACCCCATTCTATGATGGAGGCTTTACATAATGGTATCGGTATCGCTGTACAAGAAAATGGAACAATTTCTGGTATAAGTGTGGCTGAAAACATCTTTTTATGTGAATTGGATAAATTTAGTGGTGTTAATTTTTTTGAAAAAGAAAGAATAATTTCTAAATCTAAATATTTTAATCTTGATTTAAACATTTTTGAAGAAATAAAAAATAAATATTTAAATACTAATAATTATGAAGCGGCAAAACAAGAAGTTATAAAGGTATCTAATGATTTAGTGAATAAATACTTAACTGTTAAAGAATCTTATATTAAACAAGAAAACCAAGAATATGACGACAAAATTAATGCTTTAATAGAAAAGTTTAATTCTGATAGTAAAGCTTATTATGATCAAATTATTACTAATAATAAATTAAGTGAAAAGGAAAAACAAAAAAGTTACCATTTTTATTTAAGTGAATTAAAAAAAGAATATAAAAAACAATTAAAGCATTTAGATAATATTCATCAATACAATTTAATAGCTATTAAAAACGATAAAAAAGCAATTATTAACACTAAATTAAATACTCTAGCTTCCTTAAAAGCTCATTTTGAGCCTAATAAAGAGCCAAAACTTAAAAATTTCTTCTTAAAACTTTTCCTTGGTAAATTAGTAAATCAAGCTAAATTAAACAGACATGCTAAACAAGTCTTAGAAAATATTGGTGTAAGAACAATTAGACCTGAATTACCTATGGGAGCTTATGACATTCAAAGCCGTAAATTAGTTGAAATAGCTAAAGTATTAGCTAAAAACCCTGATATTTTTATAGTTGATGAAACTACTACTGCTTTATCAGAAGATGGTAGACAAATTTTATATAAGAAAATGAATGATTTAAAACAAGAAGGTAAAACAGTGTTATTCATTTCTCATGATTTAGATGAAATAATGGAAAAGTGTGATACATTAACTGTTTTAAGAGACGGAAGTATTGTAGCTAATATGGTTAAATCAGAATTTGATCCTGATTTAATTAAAAAATATATGATTGGTAGAGAAATTAAAGGTGATTACTACCGAGCTGATTTTACCCCTAGTAAAGGTGATGAAGTTTTACTTAAAGTTAATGATCTTTCTTATGGCAATGCTTTAAAAAATATAAACCTTGAACTACATGCTGGTGAAATAGTTGGGGTTGGTGGTTTATCTGATTGTGGTATGCACATATTAGGTAAAGCGATGTTTGGATCAATAAGACCAAGTAAAGGCGAAGTTTTAACTGGTCAAAATTTAGATATTACTGTAAATAGTGAACTTGTGGCAATGAAAAATAAAATTGGTTATTTACCAAAAGATAGAGACGTTGAAGCCTTAGCTTTAAATGATTCTATCTACAACAATATTGCTATTGCTTCTATTAATAATATCTTGAAGTTTAAGTGTGTAGTTTCTAAACGTGACGAGAGAGAAATCGTTAAAAAGGAAGTTGATTTCTTACAAATCAAATGTAATAGTAGTTCCGATTTAGTAAGAACTTTATCAGGTGGTAATAAACAAAAAGTTTCTCTTGCTAAATGGCTAGGTAATGAATCTAAAATATTGATTCTAGATTGTCCTACTCGTGGTGTTGATATCGGGGTTAAACAATTTATTTACCAACTTATGGCTAAGCTTAAATATGAAGGTTATGCAATATTAATGATTTCAGAAGAACTACCAGAATTACTAGGTATGTCCGATCGATTATTAATAATGAAAAATGGCGAAATCTCAAGAGAATTTTTGCGTAGTAAAGATCTTCGTCAAGAAGATGTTATCGAATATATGTTATAGGAGGAAATTAGAATGAAATTATATGGTATTAATAAAGAGATTGATTTCAGCTCTAATTTACTCGCTGAAATTAAAGAAGTAAAACAACTTCAAGAAAAAAATAAAGATAAATCTTATTTAAAGCGGGCTTGTGATGTTAATAAAAAATTAAAAAAAGAATATAAAGAATTAGCTAGAAAAATAAATATAGATGTTAAAGAAAAATTAAAAAGCGTTAAATCAGATTATGCTAAAACTAAATTAGATATGCTAAATAACTATAAAAAACAATTAAATGAACTTAACGCTAAGCAATCTACTTTAAACAAAAATGAATTTAATGAAGAGAAAAAAGCTTTAACGATCAAACATAAAAGAGCACTTAAAACTTATTATGTTAATAAGTATGAACATCTTTTAAGTATTAAAAAAGATAATCTAGATTTTGCAAATTATTACTTAGATCTAGAAAAACAAATTCTAGGTAAAAACACAATATCAAGTAGTATAATGGCAGGTTTTACAGAAAGAAAATCTACTACATTATTAGAAAAAACTTTAAAAGACCGCTACTTCTGGCTTTCTAAAATTTCAATATTTTCTTTCTTATTCCTATTTATATTATATATTTTAATTTGTGCGATTGGCGGTATAAAAATCGAATATGAAAAAATTATTGAAGCAAGTTCTACAATAATAGTTATAGCCCTTGGTGGCGTATTCATTTACTCAATGCGGAGTTTTGATATGTCGCTTGGTGGGGCTGCTGCCCTAGCTGCAGCTGCAGGCGCAACAATTTGGAATAAAACTAATAATATTATGTTAGTTTTATTAGTAGCTATTATTATTGGCGTTATAATCGAATTAATAAACGCTTCTTTAGCTAACGTTTTAAAATTACCAGTTATGGTCACTACACTAGCTATGAGCAGTTTGTTAAGTACAGTTTTAACCGATGTTTTAGAAAACACATCAACTCAGACAATTAAAGCGACTGGCATTAAAGATTTTGATACGTTTGCTTTCTATATTTTAGTTATACTCGTTTTCTTTGCAATATGTGCCTTTATATTTAAGATTTCCCCAGTAGGTAGAAAAAATAAAATGATTGGTAACAATAGTGTATCTGCTCGTTATACTGGTATAAATATTACAAAACAAGGTATCATAACCTTTATAATTGCCGGAGTAGCTATTGGAACAGGTGCTTTATTATACATTGTTAGATCTAGAACTATTTCTACTTCTTCTTGTTCTACAATCGGCCTAGACGTTATCTTAGCTGTCGTATTTGGCGGTATGCAAGTTACTGGTGGGGCAAAAAGTAAAATAAGTGCCGCAGTATTTGGTGGATTAACTGCTACTTTAATTTCTTATTTGTTAATAGCTATTGGCCGTGTTTCTGGGTTTAGTGCTATAACTCAATACGAATCATTTGTTAAAGGTTTACTATTCTTAATAATAGTAGCTGTTAATACAATTGGTAATCGCACAAATAGATTACCTGCGATTGAATTAATGTGGTAGGAGGACAGTTTTATGAAATTATTTAATATTAATAAACCTAAATATATCTCTCCTACTATAAAGAAAAAAGCTAAAAACTTATTTTGGACATTATTATTCCCACTTATAGGTATTTTATTCCTCGTTACTGGTAGTTTAGCAGGTGGTTATCCTATAATTGGTAATTCAATTACTTATAATAGCGTCTTAATCACAATGATTACCGTTTTAATAGCTTGTTTCGCCTTAAACACTAACTTAAATAGTGGTCGTATGGACTTCTCTTTAGGTTCAGTTGGAATCCTAGCTTGCGTTCTAGCTTTTAAAACCCTCCCAGATAAAACAATGGAAGGATTTGCGATTATCTATTTATTACTAGCTGTTGTTTATGGCATCTTATTAGGAACTATAAGTGGTCTTATCTTCGTAACCCTTAAGATCCCAGCTATAGTAGTATCCCTTGGTGTTTGTTTAATATTTGAAGGTTTTGCCTATGTTTTAACTGATGGTAAAGGCTCAGTCGATCAATCAGGTGCTATAGCACCAAGTCTTTACCCCTTAATCACTAATCCGTGGTTTATGTTAATAATAGTTGTAGGTATATCATTCTTCATGTTATTAACTCTAAAATATTCTAAATTTGGGCATGATAAACTATCAATATTATTCGGCCAAAAAGTAGCCGTTGATACTGGTGTTAAAGAAATAAAAAACGCTATGATATGTTATGCCTTAGCCGGAGCTTTAATAGCTGTTTATACTTATATCATCTCAATTTATCAAGCTAAAGTGACAATTTCAACTAATCTAGGTACAGCAATGACCGTCTTACAAAACTTCTTACCTATTTTCTTAGGTGGCTTAATTGCTAAACATTCAAATGAAGTTATCGGCTTAATTTGCGGTGTATTTAGCGTCACTTTATTTAAAGAAGGTTTAATTAGATTTGGTGTAGATTCTAGTACAATCTCCCTAATTACTTCTCTATTAATCTTCGTAGTCTTAACTTATATGGTAAATTGGACGAACTGGGTTCGTGCAATTAAAAATAAAATTACCAATTACAAGCTTTCATACATCAAAAAAACAAAAAATCTAAAGGAGGAAGAAAAAGAATGAAAAAGTTTGTAGGATTTTTAGGGGCCGTCGTAGCCTCAGCAGCTTTAGTAGCTTGCAACAATACCGAATCTGATGGTGGAAAAATAATTGCTGAAGGGGGTAAGGTTGGTTTTATTCTTCCTGGTTCTGAAGGCGGCGAAACTAAAGCTTTCAAAGAACATTGGGAAAATTTAGCAAAAGAATATGGCGTAGAAATAGTTTATGAAAACTTCCAAGGCCAAGACCCAGCTTATTACAAAACTTGTGCCGAAAGATTAGTTGCAGCTGGTTGTGATGCTGTTATTTGTAACTTTGAAATGGATGGTAAAGATAGCGTTTTAGAATATTGTATAGATGAAGAAATTTATGTTGGTTATAGTGGTTCTACTATTTCTGATGAAGTGTTTGATGAATATAAAGAGAGTCCCTATTTCTTAGGTCAAATCGCTCCTTCTCCTGAAGAAGAACAAGCTGCAGCCTATGAAATGACTAAATATTTCATTGAATTATACTATGGTGAAAATAAAATAGCTATTCCAGAAGGAACAACTGACACGTTTGCTATTTGGCCAGCTGACTTCCATGGTATTACTTTAGCCCACCAAATGACTTATCGTTATAAAGGTATTAAACAAGCATTAGAAGAATATGGTGTAACTATTAATGGCGATAACGATTCTGATAGTTCAAAATGGACTTGTACATATACTGCTGATTCAGTATTAAAAGATAAAGTAGCAATTTTAGGTAACAACTTAACTGATATGAGTGCATTAATTACTCAATGTTCAGCAATCTTTATGAAAATGCCTTGTGCTGTTGTAACAACTTGTACAGGCGATATGTTGTTAAGTATGTTCGCTCAAGGACCAATCTTATCAACACCTACTCGTTTTGGTACAATTGATGCTTTCGTTACTGAATACGCAAAATGGTATGAAGCAGATACAACTAGCGAAACACTAGCTTTCAAAGTAGCTCACGACCCATATTTAGTTGGTAAATATGCCGCAATTAATGAAGCTATATTAGCAGTAACAGTTAAAGCTTTCCGTGGCGAAGCTATTCGTGATAATGGTAATGCTTTAAATATTAATCAACACTATTGGCATGCTGCTAGCAAAGAAGAATTCGAAAAAGCATGTGAAGTTTCTCAATCATTCTCATATGGCAAATCAACTTTCGATACTATTACTACAGCTGATCAATTACAAAAATTATTTGATGATGCAACATTAGAAAATCTAGGAAAATAAATGGATGTAGGAAGCATTAGCTTCCTCATCTATAAAGTGGAACCTAATCCCCCCTAGATTCCACTTTATAGGTGAATATTAATATTACATTCATAAGAGGAGGACCATTATGGCAAGACTAGCATTAGAATTTCATTCTAAATCACTATTTCGAAAAATTGAAGTACTTTTACATATCCCGACAATGAACCTAAGTGAAGCTATGCAATGTAAAAGTAAAACCCCTTATCAAGACAATAATCAAAAATTCCCATTAATGATTCTATTATGTGGCTTTGGTGAGTCAAAATACGCTTGGGAATCTCATTCTGAGATCGTAGATTATGCTGATAAAAATAAAATAGCCTTATTAATGATTGGCGGCGAAAATAAATGGTATTTAAATTCATCTCCAATTGAAAATTGGTATACCTTAATTGAGGAAGAAATACTAGACTTTTTATATGGCAACTTCACTTGTCTAAATAAAGATGAACCACTATATATCTGCGGTGAATCAATGGGAGGATATGGAGCCTTATATCATTATTTAAATAACATCGATAAATATAAAGCTTGTATCTCACTATCTCCTGCTACAAGACCAGATGGTAATTTAGAAGAAATATTAAAAATTAAATCACTTAAAGAATTGTTCCTAGAAACAAAAGAAAAAACTAAAAACATTTATCTTTCTGTTGGAACTAACGATTTCATATATAACCATAGTAAAGAATTTAATGATTTCTTAATAAGCAATAACATTGGTGTAAATTATCAATTTAAAAATGGCTATGATCATAGTTGGACTCTTTGGCGAGAAGAAATTAAAAACATTTTCCATTATTTAGCAAAATTAAAATAATAATTAAAATTAAGATGATTAAATGTAGTACTACTATTTTAATCATCTTTTTAGCATACTCATAAACAACAATAGATCATTAAAGATAATATGGATATATTTGTAATTGGTAGAAATGCGTCACTCTTGTCCAAAGATATTGCCACCTTGTTCGCTGGCCGTAATGAGGCAATCAATAAGGCTGTCGTCCTACAAAACTAGCAATCAGGATTTACCTTCAAGATATTACCAACCATAACAAAGTTAAAAATATTTTAGAAACAAAAAATCTTCTAAACATTCTTTCTACACTATATTGAAGTCTGTTCGCTTAAATGCTTTAGATAAATCTTATCGCAAAATAGGTTTAGACATTTTTAATGGAATATGTAAAACTTATTTTAAACCAGAGGGTGACAACTATACCCTAGGTGGTATTTGCATTGGGGCAGGTCTTAGTGCCTCTAAGACTGACACTAATGTAGGTACTTACGACATGTATGTCACTCGTAAGGTTGTAGCGGATGATGGTAACGCCATAGGTCCTTTTATTCTTGCCTACGTTGAAGCGGATAGAGCATAAATTTCCCCTGTTATAATAACTTATACGTTAGCAAAAAAAGACTGTATTTACAGTCTTTTTTGCTTTATGTTTATAAAAACTTTTTCATAAAATATTCAAGATCATCCTTGTAGTTACCATAAACTATAATATGGTGATTACCATATGGTCTATTTAAAAAATATTCAATATTTTCATCTACACTAATCTCAATTTGAGTTCTACATAAATTAGTTTCATTTAAATTTTTAACAATCTTTCCTGTAGTCACAAAATAATCCTTTAAATTGCGGCTAAGTTTAAATATCGTAACTACCTCTTCTTTCATCTTGCCTTTAACAGCTACACCTATTCCTGATTCATAATGGGTAGTTAAAACAAAAGATGAAGTCATATTAAATGGTAATGTACAATGGGCAAAAACCATAGTTTTATTTAGAACATCTATTCTACTTGGGTTAGCCTGAAAACCAGGAGACCCACAAACTATATTAGTTATATACATACTTAACATACTAGGAATATCACCTTCACAAGTACCAATTATTCCTTCTCTATTAAGATAAGCTAACCCTAAACAAGCCGTTGTTTTTATTGAATCTAATAAATCAAAACACCTTATTGTTAGACCTGATAATTTATATTTATATTTAATTTTTAATAACGCTTCAATTAGTGCTTTACTTTTATTTAATTCTTTTTCATCATATTTTAACTCATTTAAAATGTTAACTGATTTAATATTATGATATTCCTCTATTACTTCATCCATATCTATATCGACTAATTTAATATTAAGTTTTCTTAATACTTCCTCATAATCAACCTCACTAGCAATCAACCAATCACTAGGTTTACCCAATACACCAAGACTTACAAACGGTAATTTAAATGTTAATTTCTTTATTCTATTAACAATGTAATCTACACTACCATGTAGTACTTCACCTTCAAAATTATGATCTTTTAAATATGATAATATTTCTAAAGAAGCAGCTAAAGAATTATTAGTCCCATAGGTTAAAAGATAAAACGGAGGTTTTAATTTATTTAAATTATCTAAAAAAACTTTTTCAGAACCTCCACTTTGAATTAAAATTAAAGGTAAATCACACTTATAAAAATTATTAAGTTCAACAATCTTAACACTAGCAGATAACTTAGTTTCAATATCTGCTAAAAACCATTTTGTTTCTCGGTTTATATAATTTTTTTCATGTAAATTTGATACTATTGGAAAAACATTAATCTTCATAAATTTAACCTCCTTATACTTTTATTATGCCAAATTAACTTAAAAATAGCAAACAAAAAAAGCCATATCGGCTTTTGTTAAACAATAAATAAAGATACAACTAATAAAATTATTAAAAATAAATAATTGATACCTAAAAATAAACCAAGATATTTTTTAGTATGGCCAGGGTTAACTTTACGATAAAAATTTAAAGTTATTAAACTAGCCAAACTAGCTATAGGTGTGCCTAGTCCACCAATATTAACCCCAATTAGTAATGCATCATATTGAGTTGGATCAATAAATTTAGAAAGTAATATTGCTGATGGGACATTACTTATAATTTGACAAGAAAGGGTTGAAAAAATTAATACCGACTTATTTAACAACAATTCAAATAAGTTCTTAACTGCTTCAATTCTAGCTAAATTACCAGAAAAAATAAAAAATGCTGAAAAAGTTAAAAGTAAGCCATAATCAACACCTAAAAAAGACTTCCAATCAACAATTAATAAACCTACAACGACAATTATTAAACCAATATAGTACTTAGGGAAAACGTCAAAAACTATTAAAATAGCCACTATAAATAAGGCAAAATAAACAATAGAACGCCATAAAGCCGGTTTATTAAGTGTAGTATATTCTACTTTGATTGGTTCTTTCTTCACAATAAAACAAGCCGCAACAATTAAAACTAAAGCTACCACAAAAGGGATAACCATCGTTTTTAAGAAAGCACCTAAAGAAACATTAAAATAAGAATAAATATACAAATTTTGTGGATTACCAAAAGGGGTTAACATACCGCCTAAATTAGCCGCAATATTTTGCATAATGAATGTGAAGGCAAAATATTGCTTTTTATTACAACTTGCTAAAACAAAATAGCCAAGCGGTAAAAATGTAACTAAGGCCATATCATTAGCCATAATCATTGAGCCAAAATAAGTGATAAAAATTAAAGCAGCTATAGCGTTTCTAGTATTACCAAACTTTTTAATTATTTCATCAGCTAGCCATGAGAAAAAGTGAATATTCCTTAAGGCAGCAACAACAGCTAATGTACAAAAAAGAGTAGCTAGTGTTTTTAAATTTTTTTCATCAAAATAAGTTAAATATTCTTTATCAATTGGTACAAAAAAACAAGTTACGATTGCTAAAATTATAGCTATTAATAAAACAAAATTTTTCTTACAAAACGGCAAAATATACTTTTTTATAACTTCCATTAAAATCTTCCCCTTAAATAACGCTACTATTATAGTCTTAATTTTTAAAAAAGCAATCTTCTTTTATTGAAATAATTTTAAAAAAAGCTATAATTTAATTGTTTATGGAGGTTAAAGATATATTAACTCTTTTAAAAAATAATGATCTTAAACCAATAAAA
Source organism: uncultured bacterium (assembly GCA_949293265.1). Lineage (GTDB taxonomy): Bacteria > Bacillota_I > Bacilli_A > Acholeplasmatales > Anaeroplasmataceae > CALUXS01. The sequence goes on from CASFCK010000006.1 coordinate 15,924, forward strand.
CTAAAAGAACAACTTTGGCAAAAGTTAAACTCTTACCAACAAAGTTCAAATATAGCCTCGGCTGTAAATATATTCACTAAGCTAAACCTTTTAGGATTAGATGTAAGTGATAATAATTCTTCTGGATTAAGTGAAATAGAATATTTAAATGTTTATGATGAAAATAAAATCTTAGAACAAAACAGTCCAATTTATTATAATCGAAAAAAGCCTAATATTACTAAACGTGATGCCTTAGCTTATATGGAACATTTAAGATGGAATGCTTTTATGCTTGTTAATGGTTATATCCCTATGCCTAAAAGTATGATTAAAGTTTATAAGGAAAATGATAAACTCATTATCTATAAAAATGATGTAAATTTAAGGCTTCATGCCTGTATTACTACTGATAAAGGCTTAGAAGAATATTTTGATTATCTAGCAAAATTAATCGTAAAAGAAACTAATATTAATTATGAAGAAGCCTTTAATATAGTAGAAAATAAAAAATATGATTATATGTTAATGGATACAATTTATAATGATTTAACTTTACTTGGTGTTAATATTGTAAGCATTAAAAAAGCCCAATAGGGCTTTTTATTTTAGCTGTTTTATAAATTTTTCTACTTCAACTACTCCATTATATTTTGTTGTGTTTTCGCCTTTTACTACTAAAGTAGGGGCTTGCATTATATCATATTTTTCTACTAAATCTAAATTACTTTCTGATTCTATAATTTTATAAGTTAGATTGTTTTCATCTAGTAAAGCTTTAACAATTTTACAATTAGGACAAGTTTTAGTAGTAAATAATAATAAATCACCATCATTATTTAATATCGGTATTTGTTGTTCTATGCCATCATTATTTATTTGTTTTTTAAATTCAATAGCACCTTTTAAAATATTATCATCGAGCTTATATTCTTTTCTACCTTTAAATTCTTCTACTTTGCCATCATTCCAATTTTGAACAGGTCTATAATAACCGGTAATTCGTGACCAAACTTCAGTTTTTTTGCCACAAATAGGGCAAGTATATTGTTCACCAGTTATATAACCATGATCTTGACAAATTGAATATGTTGGTGAAATTGTATAATAAGGCAAGTGATAATTATTTGCTATTTTACGAACTAGTGTCATTGCTGATTGCCGTGATGGTAATTTTTCACCTAAGAAAGCATGAAATACTGTTCCTGATGTATATAATGTTTGAAGTTTATCTTCAATATCTAGAGCTTCAAAGATGTCATCTGTATATCCTACTGGTAAATGTGAACTGTTAGTATAATAAGGAGTATGTCCATTTTCAGATGCTGTAATAATATCAGGATATTTTTCTTTATCATGTTTAGCTAAACGATAAGTTGTAGATTCAGCAGGTGTAGCTTCTAAATTATATAAATCACCATATTCTTCTTGATAAATAATTAAACGCTCACGCATATGATTTAGAACTTCAACCGCAAAATCATAAGTTTCTTTATGCGTTAAATCTTTTCTTAACCAGTTCGCATTTAAGCCAACTTCGTTCATTCCAATTAAACCAATAGTAGAAAAATGATTTTTAAAAGACCCTAGATAACGTTTAGTATATGGATATAAACCTTCATCTAGTAATTTTGTAATAACGTTTCGTTTTATCTTTAATGATCTTGCGGCTATATCCATTAATCTATCTAGCCTTTTATAAAAGTCTTCTTTATCGTTAGCTAAATAAGCTATCCTTGGTAAATTAATAGTTACAACACCTACACTACCTGTAGATTCTCCACTACCAAAATAGCCACCGCTCTTTTTTCTTAATTCTCTTAAATCTAATCTTAACCGACAACACATAGATCTAATATCGCTTGGTTGCATATCACTATTAACATAATTAGAAAAATAAGGTGTACCATATTTAGCAGTCATTTCAAATAATAATTTATTATTATCCGTTTCAGACCAATCAAAATCCTTAGTTATTGAATAAGTAGGTATTGGATATTGGAATCCTCTACCATTAGCATCCCCTTCTATCATTACTTCAATGAACGCTCTATTAATCATATCCATTTCTTTTTTACAATCTTTATATTTAAAATCCATAGATTTGCCACCGACAATGGCATATTGTTCGGCTAAATCATTAGGAACAGTCCAATCAAGAGTAATATTAGTAAAAGGAGCTTGAGTTCCCCAACGACTTGGAGTATTAACACCATATACAAAAGATTCAATAGCATGTTTTACTTGATCATAATTTAAATTATCTGTTTTAACAAATGGAGCTAAATAAGTATCAAATGATGAAAAAGCTTGCGCACCTGCCCATTCATTTTGCATAATACCTAAAAAATTAACCATTTGATTGCATAAACTTGTCAAGTGCTTAGCCGGTTTAGACGTCATTTTACCAGGAACTCCACCTAATCCTTCCATTAATAATTGTTTTAATGACCAACCAGCACAATAACCGGTTAACATAGATAAGTCATGAATATGCATATCACCATCTTTATGGGCTTTAGCGATTTCTTCATCATATATTTCTGACAACCAATAATTAGCAGTTATTGCCCCACTATTAGATAAAATTAAACCACCAACTGAATATGTAACCGTTGAATTTTCTTTAACTCGCCAATCCGTAGCTAAGACATAGCTATCAACTAAATCTTTATAATCTAACATTGTATTTTTAACGTTTCTAACTTTTTCTCTTTGTTTACGATACAAAATATAAGCTTTAGCTACTTCCCCATAACCTGATTCAATTAATACTTGTTCAACACTATCTTGAATATCTTCAACATGAACTAAGTCATTTTTTACTTTATTTTGGAAATTGGCTGTAACTCTAAGTGCTAATAATTCAATTATATTTTCATTATAAGCTGTTTCTTTAGCGTCAAAAGCCTTTGTAATCGCGACTTCAATTTTTTTAATATCAAAACTCGCAACCTTACCATCTCTTTTAATTACATTATACATTTTACACACCCCTTATACTTACATTTTTAATATTTTTTTCTAATTCTTTTTTATACTTTTCGAGCGTTTCTAAAGTATGACTATGCAAGGTTTTATCAATTACATTTTCACCATTTCTAAAACTTTGTAAATAATAATTTTTAGCCCCATTAAGCCATAATCCTATTTCTTTAATATCGTTTAAATCATGATATTCTTTAACAATTGTAGTTCTAAATTCATAATCTACAATTCCCCTTTTCAAAAGATCTACACTTTTATAAATATTAGTCAAGTCAATATTTTTAACACCACATGTCAGACCATATTTATTAGGTGAATTTTTAATATCCATAGCTACATAATCAACTAATTTTAAATCGACTATCTTTTTTAATTCCTCATAAAGAAAACCATTAGTATCTAATTTAACTAATAAACCTAAATTCTTAACCTTAGTAATAAAGGAAATAAGCCCTCTATGTAATAATGGCTCTCCCCCACTTATGCATACACCATCTAAAATGCTTTTTCTTTTAGTTAAATATTCTAATATATCTGCTTCCTTAATTTCTTTAATATTTTCATCTAAATAAACTAAATCACTATTATGACAAAAAGGACAACAAAAATTACATCCCCCTGTAAATATTGTGGCTGCTAATTTAGATGGGTAATCTAATAGTGTCGATTTTTGTAAACCAAAAAATTTAATTTCTTCTTCTTGATTAAAATTATATTTTCTAGCCTTATTAGCTAGTTTAGCTTGAATATTTAAATAAACTTCAAGCTCATCACTAGAAACATCACTAGTTAAATATTCCCACCAATCTCTAATCACCATATATAAGCGTGACATAATTTGTTTGGCTTTTTCGGTTAAATATAATAATTTAGCTCTTTTATCAAAACTTTCTTCTTCTTTTACATATCCTTTTTCTTCTAATTTTTGAATGCCTTTAGTAACTGTACCTTTATCATAACTACAAATATTAGCTATATCTACTAAAGATATACCTTCTTTTTGCGATAAAACGATTAAAAATGTTACTTGTCCAGCTGAAATATCTAGATCAGTTAAAGCTAAATCATAATATTTATGCATCGAGCGGTACAAAATAGAAAAGTCTAAGGATCTATATTTATTATAATCCATAACTTTCACCTTCATTTGTTATATTATCTTACTATTTAGTTGAATATTCAACTATTTTTTATATGAAAGTAATTTTCATATAAAACATTTAATTATAACAATACCTAAAATTAAAAAAACCTCCAAAGTAGACTTTCATAATTTTGGAGTTCACAAATCCCTTAAGGAATTATTATTCTTTAATTATTTTATTTGTCTACTTTGGAGATATCATATCAAAGCATCTTATAAGTCTTTTTTCAAATTAAATTTCTATTATTATGAAAAATAAAATATAATACTTATTTTTCTTTTACTATTTTTTTAACATTTTTATATTTAAATTACCAAATTATTAATCTTTCATTTGGTTCTAAATACATCTTATCTGTTTCTTTAATATTAAATGCATCATAGAACTCTTTAAAGTTTTTAACTTGTTGATTAGCTCTATAATAAGCAGGACCATGAACATCTACTGTTAATAATAGTTTTGTATATTCAGGACGAGCTTTTTGACACCAAATACGCGCATAATTCATAAAGAATGCTTTAAAATCAGCATCAGGTTTAACGCGATTTAAAGATTCGATTGATGATGCAACACCACCATTATCAGCAATGTTTTCAGAAACGCTTAATTTACCATTTACCTTAGAACCTTCTAATTCTAATCCATCAAATTGCTTAGTCATAGCCTCTGTCTTAATTTGGAAGTTTTTATAATCTTCTTCCGTCCACCAATTTTTAATATTACCTAGTTCATCCATTTGGGCACCATTATTATCAAAAGCATGACTGATTTCATGGCCAATAACACAACCAATACCACCGTAATTTTCTTCAACACTTTGTTTGGTACTATAGAATGGAGCTTGTAGTATAGCTGCTGGGAAAGTTATATCATTGAATGATGGGTTATAACAAGCGTTAACAGTATTGCCAGACATTACCCATTCGCTTCTATCAACTTTTTTATAAAGTTTTTCATCGCGATTAGCTATTAAAATCTTATTTAAATTATCAACAATTTCTATTAAACTTTGATTGTCGCTAAATGCTAATAAATAATATTTGTCAGAAACTTTATCAGGATAACCAATCTTAATTTCCATTTTATCTAATTTAACGATTGCTTTAGCAATTGTTTCTTTAGATAACCAATCGTTTTTACTTAAACGATGTTTATAGCTTTCAATCAAGTTTTTAACTATACTAATAACATCAGCCTTAGCTTCTTCACCAAAATATTTTTTACCGTAATAAACACCTAATGGCTCATCATAATAATTATTAACCAAACGATACGCATATTTATCAATCTTAGCCATTTCTTTAGCACCACTTAAAGCTCTACTATAAATACCTGCTAAGTTTCTAAATTCTTCTGATAAATACGCTACATTACTTAAAATTAAATTAACTTTAGCCCAAGCTACATATTCAGTATAATCTGTCATTAAACCTTGATAATTATCTAAAAACTTAGGATCATAAACAACAACATTAACTGGTGGGATTCCATATCTAGAAACAACAAAATTAGCAAAATCACAATCTAATTTATCTTCGACATCTTTAAATAAATAAGGATTATAACATTTAATATAATCAGCCCATTCTTCACTTGATTTAACAATTTTACTAATTTTTTTATCAAAACTTAAAGTTTTAGCTAATAATTCTTCTTTATTTTCAATCTCTAATTTAGTTAAAATAGTTAAAACCATTTGAGAATAAACACTTAACAAAGCTTCCTCATTTGCTGTATTATACATAGTAGTATCCGGTAAAATAGTTTGGGGACCTGTAATACATAAACAATATTTAGTAGCATCCATCATATCTTCTGTTACGCCAATATTAAAAGGAAGGGGATAATTGTTAACATATAAATAATATAATGCAATACTAAAATCATGTTTATTTAATATGTTATCTAAATATTTAAGTTTAGATATTAAAAAAACTTTTCCTTTTAATCTACTATCTTCATCTAACACTTTATTATATAAGGCTACAGCCTTATTTAATAAATGATCATTACTTGGCTTTTTGCTGATTGACTTAAATTCTTTTAACATTATTTTTTCAACTTTATCTACTAAATCAATAAAACCACCAGTAACCGGTTTATCAGCGGGAATTTTAGCTTTTTTTAACCATTCACCATTAACATAATTATATAAATCATCTTCAATTCTAATCTTATCTTGCATGAATTTCACCTCTAGTAAGTATTATACATTTTTTATTAAATTAAATAAAGAAAAAAGAGGAGTCAAAATGAAATATGCATATATTAGAGTATCAACCGAAAAACAAAATATTGATAGACAATTAACTTTATTGAGTCAATATGTAGATAATGATTATATCTATATTGATAAAGAAAGCGGAAAAGATTTTAAAAGAAAAAATTACCAAAAGTTACGAGATAAATTAAAAAAAGGTGATGAATTGTATATTAAGTCTATTGATCGTTTAGGTAGAAATTATAATTTAATAACCGAGGAATTTAGATACTTATCTAAAACTGTTGGCGTTATTATTTATGTTTTAGATATGCCATTTATTAATAATTTTAATAATATTATAAATAATGAAACGTTAAGAAGTTTTGTCATTGATTTAGTTTTGCAAATATTGTCTTTTGTTGCTGAAAATGAAAGAAATAATATTAAAGAAAGACAAAGTGAAGGAATTAAAATAGCTAAACTTAAAGGTAAGCATCTAGGCCGACCAAAACTAATAATACCAGAAAACTTTAATACTATTATTAATAAAGTTAAAAATAACGAATTACAACTAAAAGAAGCTTTAAAATTATTAAATATAAGTAAAACTAGTTATTATAAATATAAGGATATTTATAAATGAAAAAGGTTTTTGTAAACTTAATACTCTACAAAAACCAAAATTATTATATTTTTCTAGTTGCGAAAGCAAACCAAGCTAACATATCACCACTAAAATGTTCTTTTAAAGTATCATATACCATTTGATGATAGTTATTTAACCATTCTTTTTCATCTTTTCTTAACATATCTATGTTAACAGCATCCAAATCAATCGGAACATATGTTATAGTTTCAAACTTTAAAAAGTGACCATATTCAGAAGTTCCGGCATCAACACATAACATTTCATTTTCTGTTCTAATTCCAAACTTATCTTCTAAATAAACACCAGGCTCATTTGTAGTGATCATACCTGCTTTTAAAACTGCACTATCCTCGCGTTCAGGCACTATCTTCCATCTAAATCCGTTAGGACCTTCATGTACACTTAAAACATGACCTACACCATGACCTGTACCACAACGATAGTCTAGTAATTTTTCCCAAATTGGCCCTCGCGCTAAGATGTCTAAATTATTACCTCGACATCCTTCTAAAAAGACAGCTCTAGATAAATTGATCACAGATTTAAGTACAGTTGTAAACAACTCTTTTTGTTCATCTGTTACTTGGCCAATCGCAAAAGTTCTTGTGATATCTGTTGTTCCTTCTAAATATTGACCACCAGAATCTACTAGTAGTAAGTTATCTTTAACTATTTCAGCATCTGATTCTACGCTTGGGCTATAATGTAGCATAGCTCCATTTGCTCCAAAAGCACATATTGTATTAAATGATGGTTCTATAAAACCCTTTTGTCTTTTTCTTAAATTTAAAAGATAATGGCTTACTTTAGTTTCTGTAACTTTTTCTTTAAAATCTAAATGTTTTAAATAATACATAAATTCTGTTACCGCAACCCCATCTTTAATATGGGCTAGCTTAGTGTTTTTTATTTCAACTTCATTCTTAATACATTTAAGCTCTAATGTTGGGTTTGTTTTTAATAATACTTCGTTTTTACCTTTTACAATATTATAGATTTGATAATTAACTTTATTTGGATCTAACCATATTTTTTTAGCTTCTAACTTATATAAATCTTTATATATTTCTTCATATTCTTTTACTATGATTTCGTTTTCTTTTAAATAAGGCCTTAAATCCTTAGTTATTTTATTTTTATCAATATATAAAACAGTTTCTTTTTCTGTAATAATTGTATAAGCTAAAAATACAGGGGTATATGAAATATCATTTCCTCTTAAATTAAATAACCATGCTTCATCTTCTAAAGACGTTAAAACTAAAACATCACACTTATTTTCGCTCAATTTATTTAAAACTTGGCTTCTTTTTTCTTGGTAAGATAAGCCTGTAAAAAATTCATCTAAATAATATATTTTATCTTGTGGTAATTGTGGTCGATTAGGCCAAATTAAATTAATTATATTATCAGTCGTTTTATAAGTAACTTTATGTTTTAATTCTTTTTCTAGCTCATTTATAAAACTAATACTAACCATTTTACCATCAAATAATAAAGTCCCATTATCACCTAATACACCAGCTAAATAATTATAAATAGTTCTAACTTTAGGTTCTCCCATCTTCATTAAAACTATACCACTATCTTCTAATTGTTTTTCAGCTTGTAAAAAATATCTACCATCAGTCCATAAACGCGCTTCATTTTCCGTTATAACTAAAGAACCTGCTGAACCTGTAAAACCAGAAATATAAGCTCGAATTTTAAAATAGTCACTAATATATTCGCTTTGATGATAATCTGCCGTTAAGATGACATAGGCTTTAACATTTATTTCTTTTAATTTACTTTGAATTGTTTCAATAATATTCATGTAGCACCTCTTATAAATTGTTTGCAATTAACAAAAATAATGATATTATAATTATACCACAAATTAAAGGAGATAAAAAAATGGATTTGGGTTTTTTTGGTATATTTGATATTATTTTAATAATATTTTTCCTAGTAGCTTTAATTTACGGTGCTAAACATGGTTTTTTAGATCGCTTTAGAAAATTAGCTTCTGGAATTGTCGGATTAATTATAGCTATCTTATTTAGTGGTAAATTAGCTGATTTATTTATAGCTAAAAATGTGTTTTATGACAATATTTACACTAATGTTTATCAAAACATCATAACATCTGAAGCTTTTGCTAATGGAGGAGATCCTAGTTCAGTTTTAAGCTCACTAGGTTTTCCTAAAATAATAGCTGATTATATAGCTTCAACAATTGGCGGCGAAGTAGATATCGCAAGTGCTTTAGCTCAACAAGTGTATAGTTTATTTATATCTATTATTTCGTTTATAATATTACTTGTAGGATGTTGGATTTTAAGTTTTGTTCTAAAAATATTAATTGGCTTAATCAGAGAAAATATAGCAATTAGAATAGTAGATGGAATTTTAGGTGTTATCTTATATGGCTTTTTAGCTATTTGTTGTGTTTATATATTATTCTTTATATTATCTTTAATAATTCAAATTCCAGGACTTGAAGGATTTAGAAATTTTGTTACCGTAGACCTTCAATTAACAAATCCTGATGAATTTAGAATATCTAAATATTTCTACGAAAATAATATTTTAATTAATTTCTTTAAATTATTCTTCTAATTATTTCTACTTATTTAGTGAAAAGGCTTTCTTATTTGTTAAATATGGTTTATAATACAACTAAACAAACAAAACGGAGGTCAAAATGAAATATATATTAGGAGCGCCAGGAACTGGTAAAACAAAAGAGATATTAAGATTGAGCGAAGAAAATCACATACCTGTGCTTTGTGAGTCACAACAAAGAAAAAATAGGCTTTTAGAAAGAGCTACTCAATATGGTTATGTAATACCTGTACCAATCGTTTTTTCTGAATTAACACCAAACGATAAGGTCGTTTATATTGACGATATTGAAAGATTATTTAAAGCAATGTTTAATGTTAAAGTTGATACTGTAACTTTAAATTTATTAAAACCTGATGATGTTACAACTCTAAAAGAATAACATTAATTTAAAAAAACAAAAAAGTGGCTGTGAAAAAATCAATTTAGAAATTAATCTATAGATTTCTAGAAGTTGATTTCACAGCTTTTTTCTTTATCTTTTTTCATAATTATTATTGGATAAGGATTACCTTGTTCATCTACTTTTTTTCTTTCATAATCATAAAATCCGTGTTTTAAATAAAAATTATGAGCTTTATAATTTTCTACGTTAACCGTTACTTCATTAATGATATATTTAGAAAATGCATAACTCATCAATGCACTACCAATGCCTTTACCTATAAATTTATCATCAATAAAGAACATTTCAATCTTGTTTTTGTTTATTCCGATAAAACCAAGACTTTTATTATTGTCATACATAACGATTAGAAAAGGAACATTTATAATTGCCTCAGGTACATATTTTTTAATATTGTTAATTTCTTGTTCTGTTAAAAACTTATGACTTATTTTTACAGACCTTTCCCATATGTTAACTAGGTCTTGAATTACGTTTGGATCCTTTTTTAATATTTGCTTTATTTGCATATTTATATACTTACTCCATTAAACGATAAAATTATTTTATTTTAGGTAAAGATATAATAAACATTTTAGAAGTAGCCATAATTAATGCTTCTTTATTATATTTTTGATATGCTAAATTGATTTCTTTTAAGCCGTTATAATTATAATTTTTTCTATATCCTAAATTATTAAATAATTTAGCTAATTTAGGGTTTCGATAGCTTTTTTTACCGCTATCTATTTCTTCATTTGACATTAAATATATACCACCTGGTGATATAAAATTAATTTTATTTAAACTTATTTCAATTCTAATATTATTTTTAGTAGCCCAATTTCTATGGATAAAGGCATTTAATAAGGCTTCTTTAATTGCTTTAGCGGGATACCCCTTAATATTTTTAAAATATATTAATATTTCATCTATTTGTTTAACAATAGAACCTTTAAACACTTTTCTTTTTTTTATGTTATTTACATTGTCTAAGATATAAATTTTAGTTCTATTTGCTTGTTCATCAGATAATAAATAAGCTAAATTAGTATACTTATTATTTTTAATAAAACCTAAAGAAGATAGTTTATCGGTAAGTTCAGGAAATTTATTAAGTAAATATGAAAAACTTAAATCACCATTAAATAGATCATCTTCATAAAATAATTTATGACTAAGTATTTTTAATTTTGTTATTTCTTCTTTAGAAGCTCTACATTTAGAGGTTTCAAACCTTAAATAAGTTCCGTTATCTATACCTGATTCTGTTAAATAATAAGGCTTATCTATTCCTTCTGCTACATTTAAGACTAATACACCATCTTGATTCCATTTTAAATCTATGTATTCTTTAGGGTTGGGGCTTATAACATCATTTAATAACCAATTTATAATTCTTGTGGCTTCAATATCTTTTTCTTTTTCTGACAAATCATAATAAATTGTACCATCATCATTAACCCCAATATAAATTGTGCCACCATCAGTATTTAAAAATGCTATTATTTCTTTTTTTATTTCATCTGTTATTTCGCGTTTTAATTCTATTCGTTCTGTTTCCTTATATATCATAACTTCACCTTGTAAATATAATGTAGCATGGTTTTACCTAGATATATTTTAACAAATTCACCAACTTTTGTCATATTGTTTTTAAGAGCTACTTTTTGGCTTTCATAATTATTATATTTAATAATTGAATATATTTCTTGATAATTATGGCATTTTGCATAATCTATTAAAGCTTTAGAAGCTTCTATACAATAACCATTATGCCAATAATTATCATCAAATATATAGCCAAGTTCAATAACAGACGCATTTGGTATTTCTTGAATTGTAAAGCCAATCTGACCGATTACGGTACCTTTTTCTTTTAAACAACAAGCTAATAAACCAAATTTTGATTTATATCTTTCTTTTTGTTTGTTATACCAATTAATTACATCAGTCTTAGTAAAATGGTGTTCATAATGCAACATAACTTTGTCATTCATCATTTTTTCTAAAGATGGTATATCATTTTCAACTAACTCTCTTAAATAAAGTCTTTCTGTTTCTAATATTAATTTAAATTCACATTTTTCTAAATATACTTTATCTTCCTTAAAAGGAACACCATCATTTTGCAAAAGTTTAAATTGTTCTTCTTTGCCACCAAATTTATAATTAGGACTTAAGGTTCCGCTTTTACTAACAACTTTATAACAAGGATTTATTAATTTATCATTATTTGAATGTAATATTTTTCCAACTGCTTGATAACCTAAAGAATTATAATAATTAGCTATATCTTTATATGTAGTTACCATACCTTTAGGAATTAACTTTAAGTAATTAAAAACATCTTCTTTTTTCATATAACCTCATTAAAAAAACCTAATCACAATACCACTTAACTTATGGCTGCTACCTCTCGGTCCTGACCAGGTTCGCTAAGTAATACTTGATTAGGGTGAAAAAATTGTAGCATAATTTCTTTTTATTTACAATACTATTTAAACATTTTCTTTTTCTTAAAAAAGATAATTAAAACAACACAAATTACAATTGTTATAATTAAAGGAATAAACCAATAAATAGCTCCTGGTAGGTTATCTACATTCATACCATAAAACCCAAAAACTATGTTAGGTATAGACATAACAATTGTAATAACAGCCAAAACCTTCATTACAATATTAAGATTATTAGATATAATTGATGCAAAAGCATCCATTGTTCCTGATAAAATATTAGAATAAATATTACACATTTCAATCGCTTGATGTAATTCAATTAAAACATCTTCTAATAGATCTTGGTCTTCTTCATAAAGTTTTATTACTTTACCACGCATAATTTTATTCATTATGACTTCATCTGTTTTTAAACTTGTAGAAAAATATACTAATGATTTTTCTAATGCTAACATTTGAATCAATTCTTCATTTTCCATTGAACGATGTAATTTAGTTTCAGTTAAGCTAGATATTTTATCTATTTGTCTTAAATATGCTAGATATCTTTGAGATATTCTTAACATTAGACTTAAAAAGAATCTCGTTTTCATATTGGTGTTAAACCCTCTAATTAAACCCGACTTAAAATCTAAAATATCTAATGATTCATGTAGTGAAATCGTGATGATATATTTATTGTTAGATATAATTCCTAGTGGAGCTGTTTGATATTGAGAAGATATAACTTCACTATCAGAATTATTATAAAATATTGGGTAGTCAATAATAATTAATCTTTGATCACAATCATCATCATAGTCAATATGAGGACTTTCTTCTTCATCTAGTGCTTGTTTTAAAAAATCTGGTAATATTTTTATTTCCTCAAGCAAAAACTTTTTTTCTTCTTCAGTTGGGCATTTTACATCAATCCAACAGCCATCTTCAACTTTATCTATTTTCTTTAACATTCCCTCATATGTTTTAAAGATTTCTAACATATTTTTTACCTCCATCCTTAAATATTAAACAGGCAATAATAAATTGCTTTTTTAGTTCTTTTATATTCTTTAAATCCTTGTTTTAACATAGTTTTTTGACTAGCTATATTACCTTTAGCATGTCCACAAATTAATAAATCTAATTTATATTCTGCAAATAAAATCGGAATTAATGCCCTTAAAGCTTCTGTCATAATTCCTTGTTGTTGGTAAGTTTGACTTAAAACATAGCCTAATTCGCGATATTTCAAACCGCCAAAATTAGGTTCATAATGTTTGTGAATACCAATGCTTCCGATAACTTTACCATTCATACTAATAGCTAAAACATCTTTATGTTCTATAAAGGCTTTTAAAACTTTTTTCGTAGTTTCTATGTTTTCGTGATGTTTCCACCCAGCTTTTTCGCCAACCCCCTCAACTTTAGCATATTCATAAAAATCTAATAGGTCTGTTTCTTTAAATGGTCTAATTAATAATCTATTAGTTTTAATTTCAATTTTATCTAAACTTATATTAAATCTTAAATCTTTAAAGAAATTAGTTAAAATGCTGCTGCAAGATTCACATTCTAAATAATAAGCCTTTGGCTTATGCGTATATAAATTAAAACTATTACAATTATTAAAAACCGCACCATTTCGCCAATCTTTAGCCCCAATATAAACTTCTTTGATTCTACTATTAACTATAGCACCTGCACACATTAAACAAGGTTCTAACGTAACATACAAACTACAATCTTCAAGTCGCCACGAATTAAGCTTTTTACTAGCTTTTTTGATTGCTATAATTTCTGCATGTCCTAAAGGATCTTCTTTATTTTCCCTTAAATTATGCCCTCTAGCAATTATTTTATCGTCTTTTACAATTACCGCCCCAATCGGACATTCACCTTGTGAATAAGCTTTTAAGGCTTCTTTGTAAGCAGCCTCTAAAAATTTATTTTTCATGATGTAAAACCTTATGACACTTACGACATCTAGCTTCATATGATTCTGTTGCCCCAATTAAAACAACCGGATCATCATCATAAGCAGGTCTACCATCAATAATTCTTTGTGTTTCCGTTGCTTCTTCACCACAAACCATACAAATAGCTGTTAACTTCGTTATTTCATCAGCTATAGCTAATAAATTAGGAATTAAACCAAATGGTTTCCCAGTAAAATCTTTATCAAGTCCAGCACAAATAATTCGCAGGCCTTGACTAGCATAATAATTAATTATTTCTATTAAATCTTCTTTAAAAAATTGTACTTCATCAAATACTAAAGCACTAATCTCGTTTGTAACATAATTTTTAACATCTTCAGGATGATTTATATTAATGTTTATAGCTGTAGTGCTTTTTTTATTATGCGAAACAACCATATCTTCACTATATCTATTATCTATGTTAGGTTTAAATACTAAAAACTTCTTTTTAGCATACTCCATTCTTTTAACACGTCTAATTAATTCTTCAGTTTTACCAGCAAACATCGGTCCACAAATAACTTCTATATGACCAATTTTATTTTCACTATAATACATAATACAATCACATATAATAAATATTGCTATTTATTATAACTCCTTTCCCTATATTTAACTACCTTTGTATAATAACACAAAATAATATCATTGCAACCAAATAAAGAAAAAAAGACCGCTAAAGGTCTTATATTTCTTAATTACTTCTTATCTAAGCCGTAACGTTTATTGAAACGATCTACTCTACCATCTGCTTGAGTAAAAGCTTGTTTGCCAGTGTAGAATGGATGACAATTAGAGCAAGTATCAACACGAATTTCATCTAATACTGAACCTGTTTCAAAAACATTACCGCAAGTTGTACAAGTAACTTTAACTTTCTTATAATTTGGATGTATTCCGTTTTTCATTGTACAATTCACTCCTTCCGCCATGGACTAAACATACCATAGTAAGTCGCAAGTATTCTACCATATTTAAACTAAACATACAAGCCAAATTTTAATAAATTTATTGCAAAAACTATGTTCTTTTATTATAATTTAAATATATTTTTTAAAGGAGAGAATTAAAATGTATTGTAAAAATTGTGGTAAAGAAATTAATAATGATGCAGAATTTTGCCCTTATTGTGGCTCTAGCACCAATGAAAATAATAATATTCCTAATATGAATAATCAAAACAATAACAGTAATCCTGCCGATACTGGTTCTGCTGGTTGGGCTGTTTTAGGTTTTTTCATTCCAATTGTAGGATTAATCTTATATCTTGTTTGGCGTGATACTGAACCTAAAAATGCGAAAATGGCTGGTAAAGGTGCTTTAATTAGCGTAATAATTTCTGTTGTTTTAACAATTATTTCTGTTATCTGTATAACTGTTACTGGTATTGGCTCTACTACTTACTAGAGGTTAAAATGTATTGTAAAAATTGCGGTAAAGAAATCAATAATGATGTTGAATTTTGTCCATATTGTGGAACTAGCACTAATGAAAAAACTACTTTAACAAACCAAAATACTAACCCTTCAGATACTGGTTCAGCTGGTTGGGCTGTTTTAGGCTTCTTCGTTCCAATTGTAGGATTAATCTTATATCTTGTTTGGCGTGAAACTGAACCTAAAAATGCGAAAATGGCTGGTAAAGGTGCTCTAATTAGTGCAATAATTTATGTTTCTTTAATTATAATATTACTTATTTGTGGTATTATTACAGCCTTTTTATTACCTTATTTATTACCTATTTTATTCCCTAATGGCTTATAAATATGTTAAATTTTATTTTACCATTTTATGGTATTAAAAATATAATTACTAAAAAAGGTAATGTTTTTATTAATCTTTTAGGTACTGTTATATCTCTATTATTATATACCACTTATTATTTAATAATATTATTTACTGTTACCTATTTGCTAGATAAAAATAATTTTGGCATTGTGCCTATATGTAATAAAATAGCTGAAAGAGCATTAACGATAAATGGATTTGTTTTCCCTATCTGTTATCGTTGTTTAGCTATTTCTTTATCAATTTTCTTATTTCTTCCTTTTTTTGCTTTAGGCTTAAATAACTATAATAAAACTTTCTTTATAATTTCTATTATCTTTATGATAATTGGAATTATAGATGGTTTATTACAATATGGGTTTGGTTTTACATCAACCAATTTAAGACGAGTTTTTACAGGAGGATTAGCAGGAATAGGGTTTTCCTATTTTATAACTTATATTATAAAAAAGTTTTTTGGTTATGTTTTTTCATAACCATTTTTTTATAAAAGAAAAAACAGTATTTCTACTGTTATTCTTCATCTTCACTAATATTAGCATTATGATAAATTTCTTGAACATCATCTAATTCTCTAAGCATATCTAGCATTCTGCGGAATTTTTCTTCATGTTCTTCATCTAAATCTACTTTATTCATTGGAATTAAAGTAGTTTCATTAGTATCAAAATCCAATTCTTTACCACAATTTTCTAAAGCTGTCTTAATTGCATTATAATCTTTAGGATCTGCAGTTATGATTGTATATTCTTCATCTGTCTTAATTTCTTCACAATCACAATCATTGTTCATTAATACTTCCATTGCTTCATCTTCTGTTAAACCTGTAAATTTAAAATATGCTTTTCTATTAAATAAATAACTAACAGAAGTACCAATTTGGCCACCTGTTTTATTAAAACAAGTTCTAACCTCAGCAAATGTTCTATTATCATTATCGGTTAAGCATTCAACAATAACAGCAACATTACCACTACCATAACCTTCATAAGTTTTTTCTTTAGTAGCTCCGCTGATTGCGCCTTTAGCTTTTTCAATAGCTCTTTTAATAACATCAGCTGTACATTGATCCTTTTTAGCTCTTTCTATTACTCTTTTTAAAGCTTGATTCATATCAGAATCAGGAACACCTGCCTTAGCAGCTTGGAATATTTCTTTACCCCATTTTGCATATTTTGCAGATTTCATAGCTGCTGTTTTAGCCATAGATGCAGCTCTAACTTCATGTGCTCTTCCCATTTTTTATCTTCCTTTCATTTAATCGCTTTATTATTATATAGATTTTTAGGCTTAATTTCAATACTTTTTCATCTTTAAAGACTTATTAATTGCTAAAATAAATCGTTAATTTAAAATTATTATTCTATTTTTTCTTTTCTATTTTTTGTAAAACAATTAATAAATAGATTAGTAATTCCATAAATGAACATTATAACAAGTACTATTAATGTAACTGTTCCTGTTAATAATATTTTATACTCACTTATTTGATAATTCATAAATGTATCAACTAAACCTGTTATAAAGATACAACTTACAAGTGTGAAAATTAAACTAACTATAAATTTTAAAATTCTATTATTAAATATTAAATAAAGATTAACACCAATTAAAAGCAAAAATAGTACAAATAATAAACCCGTATTATCTAAAGAAATTATATTTTGAATATAATAAACATTTTCTAATTTATCTTCAAAAATAGGTAGTGTAAAAATATAGTAAGTAGCTACCATAAAAAGAGAACCAACAATAAATAAAATAAGACTATGAATAATTAAATTCAATTTAAGTTTTTCTTGTTTATAAGCTAAATAAAAAGCATTAATAGTACTATTAATAAGATTTATTCCTAACAACGCTTCAGCACAATAAGTAAATTCTATGCCTATAGTTTCATTGCTGTAGCTTTGATTTTCAATATGGAAAACACAAATTAAAATTAAGAATAAATACGCAAGTGCAATAATTTGACTAGCGAAATGTAGTTTAATTGATTTAGTAAAGACCACAAATGGCAATATTAATAATAAGCTCATAAATAAAACACCAAATAAAGAAACACTTATACTACCAACAACTACATCTGAAATATATGAATTTGAAAATAATTCATATAATCTAATCATTCTATATGGTGGTTCCTCAACTCTTATAATAAAAAGTGGGCAATAAACAAAACCTATTAAAAATAAGCAAAAAATAACACAACTTAATATTTTATTAACTTTCATAACAATCACCTAACCTTGAATAGGTAAAACCCCTGTAGTTACAGCTATCATAATAATAGCAAACAAAGATAAAATTGAAGCAAGCGATGTCCAAACTACTAATTGACCAGCAAGTTCACCATCTTGTCCCATTTCTACGGCCATTGGCGCACTAGAAACAGCAACAGGTGTAGAAAATAAAGCTATTAAAGCTGGAAAATAGATAGTTGCACTACCAAATTGAGCTTTTAATATAAAATTAAAGCTTATTAAAAATACAGCTGGAACAATAACAACTCTAATGACTGTTCCTAAAATAATTTGATATTTTAATCTTGCTACTGCACCAAAAGTAAAACCTGCTCCTAACATAATTAAAGCAAATGGAGTTGCCATATTACCAATTTGAGTTAATGGTTTATAAAGAATAACAAAATCTTTTAAACGCCAAGTTACTCCAGTAGCAATAAATATTTCTCTAATACATAAAGCTAAAACGCCAGAAAATACACCTATAATTAACGGATTAGTAATAATTCCTTTTAACATTTTTTTAATGTCTATTTTTCCATTTTCGCCTTTATCATACATACTTAAAGAAATAACTGCAAAAATATTAAATAATGGAATACTTACAGCTGAAACTAAACTTGCTATCCCAACAATAGGTGAATCAGCTGAATAACCTAATGATTCACCAATAAAAGTAGCTAAAGGTATTCCGATTATTGCATAATTGGATCTAAATAAACATTGGTGAACAACACCTTGTTGTTTTGGATCTTTTATACATAATTTAACTACTAAAATTCCTAAAATAAATAATATTGCAATAGCTACAGCTACTTCTAAGATAAAAACTCCATATTCACCTATTTGGGAAATATCTTCAATAGCGTAAATATTACAAAATAAAAGAACAGAAATCATTATTTTAAAACAAAATTTATTTCCTTCTTTTTGAAATCTATCAGATATTATTCCTAATTTCTTTAAAACGTAACCTACTACTACTAAAACAACTATTGGTAAAACCGCTTCACAAGCTACTATAAAAGACTCACAAATTAAACTCCAACTCATACATTTACTCCTCTCGTGCTAATTATAACACTTTTTATACGATTATAAATACTAAAAATGGCTTAAAATCGCTTTTATTTACCTAAACAAAACTTAGTGAATAGTGCGGTTATTAACTCTTCTGGATAAGCTTGACCAATAATTTCACCAAGTTTATCAAAAGCTTCCTTAATATCTATTTCAATTAAAGATATATCAACCAAGTTATAACAACTATTAAGAGCTTCAGTTAAAGATTTTAAACTTGACTCCATTAACTTCTTTTGTCTAATATTGTTTAAACTTGGGTTTGTAACATTAAATTCATTGATTTTTAAGACAGCATATATTTTCTTTTGTAATTCAACTAAACCTAAATTGTTCTTAGCTGAAATAATAAGAACATCTTCTCTTTGCCATTTAGGTTCTAGATCACTTTTATTTGCAATTAAAATATATTTTTTATCTTTAACTAAATCTAGTAATTTAAAATCATCTGTTGTAAGTTCTCTAGATAAATCTAAAACCAACATTATTAAATCAGCTTCTTCAATAGTTTCTTTTGCTTTTTTTATACCTATACTTTCGATATAATCACTATCGTCTCTTATACCAGCAGTATCAAGTAAGTTTAGAGAAATATCTCCTAATCTTACTTGTCCTTCAACTATATCTCTAGTTGTTCCTGCTATATCTGAAACAATGGCCTTATTTTCACCTAATAGCATGTTCAAAATTGTACTTTTACCAACATTAGGTTTACCAACTATAGCTGTTTTAATACCGTTTATAATAATTCTAGAAACTTGAGAATTAGCTAATATATTTTCCATTTTCTTTTTTATATCACTAATTTTAGGAATTAAATATTCATGAGTTACTTCTATAGCGTCATCATATTCTGGATAATCAATATTAACTTCTATTTGAGCTAAGATATTTAAAATTTCTTCTCTTAAACTAGAAATTAGATTATATAAATTACTACTTAAAGCATTTAATGAACTTTTTACAGCTAATTTAGATTCGGCATTAACAACATCCATAACTGATTCTGCTTGCGTTAAATCCATTTTATGATTTAAAAAAGCTCTCTTTGTAAATTCACCTGGTTCAGCCATTCTAAAACCACTATTTAACAGTGTTTCTAAAACTAAATTAGTTATATATACACCACCATGACAATTGATTTCACAACTGTTTTCTCCATCATAAGACTTAGGTGATCTAAATATGCTTACCATAACCTCATCAATTAATTCATTATCTTTTATAATATGACCATAAACAATTCTATTACCTTTTACTTTAGTTAAATCTTTACCTTTAAATATATTGTTTACTAAGTCAATACTATTAGGTCCACTACATCTAATAACCGCAATAGCCCCTTTACCATATGGTGTAGCAATTGCACAAATATTATCCATACTATCACATCCTCGTTTTATTATAACAATTAATTATAGTATATTTTTGCCTAGATATAAATAAAAAACCTTAAAATAAGGTTTTTTATACTTCTATTTTAAAATTCTATTTTCTTTTTACGATAAATTAAATAGGCAACTACACCAATTATTCCCGCAGCACTAACAGCAATAATTACATAAATATACCAATTATTATCATTATTATTAATTGGATTATTTAGATTCTCTAATACATTAATTGTGAAACGGTAATGTTTTGTTTGTCCATCTTCATAATCTAATGATAATGTTACATCGTGTGATCCAACCTTATCTTGATTATTAAAATATTCAGTACTCATATCATATGATATATAACCACCTTCAATTTTACCACTACTTTCTAATAATGCTAAAATTTCTTCTTCAGTTAGTGGATTTGTTGTAGATAATTCAATTGGGGAAACTGAAATTATTGGTGCACTAATATCATTAATTTTAATTGTTACACTACACTTTCCTGTATTATTACTCTTATCTGTATAACTAATTGTTATCGTTTGAGGATCTAAATCATGTAAATCTATTTCTCCCTCATGTTTCCAACTAGAACTAGGAATAGTTCCTTCATAATTGTCTGTACAAATTAAATCATCATATATATTATCAATACTAATTGCATCACCATAATTTATTTCATAACTTAAAGTTTCTTTGCTGAACTTTGGTGCTGTAATATCTTTAACTTCTATTTTATTTGTGACTTCTGCTTTATTTCCTGAACTATCATAAACTATAGCTTTAATATAATATTCTTCATTGATTTTAGCTTTCTTTGGATCACTTGGATAATTAGATTCAAATATTATTTCATCCGTTATATCTTCATCATAATTATCATATGCTGTATAGGTGCTTTTGATCATATCTAAAGTTATATTATTATCATAGTTTATAATATGAACATCATCTGGCGAACATATAATTGGTAATTTTTCTGATTTCATTAAATAAATATCATAACAATTTCCAGCTACTTCAGTTAAATCGGAATATTCACACGAACTATTCATCTGAATTAATATTCTAATTGCATATTCATGACTTCCCTTTTCTATTACTTCAGCTAAAAACAATGCTACTTCTGGTGTACAATCTAAGTTAAAGTCTGTTTGTAAGACTTGTTGTACATTCTTATTTGTAAAATAACTTTCGTTTGTTTTCCCCATCTTTTTTAACGAGTTAATGATTTGATAGAAATCTGGCTCGTAATTACTATCATCTTGTACTTGAACTTCAATTACGTAATAATTAGGTGTAATATTTGTACCTTCATTAATTTTTTGATAGCCATTTAATTTTAATTCTGCTGCTTTAGGGCTAATAAAATTAAATGTTAATGCTAATAAAACAACACTTAATATAATACTTATTTTTTTCATTTTCTTTGTCCTCCACCTAATATATAGAAAGTTTTTTTGTTTTTTTAATTTAAAAAATAAATAATTTGTAAAAAGTTATAAAAAATACTATAATTAGTCTAGTTATGAAAGAAGGCTAATCAAATGAAAAAAATATTTACTTTATTATTAACATCATTATTAACTATTAATTTATTCGCATGTAAAAACGGTGATGACAAACCTACATCTACAGTTAAAGGAACAATCAAAATAATTGCTCCAAGTGGAGCTCCTACACTATCTCAAGTTAAAATTGCCTATGATGCATTAGATAGTGATTATACTATCGGTAATTATAAAATTCAGTTTGAATCAACTAATGGTCCACAAGGCTTACAAGCAGCAATAACTAATAAGAGCCATGATATAGTAATAGCTCCTGTTAACTTAGGTGCTTCTTTATACAATAAAACTAAAAGTTATAAATATGTAGCAAATATCACTGATGGTAATTTGTTTTTTGCTTCAACTAAGGAAATAACTATTGAAGATTTAAAAACAGCTAATTTAGTTTTCTTTGGTGAAGGAACTATTAATGAAGCTGTAATAAATAAAATTTTTGAATATAATAATATAACTAGAAATGACATCACTTTTTTAAGTGATACTAATATGACAAATGCTCAATTAGCAGCAGATAAAGAAGAAAACACAATTTATTTAGTTGCTGAACCTTCTTTATCAAAAGCTGTTCAAGACTTAAAAGATCAAAATAAAATTGTTTATAAGATCGATGTTCAAGAAGAATTTTATAAAGCAACTAATGGCCTAACCTTCCTTCAAGCTGGTGTCTTTGTAAAAAGTGATTTAGATAAAGAATTTGTAAATGCTTATTTAACTACATTAGAAGATGGTACAGATTTTATTAATGAACAACCTGATAAAGCTAGTGAATACGCGACTGAACTAAATTTAGGTTTACCTCCTAAAAATGTTTTAACAGCCGCAATACCCGGCTGTAATATTCATTTTAGATTAGCAGAAGATTGCAAAGATAGCTTAAACGCTTTATGTGAATTAAATCCTAAATTATTTGGTGGCCATATTGCAAACGACTTCTATTTCTAAAAAAATAATTATTTATTTTATATCTATTAGTGTAATCATATTATTACTTTATTTATTATGTTATGTTGTAGATAATACTATTATATTCCCAACCCCAACAAGTATAATTGAAGCTTTCTTTTCTTTGTTAAAAACAAAAGAAACTTATATTATAATTGGTAGTACCTTACTAAGATTATTAATATCTTTAATAATAAGTTTTATTATTGGTGCTACACTAGGTGTTTTAGCTGGTAAATTTAACTTCTTAAATTTATTTTTAAGACCATTTATTACAATTTTTAGAAGTCTTCCTCTGGCTAGTATTATCGTAATAATTATGATTATTTTAGGCTTTAATAAATCACCTTATATCATATGTATGTTAATGTTAATACCTATAATTTATGAAGCATTTTTAAATGGGACACTTAACTTAAACAAAGAGTTAATGGAGGTTTGGCGTTTAGAAAGTAATTTTAATGAACGTGTTATATTTAAAATAATTTTTCCTTTATCTAAGCCGTTTATCAAAACAGCATACACTCAAAGTGTTGGTTTAGGAATTAAGGTTTTAGTTATGGCTGAATTTATTTGTGGAACAAAAAATTCTATTGGTAGAGCTTTAACTAATAGTGCTAATTATTTAGAATATGATAAGGTTTTTGCTTGGAGTTTAATTGCCATAATACTTGTTATTATTGTTGAAAATATACCTAAATTATTTAATCGCTAAAAAGGTTGTATTTTGATATCATATCAAAGTACAACCTTTTTGTTATGTTCATTATAATTTCCTTATTATTATAAGATTTAATTTCTATTGGCTTAATATTAAAATTACTAATTCAATTAATTTTTAGTCTAATTCATCTAAAGTTAAAAAATCAGATAATTTAATATGTTTAATTGTACTAGTTGAGAAATCGATGTCATCAGCAGTTATTATAATCTTTTGATTTGAATTATCTAAATTACTAAATGCACCAAATTCCCTTTGATAAGCTTTTTCATCTACGACACTGTATGCAACTTGAATTAAATATGTCTTATTATTTTTTTGGGCTATGAAATCTATTTCTTTACCGTTATTATCATATACTTTTACGCTATATCCCATATATAATAATTCATTATATATAATATTTTCTAAATTATGATCAATATCAAATCTATTATTATTAATATGTAATGAATTAAAACATACATCAGAATTATAAATTTTACCATAATATGCTAATTCTTTTTTTGCCTTTAAACTATATTGTGGTATTTCATCAATTATATAAGCTTCTTTTAGGTATTCTATATATTTAATTACTGTGTTTAGGGAAATATCTTCACATTGTGTTTTAATATTTTTATGTATTGTTCTAGCTGAATAAATTCTTGAATTATTCGATAAAATATAACTTACTATTTTTTTAAATGGTATAACTTTTTTTATTCTGTATCTTTTTATCAAATCATTAAACACTATTGTATTCTCTAAGTCTTCTAGATATAGTTTAGTAGATTCAATATCATTAATATTAAAACGAGCTGGGAACCCTCCCCATATTAAATAATCAGAAACTGTAATTGTCTTAGCTATCTCATCACAATATTCAAGTATTTCTTTATAAACAAAAGGTCTAATTCTAAATGAAACAAATCTTCCACTTAGTAGTGTTAATAAATCACTAGATAAAAGCTTTGAATTGCTTCCAGTAATAAATATTGAATTATTATTATCTAGACGTAAATCTTTAACAGCTATTTGCCAATCATCTATCTCTTGAATCTCATCTAAAAATATATAGCATTTACCATTTTTTTTATTTTTTTCTATATATTTAACCAAATCAATTCCCTTTGAAACTTTCAGCAAATCAGCTGTTTTTTCAAAATTTAAATATATAATATTATCTGTTTTTTCCTTCATTTCTTCCATTATTGATTGAAGAATTACTGATTTACCACATCTTCTTATTCCAACAATAACTTTAATTAAGTCACTATCATAAAAATTTCTTATTTGTCTAATATATTTTTCCCGTTTTATCATAATAAAAACTCCATTCATCAACAATATAATGTATATTCATATATATTATACTGAACAGTTTTATATAATTCAAGAAAATTGTTAATTTATACTGAACAGTTTTTCTTTTATGTTAAAAGTGTTCAGTTTGTGCTCAAAATAATCACGGATTTTTTACCTTTTAAATGTAAAACAGCAAGACAATGTGAAGCAAATGAAAATATTCATGTACTAAGTTCATCAAATGCTCAATACTATAAAACGTCCTCAAGTGCTATGATTTAATAACAATCATAATAATTAGGAACGTTTATTCTTTTATAGCTGTTTCAATATATCTATAGACTATGACAAAACCAATTTTATTACTTTTTAAGTAAAATTAAAAAGGCATGACCTTTATTAATAGATCACACCTTTTAATTTATTCTTCAATTTTTATTTCCCCAACTTCTACACATTCATATGGCTTATCGTTTAATTTGTTAAATGTAACATTTTTCATATTTACCTTATTAACATAATTAAATAATAGACCTTTACCTTTAATTTCATCAGCAAAGCTCATCATTGCTGGAACACCAGCTTTTGGATCATCTGAATATGTAAAATGAACATCTTCAAAGTTTATTTCACCTATTGGTTGTTCAGGAAGTCCATAGAAAGCACCAGCTGCACAATTAACATTGTCGCATTTAATATGTTTAAATGTAAATTTACCTAAATATGGTGTTCTATCATCAACCGGTAGTTTTTCTTTAGACCAAACGTATTCTGTTTTACCATCAGGATCACAGAAATAGAACATATTAATAACAAGTGGAGTTAAAACATCATCCATTCTAATGTTTTCAAAGGTAATATCATCTATAACAGCATCTTTTCCTCTACCACGTCTTGTTTTGATTCTAAGTCCTCTATCAGTTTGATTAAAGATACATTTTGAAACTTTAATATCTTTTATTCCTCCGGCCATTTCACTACCTAATACTACTGCGCCATGACCAAAATTCATTGAACAGTTTCTTATATTAAAGTTTTCTGATGGTTTTTTATATTTAGCTCCCATATATATTTTTCCTGCTTTAATCGCAATACAATCATCACCAACACTAAAGTGAACACCGATAATATCTACATTTTGACAAGATTCTGGATCACAACCATCAGTATTAGGACTATCTTTAGGGCTTATTAATTTCATATCAATAAACCTTATATTTTTAGAAAAATAGGGGTGAAGATTCCATGATGGGGTGTTTGTTACTGTTACGCCTTGAAAACAAATGTTTTCACAATGGTTTAAAAATACCCCTCTTGGACGCCAAGCAATTCTCTTTTGTCTAATATTAACCCACCAATCTGCATTTTGCGCATTACCATCAATAATACCTGTACCTATAATATTAACATTTTTTACATTAATACCTGTAATAATGCTCGCAAAACAGCTCAATGGATTACCTTCCCAAGAACCTAAATTATATTCACCTTTTTCGTCGGTAGTATAAATCATACCCGGTAAAACTGGATATAATTTACGATCTGTAGCTCCTAATAAGTGAGCTTTTGGTGCTAATTCAATCGTTATATTACTGCGTAAGAATAATGGTCCTGTAAGATATGTTCCATCCGGTATATACACTCTACCATTATCAGGACATACTTCAATTGCGGCTTGTAAAAAGTTTGTATCTAAAGTTTGTCCATCACCCTTAGCCCCAATATCTTTAACATTAATTGTGACAAACTCTTTTTTTGTTTTAATTTCTTGAAAATATTTAAGTTTTCCATCATCTACTACTATATCATATTTATGATTTGGTTCTAAATTATAAATTGAAAAAATGTTTGTTTTAACTTTTTCTTGATATAACTCATCATTAACATAAATATCATATTCTTCTAAAGAATAATATGGATTGTTATTATCAATTTCAATAGTACATGATCTTGTTCCTAAATATATTACATCAAATTCCATATAATCACCTACAATTCTACATCTTTTAATATCTTATTATCTTTCTTAAATTTACGTTTTAATAGATAATTAGAAATCGTGTTTTTTATAAATAAGTAAATAAAATCTAAAATAAGATATAAAAATCCACAAAAGAATGGATCTAGACCCCAACCAAAATCTACACCAAATATATTAGGCATATGAAATATGCCTTCTAAATCTAATTGAACTAATTTAGATGTCAAAAAGAAAATTGGTACAGTTATAAGACAAGCATATAAAAGATTTAAAAATAATGATAGTACACCTTTAGAATTAACCATATTAAAGTAATATGTATTATCTCTTGAATTGCGCATTAATCTAACTATAGGTCTTACTATATAATCGGTTACTAAAGCCAAAATTAAAGTAAACCAAATTAGTAAGGCTTCACCACCAGCTGCAGTTCCAACTTGAATAAATGTTGAACCGACACCTGCAAAATAAAAGGCAGCTCCCGCTGCCCAATATTTTAGCAGAAGAATTTTAACCCATGATGGGATTTTTGAAAATTTACCAGTCTTATAAGGCTCAATATCCTTTTCAATTTCAAATTCTTCTTTATTCATCTATTAGTCTACTTCCTTCACATATTCTTTATCGATAAAGAAGTAAGAAATTATACATCCAGCTAAAGCACATGCCATTGAAATTCCAACTGTTGCGATTGAAATATAAACAGATGAGTTTGGTTCATATTTACCAGTTTGATCAATAAATGAGAAGATATATAAGAAACCAAATAATAATAGTAATACTGTCGTAATTGTATTTAAAATTACTGTACCTAAATTCTTTTTTGAATTTAGAGAGAATGCATTAAAGATATTAATACATCCTAGTAATACTAAGGCAAATAGATATATACCTATATTTTTAGCAACACCTTCAGCACTTTCATTTATTCTGTTCATCGCTACCGCATGTGAATTTAAGAATAAACCTAATAAAATTGCTGGAATAAAGATAAAGGTTGCTGCAAACTTCATCTTATTATATTTATAAGAATCGACTAAGTTCAAAGCTGTAAACTTTAACCAATGCACAAAAGATTGCCATATTTTAGAAGGAACTGATTGTTTTTTATCCATATTAAATTTCCTCCTTAGTTATACGCATTTCTGTTTCTTTATCGAAGAAGTGAACTCTCTCCATATCAAAAGCTAAAGAAGCTTTTGGACGAGATAAATCTACTTTTGCTGATGATAGAACTTTAGATATAACAGTTTGATTTGCTAATGTACCATATACTAAGAAATATGAACCTAGCATTTCGCTTGTATCTATATCCATTTCAACAACAGCTTCGCTATATTCAGCTAAATGCGCATCATCCATATAAGTATAGTCAGGACGAGATGCCATAACCACTTCTTTACCTACATATCCTAGATCTTTTAGTTCAGCAAATTTAGCATCTGCTATTTTTACCTTTGGTCCGTCGAAGAAATGGAAACAGCCATCACTTTCAACTGTACCATGGTAGAAGTTCATTGGTGGAGTTCCAATAAAACCAGCAACGAATAAATTTCTAGGATTATCAAACATGTTTTTAGGTGTATCGATTTGTTGTACATAACCATCTTTCATAACTACAATTCTAGTAGCTAATGTTAAAGCTTCAATTTGGTCATGTGTAACATAAATGAATGTTGCGTTTAATTTTTGGTGTAATATTGATAATTCTTTACGCATTGAACCACGTAATTTAGCATCTAGATTTGATAATGGTTCATCAAATAAGAATACTGCCGGATTACGAACAATAGAACGACCTACCGCAACTCTTTGTCTTTGACCACCTGATAATTGTTTTGGCTTACGATTTAAATATGGAACTAAACCTAATATTTCAGCCGCAGCCATAACTCGACGATGAATTTCATCAGAGTCTATTTTTCTAATTAATAAGCTAAAAGCCATATTATGGTATACAGTCATATGGCCATATAGAGCATAGTTTTGGAAAACCATTGCTATATCTCTATCTCTAGGCGCTAAATCATTACAACGTTTACCATTGATTATTAAATCACCTGAAGAAATTTCTTCAAGACCAGCAATCATACGTAATGTTGTTGATTTACCACAGCCAGAAGGGCCAGCTAAAACTATAAAATCACCATGATTAATGTGAATGTTAAAATCATAAACTGCATGGAATCCGTTAGGATAAACCTTATTGACATCTTTTAAAATTACATCTGCCATATTTTATCCCTCCAAACTCTCTAAATATTTAGCTAAATGAGTTGATTTAATATAACCAACAACACCAGCAGCTATAAATGAACCACCAGACAATAGTAATAATACTAACATTGTAATTCCTCTAGCTATAGGACTATGGAATAACCAACCATTAGATACCCATTCGTATGTTCCACTTGTTGGTTGAAGTTGAATTTGACAAATTCTATCTAGATAATTTGCACAATCATTTAAAGTTAAATTACCAGAATAAGAACCATTGCGAATTGATTCTTGAATTGCCCCATATTTAATTAATGTAATTGGACCATACGCTATTCTTATAAGGCAAATAGCACCTAAAACAATTAGGACTATTGAAAATGTTCTATTATAGCTTTTAGCTTTTTCCATTGCTAAGAAAGCAATCAATAAAATTGCAATATTATATAAAATTTTAAAGATTGTCATAGCTTGTGGTCTTAATGAATTTAGGCCGATGAAAGCAGCTAATAAACTTAAAATTAATCCTAAAAAGCCAAATGTATATGAAAATGAGTTGTTTTGATAACGCATTTTTTCTAATTTAAAATTATCTATTTTCATTCTTTGGCCACCTCCATTTGTGCTTTTCTTTGCTTTTCTCTAGAAACAGTTTCAAAATATTTTATAACTGTTGTAGCAATAAACAAGACACATACTACTACGCATACTATTGATAAAACGATAGCAAGTACAATATATATATTAGAAGGTGTGATCTTTGAAGTTGAACTAGCTTGCATCAAATCAGTAAAGTCTTTTAATTCCGGTAATGCTTGTTCAAATTTTGGTAAAACATCCATTTGTTGAATCAAAACAATAAGAGCAAAAACCATTGCAACCACACACGCTGCTATGTTGAATATTAAATTAGATAAATAATAATATCTACGAGATATACTACCTACAATAGCCATAACCGCAAAACAACAAATACCTATAATTCCTACATATAAAAGCATATCATTCAAGTCTTGCATTTCACTAAACAACTCAAAATTTGTTTCTTGAAGCCAATAGTTAGAAGTAAAATATGTTACAGCTAATATAATGTATAAAACATATAAAACTAAAAACGCACATAATAAGGGTTTTTTCGCTTTTTCAACTATTTTGTTCATTTGAGAACCTCCTTATTATAATTTTATCTATCAGGGCCTAATGCAAGGCCCTGGATAGAAATTATTTTTTATTCATACATTGAATTAATAACTTTTTGATATTCATTTAAATATGTTGTTGTTTTGTTGAATTGTGAAGTGTAATGATCTTTAGTTTGTGTAGTACCACTACCCCAACCATTTTGGATAACATCTTGATACTTACCTTGTTGTTTCCATAAATCATTTAATTCAGTAACGTCAGAATCAATTTGAGTCTTAATTGATGAATTGATATCAATTACTGTAGGAATACATTTATAGAATGGATTATTATCTTGACCTTCAGCTGTACAAATATCCATAGCACCAAGAGAAATTGCTAAATTAATATTAGCTAAACCTGTTTGAGCAGATGGAGCACCAACTTGATAATCTAGAGCATCTTGACGAATATGACCAATTGGGAATGTAGCACCAACTCTTTGACGATAGAAGTTTGTCCAAGAACCCCATTGACCAATAGCTTTTTTAGCAGCCTCACCAATTACAACATAAACTGTACCATCAGTCATTTTAGCTGTACCAGCGCCTTCTTTTCTATTGCCGTTTTCATCATATTCAGTTACTGCTTTACGATACTTATCATTATTTAAACCAAAGTCTTGAAGATCGGCACCTTCATCACAGAAGAAATAATCAAAGATTGTAGCTGCACGAGCAATTTGTTCTGCTGATGAATCTGCTATAATACACCAACCACCATTCTTTAAAGCACGACTATCTTCACTGAAACGAGTGAATGAATCATCATCAGCGCCATTTGCATGCCATTGAGCATATGGAGGTAAAACAGGGTTAAATCTATCTAATGTAGATGCACTCATTTCTTTAAATGGATATGAATCATCAACTTCTGCAATAGATGCTGAATAGTCATATACCATAAATTGGAAACCTTTTTGTAATAAGTTATCACGGTAAATTGTACCACCAGTATTACCATTAAATCCTTCTTTAAAGTTTTGTAATAATAATCCATCTTGATATAGAGCATGTAAATTATCTAATGCAGTATAAGCAGCTTCATCTGCCATAGCTGTATGTAAGTTTCCATCTTTATCAAAATAGAAGTTAGCTTGTTCTGCTGCAGATGTTAAACCACGAACGCCCCACATAGAAGCTAAGTTTAAGAAGCTAACATATCTATTATCTGCTGTTCCACGAGGAGCCATAACAACTATTTTTTGTTTGTTTTGACCTGTTAAAGGTTCAGTATTTAATGAAACTATACGCATTAATGCAACTAATTCATCTGCATTATAACATGCACTTGCACCTGTGAAAATTTCTGAACGTTTAGACCATAATTTGCCATCACCAATGTAATCGCCATAGATCTCATCAATATATTTTCTAAACATTTCTACATATTCAGCACCAGTAGCATTTGGTTTAGCATTCATTTGAGCAATAATGTTTTTGTTTGCAGGAATGTTAATTTCTACATTTTCTAAACCTGTACCTGCACTATTAACAGTAGCTACTGTTGTGTTAATGTCTTCTGTATAGAATGGTTGATATGCCCATGCACCTGAATGAGTATCAGAGCCTGATCCATCATATTTTTTTGGTCTTGCTTTAACATTTGCATTAGCATATTGTGAAAATTCTGTTTCACCATCTAATAATATTTCAATCCATGGAATATTCATTTGGAACATTCTTTCAATTGAATCTGCACCATCAAAATATGGAGTTGCATAGATGTGTTCTTCACCATTACGAGTAACTGTTAATTGAGCTTTAATTGCTGGATTTTCTTCAAGATATTTTTCAAAGTTAGGCATCATACCAGCTTCAATTAATTCATCTAAAGCTACTAATTGGCCTGCTTTAGCCATAGTAACCATGTTAGTCATTGTGTTAGAAAAAACGTTGATTTTTTGTTTGTTTGCTCCAACACCACCATTTGTAGAGAATGCAGTTTGATATTCCTCATCATCTGAATCTTGTGCATAAGAACCATCTAGAATGTCAGCATTGAAAAGTTTTTCAACTTCTTGCCACATAGGTAATAAATCACCTTGGTTAATATCATTACCATCAATATCAGTATATGTAGCTTTTTTGTTAGCAATTGTAGTAGATTTAGCATATTGAACGTCAAAGTTTAAAGTAACTGCTTTAGTTAAATCATCTTTTTGAATTGTTCCGCCATTATCATCATTACCGCCACAGGCTGCTAAACCCATAGCTGCTACAGCTGCTAAAGAAGCAGCTAATAATTTTTTCTTCATAATTATATTTTTTCCTCCTGTTTTTATTCCTTTACGCCACCGACATTTACACCGGCTGCAAAATATTTTTGTAATTGTGGATAAACTACTATGATAGGAATAATAGAACATAGTAGCATCGCATATTGAACTGACTGATTTGAATACTTATCACTTTCTGGAATTGGTGGTTTTTCTTCACCAGCATTAGTCATATCTAGATAATCTCTAATTATAACCGTTAATGGTTGGAAGTTTTCGTCACTAAATAACATACTTGCCCAAATATAACCATTCCAACGTGATAATGCATAGAACATAGTTACAGTTGCAATACTTGCTTTTGACATAGGTATATATACCTTGGTTAGAATTTGGAATTCGGTTGCACCATCTATTGTTGCAGCTTCCTCTATTTCTGTTGGAACACCTGCAAAATAATTTCTTAATAATACAATATTAAATGCGTTGAAACCTAAACCTAAAATATAACCAAAACGATTGTTTTGAATACCTAAATCAGTAAAGTTTTGTAATGTAGGAATCATACCTGCATTAAACCATAATGTAAATACTAACATAAAGTTAAAGCCTTTGCCCCACATTAAACGTGGTTTAGATAAGGCATAGGCGCCTGTAACGGCAACTAGCATAGAACAAATTGTACCATAAACTGTATAGAATATTGTATTACAATAACCTAACCAATATTGTCTATAACCAATTACACCAAGCAAGGCATCAAGTTGAAATCCTACTGGCCATAATACGACTCTTCCTGATTCAACCGCATCTTTTGATGAAACAGCACCAGATAGAACGAAAATTAATGGGTAAATACATAGGATTGCAAATATTGTTAGCAATACATATGAGAAAATTTTAAATATTTTTTCGCTTCTTGTTAATCTTTTCATATCTTTCCCTCCTAGAATAATGCTGTATCAGACACTCTTCTACTTATCGCATTAGCACCAAGAACTAGGAACATAGCAATAAAAGAATTAAACAAGTCAGCAGCTACCGCAGCACTCTTAACACCACCAGTAGTAGTTTGTCTATAACGATATACGAATGTAGAAATTACATCTGATGTATCTAGAGTGTTATTAGTACCATCGCCAACCCATAATAATATGATCTTTTCATAACCGATATTCAATATAGAACCAATTCTTGTGATTAACATTATTGATAATGTCGGCGCCATACCTGGCAATGTTACATATTTAATTTCCTGTAATTTTGAAGCACCATCAATTTTAGCTGCTTCATAGTTAGCTGGTGAAATAGCAATTATAGCTGCAAAATATACTATTGAACCATAACCACAACTTTCCCAAATGTCGGAAACTTGATAAATAGGTCTAAAGAATCTCGCTGTATTAATTAGGTTTTGTCCACCTTCATATAAACCTAAATTCATAAATAGCTGAGCCAATAAACCTGGAGATGAATTTGTCATTTCATTACCTTGATAACTCCATCTAAATATAATCGTTGTAATAACAACGGTAGAAATAAATTTTGGTAAGTATGAACAAACTTGTAGTACACTTCTATATTTCTTATTTTTAACTTCACTGAATAATAAAGCCAAGAATATAGGAAGTGGGAAGCCAAAACATAGACCATAAGCACTATTTACGAATGTATTTCTAAATGCTTGGAAGAATTCTCTAGAATAACTACCATCTATTAATATTTTTGCAAAACGTAAACCGAACCAATTTTGATCCATAACTTGGTCTGCCGGGTTATCGCCTAGCTTGAAGGCTTGTAAAACACCATAAATTGGACGATATTTTAACAATACTAAGAATACTAATAGTGGAATTAATAATGCGTATAATCGCCAATCTTTAGCTAATGTTTTACCAACACGTTTCCATTTAGTACGTTCAAGTTCTTCAACGATTTCTTCTTTTGAACGTTCTTCATTGATTTTAAGCGTGTCTGTTTTTACTACATCAACCATCCTTTTCATACACCTTCCTTTTCATTAGATTTTTTTTGACTTGGGGTTGTGTTACTATTTTGATAGTACTGTCTTTCTTCTTCAAATTCTTTACGTTGGGCAATAATTTGTCTCTTAACATTGACAATTACATTTTGTTGAATGAGTATAAAATAGAACACTGTAGAAAGTGCATAACCAAATATACTCCACAAAAACGAATACCCAACATTGATAAACAAATCCCCATTTTCTAATAACGTTACCATTATTCCTTCAATTATTGCGACGCCTGCATATAATAAGGTAATAAAGCCAAAATCAGCGACCCTACTTTCTCGCATGATTTTTTCATTCTTTTTGTTATAAAACGCCAGTGTTATAAAACAAAAAGAGTAGCTCACTAAATGTTCTACTAATACCTTCCAATTATAGGCTTGCATCAGCTCTTCAGCTGTTCCTAATTTTCCTGGCAAAAGGTACCTACATACTAACCAATCAACCAACGCAAAAATAGGAATTGATATTCCCCCTATCGGCCCCCACCTGATAAAAAGAACTGCAATAACTAAGAAACTGATAACAAAGTTTGGCATATATGCACCTATGAAGAACGCTTCTAGATACAAAAATACACCTTCAACCAGAATACCAAATAATAAAAGCATTAGGATATCTGTAATTCGATATTTACTTAAGCTCATTTATTCACCCCTTGTATTCTGTTTACAATACTAGTAAGTTTCTTTCCCCTAAAAAGCATACTGAATACGCTTACTAAGTCTACGTAAATTATATGCTTTTTGCTATCTCATGTCAATAAAAAGTGTAAACGATTACAATTTTTAAATCATTTTTTTACATTTTTATTTTTTATAAAAAGATAAAGTGAAAATGGTGGCTCAAAACCACCATTTTACAGTCATTTATCTTAGTTTTAACATGCCGTCTAATTCACCAATTTTTACAATTTCCCATACATTTTCAACATCTAAACCTAATATTTGTGGTAAGAATGTTTGCATTGTTTCATAATTTGTTATAGAAATACCACCTATTGTTTGAACTTGATAACCATCACCTTCAGCATTGTAATTATAACAACCTATTGTACCATAACAATTAACTACATTTGTAAAGCCTGTACCTGAGTTAATAGCAAATCTACCAACTATTGAACTAATATTCTTTTCAGCATTAATTAGTTTAGTTCCTGCTTTATAAACTGTAATATTTGAAGCACATGAATCAATAGTAATTTGACCAGCACCAGTTGTAAAACTTAACATGCCACCAGCATAATTATCACAATGTATTTCACCAGAATAAATCGCGTGATCAATAGATATTATAGCATTTGAAACTCTATCATCAACTCTACCAATCATACCGCCAACATAACGGGCATCTTGACTAGAAATATTAGTATAAACATAAGCGTTACTTATTGAAACTAAGATGTCTGATGTATCATTAGAATCGTTTTGAACAAAGCCAACAATACCACCAATATCTTGAGAAGTAGAACCTGAATATGCTAATGCATCTATCATATGATCGGCATCATTATAAATAGATATTTCACTGAAATAACTATTACCATTATGGATTTGACCAACAACGCCACCAACTCGCTTTAAACCAAAGACATCTAAATTAGTGAATTCAACATGGTGAACATAACCGCCACGCATTTCAGATATTAAACCAACTCTTTGACCTGATTCACCACCATTAATGTTTAAATTATTAAATTTAACATTCATGATTGTACCGTTAGTTAAAGTATCAAATACAGATAACCCTTCTACACTTAAATTAGAAATTGTGTGGTTATTTCCATTAAATAAACCACTAAAATCGCCTTTTCCTGGAGTATAAATGAAGTCTGTGAAATCTAAGTCGTTTGTTAATGAATAAATTGTAGTAGAAGATGTAGATGAAGTTGTCATATTATTAAAGTCAGTTGTAGTTTTAATTTCAACTTTATTAATTTCTACTTTTTTAATTGGACTTGGGTTTGGTGTTCCGCTATTTACAATAACCATGTAAATATTATATGCACCTGTGTTTTCGGCTGTAAATTGATGTTCTAATTTATCAGCTTCAACACTAACTGCTACACCTTTATCAATAACAACTTGTGTATCAGTAACTTCATCAGCTGTTGCATAAACATAAGCTGTTGCTTTTACATTAGATAATTCAGCTGAAACGTAGAATCCGTCTCTATTAACATTAACTACTGGGTTATTGAAGAAATCTATTTGAGAATCAGGATTAATTACATAAACTGTATAATTAACTGCAGTTTTAATGTTTTCGTCTTGATTTGATACAGCAGTATAAGTTATTTCATAAACACCTGTTTTTGATGTATAAACATCATTAACAACATACGATGCTTCATTTTTGTCTTCTGTATAAGAAACAGTTTTTTCAATATGATAATCAATTCCTTCTAATAATAATTGACCACTATAAGAAGCTTCATTAGTTACATAAACTTGTGGGTCGGTAAATCTGTCATATTTGTTTAATATTACATAATCGTTTTCTGTTTCTAAATATGCCATACCAACTTCAGGTTGGTCTTTTTTAATTAAAATTGGGAATTCTTTTCTTAATGTATAATCTTTATAAGTTAAAATAGCTGTGATTGTAACATTTACATCTTTTTCTTTATCTCTAGTAATAGAAACTGTTATTTCTTCTGTATTAGAATTTGATTCAATTACATCTTCACCAATTAAAGCATGTTTATAATCAGAAGAAACCCAAGAAACATCAACGCCATTTAAACCTAATGGTAATAAGAAATCTTGATATACATTGTTTGGATCACAAGTTAATTCTAATGCGTTTGCAGCACCATATATTCTTGCTTCATCAACAACCATATCTTCTTCTACACCAGCTCTTAAATCATAGTGTTCATATTCTTCCCAACTAGTTTTATTTAAAGTACAACCAATGGTTTGGCCATCATTTAATTTAGCTAAAGTTTCATCAGTTAATACAAGGAAATCACCCATATTAATTGAACCATCTCCATTACGATATTCACCATGAATATCAGGATCATTTAATCCTGTAGGAGCAACTACACTCTTAAATGAAGATTCAGATAAACCAGCTTCATATAATTTTCCCATTTTAGTAGATACATATGATGAAGCATCTATGCTTTCTTCTATAACATTGTATTTATTATCGCCATTATAGAATAGTGAGTGATCAGCCGCACCACGATATGCATCTGGTTCAACAGAATTATTAGTGGCTATTGATAATAATCCACTATATGAATTATAGCTTTTTTCTGTTCTTGCTAAATCAAAGTTAGAAGAAACATCATCACTAGCACTTGCTTTAATTGTAGGATCAACTTCACCTTTAGAATTAATTAAAGCACTGTTGTTAAATGTTGTTGTATTATATACTGATATAACACCAGGATTTGAATTATCACCAACACCATGTAATCTATTATTGAAAGCTAAACAATTATACATTAATACGTCACCTTTCATAGTAGAACCACCAAGTTTAAAACCGATACCATCGCCAAGTGTTGTTCTATAATTTTGTTTATAAACTGGATTACCTTCTTCATCAACAACAGGTTTTCCGTCTTCGTCAACTTCTTGAATTGGATTACCATCATCATCCAAAACAGGATCTGGATCCATTAAATAACCATTTTCAAAAGAAACACAGTTATAAAGAATTACTCTACCAATATTTCCTGAATCTTGTTTTGCAAATAGATCCCAACCATCATCTGAGTTACGATATGCTATACAACCATCAAAAACATTACCATAACCAACTGTTAATTTAGCAGCAAATCCATCTGCGTTTTCGCCACCTGTTCTATCATCATAATTGTTATATGATGTACAATTTTTAATTAAATTATTGCAAGGCCAAGTTTCTTGATATGCTTCACCAGAACCGGCTCTACCAATTTGTAGACCTGTATCTCTATTATGATGGAAAACACAATTTTCAACTGTGTTATAGCTTCCACCAATATACATACCATTATCACCAGCACCAGTAACTTCAAGGCCTTCAATATAATAATAATCTGTATTGATTGTTAAACCTCTATTAGTAGAAGCAAAATCCATTGCACTAAAATCCATCACAACACTACCGCTTGTTTCAGCTTTAATAGTAATAGGATTTACAGCTGTTCCATTTGTTTCAGGGTAAGTTGCATCATTGAATTGAATTGGTTGAGAATATTTATATGTACCATTTAACATAATAATGGTATCACCTTTTCTTATTTTACTAACCATTCCTTCAAGCGTAGTAGCACTATCTTTAGATAAACCATCATTATTCATTACTCCGGTAGGACTTACATAATATGTCTTACCTTCAACCTTTTCTTCTTTTAAATCAACTGGTGTTTCACCATTACCACCGGTGTTGCCTCCGTTATTATCTTCATTATCTTTACAAGCCACAAATGTAACTGCCGCAAAAGTAGCTAAACCTAAAGCTAATATTTTCTTAAATTTCATAATTTATCCTCCAAATTAAGAAGCCACACTTATTCTAATACCGTAAATATTTACACCACTAGATGGACTTCCTAGAACATAAGTATTACCACCATCAACAACTAAACTTTGAGCTTTAACACCACTACCAGGAGCTGCATATGTTCCTATTTCTTGACCTTTAACTTCACTTAACCATAGTGTTAATTTTCTATCAGCACTACTTGAACCAGATAAACAATAAACTGTTATAGTCACTTGTTTTCCAGCATAAGAAGCTAAATCTAATACTACATTGTTTGTGTTTTCTTTTGCAGAACCACCAAGTTTTAATCTTTGAGTAAATGTTGTTCCATCATCATCAGCAGTCTTTTTATTTCCATCAACAGCAACTTTTCCATCACTAGCAGCGACAATAGTTATGATACTACTTGTTCCTAATGAATCTGTCCAAGTTGTATTAGCTGTATAAGATCCAGTTGTTAAATCATCAGCAGTAAAGAATAATTCTTCACTAACTGTTGATGTACTTTCATTTACATTAATAGTAACTTGAGCTGTCTTAGTAATATTATTTTCTGTATATGATACAACAAGATTTTGTTGACCAACTTGATTTTTGTCATATTCAATAGTTACTAAACTATTATCTATTTTTCTATCAATACCACTTAAATATTTACCTGTAATAGTCCAACCAGAAATATCAATTTCTTCATATTGAGTAGCTTCAGTTAAACCATTAGGATTAACTTCTATTCCTTGTAAAACATCAGAAATTTTTATTACTATTGAATTTTTAACAGTTAATTTTTGACTTCTTTCTCCTAAAGTATAAGTTTCACTATAAGAAACTACAACTTCAGCATGTTCATTTGGTGTATTCATATCTACTTCAGATAATGTATATTCCGTGTTTGTTAATTCTTTAGTAGAATTATCACTATAAACAGCCTTAACAACCATACCTGTTAAATCTAATTTTTCAGTTGCATTATATTCTGTTTTTTCAGGTGAAACTAAATCTAATCCAACTACATATTTAACTGTTAATTCTGGAATAATTTCCTTAACTTCAACTTCATAACTTAATCGTTTAAACATGGCATCTGTTTGATAATATACATCGATAGTATATACACCTACATATTCATTGTTGAAATCACTAGAATCAATTACACAATCCTTAGTTAAATCTATTGTTGTGTTATCACTGTAATTAGCAACAACTTTTAAACCATTAGAATTAAACTCATCGCCAATATAAAAACTTTTTTGTACATTTGTTTCATCTAAAACGATAGATGTTAATTCTTTAACTGGTGTTTCTTCCCCACCAGTACCATTACCACTACCATCATTAACATTAGTATCTTTACATGCAACAAAGCAAAATAAACATAATAACGTTAATAATCCTGTTATTAATTTTTTCATACTCTTTCCTTCCTTTTAAATTAAAATTTAAAAATCCCCTGTTTTTTAAATTTTATTTAATTATATCGCCGATGTAAGCGTTTGTAAAGAATATAATTTCAAAAAAAGCAGCTTTTAACAGCTGCTGATTTTTGAATCTAACCAAATTTCAAGTATTTCATCTGGTTGATATCCATGACAAATATCGATTAATTTATTATTTTTAATAATTAAAACACTAGGTATTGTCCTAACTTTATAATTTTCTAAAAAAGAAGAATATTTTTCTTCATACTCTAAAATATAAAAATTAATTTGTTTAAATCTTTCACTAACATCTTTAACTACATCAACCATAGACACGCAGCTAGCACAACCATCTCCAGTAACTAAAACAACATTTAAACCTTCTAATTGTGTATTTAATTCATATTTTTCCATTATTTTAATAAAATCTCCTTGGCTTTTTCTATTTCATCTTTACTAGGAGCATTTATTCCCTCTAAAGGATATTTAATTCCTAGTTTTTGATACTTAACAATACCCATTGTGTGATAAGGTAAAATTTCAATTTTTTTAACTGTTTTTAGGTTGTTTATAAAGCTTCTTAATTCTTTTAAATATTCTTCATTTGTTGTTATTGTAGGTACTAAAACATGTCTTATCCAAATATCTTTATTATTGTCACTTAAAAACTTAGCAAATTTTAAAATATTAGTATTTGAGTGTTTAGTTAATTTTAGATGTTCATCATTATTAATATGTTTAATATCTAATAAAAATAAATCAACATATTTAATTAATTCATAATATCTTTGATCATCTTTTTTAAATAAACAACCACTAGTATCTAACGCTGTATTTATGCCTAAGTCTTTGTATTTTTTTAAAAGAGAAAGAAGAAAATCTAATTGTAATAAAGGCTCGCCACCAGAAATAGTAATACCACCTTTATCACCCCAGTAACCTTTATATTTTAATGATTCTTTAATAATGTCATCTTCCGTCATTTCTAAAGAATTATCAAAAGTCCACGTGTCAGGATTATGACAGTATAGACAACGCATAGGACAACCTTTAAAGAAAATAACAAATCTTATTCCCG
Source organism: uncultured bacterium (assembly GCA_949293265.1). Classification (GTDB taxonomy): domain Bacteria; phylum Bacillota_I; class Bacilli_A; order Acholeplasmatales; family Anaeroplasmataceae; genus CALUXS01. The sequence goes on from CASFCK010000006.1 coordinate 57,927, forward strand.
GACCATCAACAGTACCAAAAGATTCTAAAGAGTGTATTTTTCCAATCATAATATCATCCTTTTAAAAATGTGTACCTTTTGAGGTACACATTAAATCATAATACAACTTTCCAAAGCCCATGTAAATTACAGTATTCATAAACTTCAAGAACTTTTTCGCCTGGTAATAAAGCAAAACTAGCTTTTGGTTCATCACTAGCAGTTAACTCTTTACGATAAATACCATTTGTAGTAACTACAATAATAAAATTGATTAAATGTTCTTCAGTCATTGGATGTAATACACTACCAACTACAACATTACAAACACCGTCTTTAACTTCAACAACAGGTACATGTTTTTCCTTAGCTCCATCTGTTGTATTAGCTTTCATTTCTTTTAGACATTTACAATCTAATTCTTGATTACAAATTGCGTCTAAAACAGCTTTCTTTTCTGTATGTAAATATAATTTCATTTTTTCATCCTCCTTGCTTTAATTATATCATAATTTTAAAATAATAGTATTACTTTGCTTATAATTTGTATTATAATATTAAAAAAGAAGAAGGAGAAATTAAATATGTGCGTTTTTTGTAAAATTGTTAATAAAGAAATACCAAGTAAAACTATATATGAAGATGATAAAGTAATAGCTATTTTAGATTTATCACAAGCGACGTTTGGTCATACTTTAGTTATACCAAAAAAACATTATGAAAATTTGTTTGATATTGATGAGTCTACCTATCTTCATTTGTTAAAAGTTGTTAAAGATTTAGCTATAAAAATTAAAACCAAATTACATGCTGAGGGAATAAATATAATAAACAATAATTGTCAAGCTGCTGGCCAAACAGTAATGCATTATCATGTACATATTGTTCCGCGTTATATTAACGACGATTTTAAAATTTTAAATATTGATCACAGCAAAGACTATGATTTAGATGAAGTTTTAAATAAAATATTAGAATAAAAAGGCTTAATTAAGCCTTTTTATTATCCCAAAAGTTTATAATTTTAGCATTTAAATCTTCTAAATTTTTTATAATTTTAAAGTGTTTCCAATGTCTTGGAAATATATTTAAATATCTGTTTGTTAAATATCTGTCATCAATTAATAAAACAATACCCTTATCTGTTTCCGTTCTGATTACTCTACCAGCTGCCTGAATAACTTTATTAAATCCGGGATAAGTATAGGCAAAATCAAAGCCTGCTAAATTATTATTATTAAAATATTCTTTAGTAATTTCGTTTTCTAAATTAACTTGCGGAAAACCAACTCCAATGATAATAACCCCATGCAACTTATCACCAATGAAATCAATTCCTTCTGAAAATACCCCACCTATTACAAATAAACCTAAAATATTTTCTTCTTGATTAAATTCATTTAATATTTCAGTTTGTCTTTGTTCAGTTAAACCTTCTTCTTGGACTATAATTTTATAATTATCAATATTTAAAATTTCTAAATACATCTTTAAATATTGATAACTTGGAAAAAATATAATATATTTACCTTCTTTAGCTAAAATAGTTGTCTTTATGAGTTCATCTATTGCTAATAAAGTATAGTTTCTATCCTTATATCTAGTTGAAATTTTAGCTATATATAATCCTAAATTATTTACATTATCAAATGGTGAATCTAATTCTATATATTTAATTTCATTATCATTTACTAACATTTTTTTATAATACTCTATTGGGTATAGAGTGGCTGAAAAATAAGTTATTCCTTTTGTTTCTTTTTTTATAATTTCAGTTAAAAAAGGCGAAGCATCTAGACAATTTAAATATATTATTAGATTATTATTAATTAATTTAATTAAGAAAACATGACTTTCTGAATATAAATTAGATATTCTTAAGTAATCTCTTAATAAAAGATATTTATCTAATATTATTTCTCGATAGTTTAATTCTTTATCATTATCTAATAAATCTTCTAAATAATCACAAATATTTACTATTTGATTTTCTAACTCTAAGTCGTTATCTTTTGTTAAATAATAATTGTTGTTTAATAGTAAATCATATTTTTTATGAATATAATTAATTACTTTATTTATTATTTTATAAATATATTCTTCATCTTTTAAATATTTATTTAAAACTAATAAATCAACAATGCTTAAAGAAGAAGAATACATATTTTGACTTCTACTTACTAAGTTATGGGCTTCATCTACTAAAATTAAATTATTATAATCAGATTTATCAAAAAATCTAATTAATTTAACTTTTGGATCAAATAAATAATTATAATCACAAATTATAACCCCAACATATAAAGATAGATGTAGAGAAAACTCGAAAGAACATAATTGATATTTAGTAGCATAATTAATAATTTTTTTATCATCTATTAAATCTTCAGTTTTTAAAATATCTAAAGTAGCTAGTTTTAATTTTTTAAAGAAATCTTTTGCAAAGGGACAATTGTCAGGATCACAACTTTCTTTATTTATTAAACATATTTTACGCTTAGCTGTTAGTATTAAACTCTTACCTTTATAACCTTTATTAATTAAAGCTTGCATAGTATCTTTAGCTATGTTTTTACCACTTGTTTTAGCTGTTAAAAAGAAGATCTTATCTTTTTTTTCGATCATTTTTTTAACAGCTACATATAGGCTTGTTACTGTCTTACCTATGCCAGTTGGAGCTAAGATAAAATTAAAGGTATTATTTAATAAGTTTTCTTCTAAAAAGTCTAATATTTGTTGTTGTCCTTCTCTTATTTTTAAATACGGGAAAATAATGTTTTTTGCTGATATTATGCGATTTTTTTCGATTTCATTTATAAATTTTAAAAAGGTGATGTATTCTTTTAAAGTGTCATAAAAAAACAATTCTAAATCTTTAAAATTTAAGCGATATTTAAATGTTCTCCGTCTTAAAGTTTCTCTTTCTATATATAATAAATTTAATTCTATGTCTTCTTTTTTTGTTCTTAATAAAAATAAATAACCATAGATTTTTAATTGAGCTAAATGTTCACTTTTTTCTTTAAAGCTTTCACTATAGATTTGTTCACTAGTGGTTTTAATTTCCTCAATTTTTGTTTCATTATTTAATAGACCATCAATATAACCATGTATTTGATATTTTTGATTTTCAAACTCAATGATTTCTTGAATATAATATTCTTTAATACAACTCTCGTCATATTCGCTTTGTCTAGTTTGATGAATATACTTACCATCTTCAGTACTTTGATTAAAATTATTTTTATTAGTCAAATTACCTTCTTGATAAACAAAGTATGCTAATTCTCTAACTGCTATTTTTTCCATATTAACCTTTTAAAAAAAGAAGAAGATTACTCTAAATCTTCTTCTTCTAATGCATCAATTACCGCAATAGTAGAAATACTTTGTTCATCTTTTAATCTAATTAATTTAACACCTTGAGCAGCTCTACCTGTAACGGAAATATCTTTTATTCTAATTCTTATATTTACACCTTTATCTGTTGTAATAATTAAATCTTTATTATCATTAACAGCTGTTAAAGTTACAAGCTTACCATTTCTTTCTGTTACATTTAAAGCTTTTACACCTGTACCGCCACGAGATTGTAATCGATATTCACTGGCATCTGTTCTCTTACCATAACCATTTTCTGTAACGACTAATATTTCACTACTATCTGAATCTATTACAGCCATACCTACTATATAATCATCGTTTTGCTTGAAACGCATACCAGTAACACCACTAGCTGATCTACCCATTGATCTTACTTCATCTTCTTTAAATCTAATTGATTTACCACTTGAACAGCCTAATACTATTTCTTTGTTTCCATCAGTTAAGGCAACATCAAATAATTCATCACCTTCTCTTAAAGTGATTGCATATTTACCGTTTGTTCTAATATTTTTAAATTCTTCGATATCGGTTCTTTTTACGATACCTTCTTTTGTAACAAAGAATAAATATTTATAGGTATTTTCATTTGTTGGGATTGAAGTTATAGTGGCAATTTTTTCATTTTCTTTAAATGTTATGTAATTAACGATCGGACTACCTTTAGCTTGACGACTTGATTCTGGTATTTGATAAGCTTTTATAGCATAAACTCGACCTAAATTAGTAAAGAAGTATAAGTAATCATGTGTAGAAGTAGGAATGATCTTCCAAACATCATCATCTTCTTTAGTTTTTATACCAGTTATTCCGACTCCGCCACGGTTTTGAACTTTATAAACATCTTGTTTCATACGTTTAGCATAGCCAGAAGAAGTAATAGTTATAATTACGTCTTCACGAGGAATTAAATCTTCATTTTCAATATTTAAATCCGCATGTAGATTAATTTCAGATTTTCTATCATCAGCATATTTATTTTTAATTTCTAATAATTCTTTTTCAATTGTTTCTAATTTAATATCATCTGAATTAAGTATTTTTTGATATTCTTCGATTTGAACATTAAGATCAGCTTGTTCTTGTAATATTTTTTCTCTATTTAAACCAGATAATCTTCTTAATTGCATATCTAAAATAGCAGTGGCTTGAATATCTGTTAAATTAAATCTTGCGATTAATTTTTCTTTTTCAGTACCATCATTAGTTTCACGAATTATTTTAATTATTTCATCAATATTATCTTGAGCAATGATATAACCTTCTAAAATATGTAATCTTGCTAGTGCTTTATCTAAATCAAATTTAGTTCTTCTTGTTATAATTTCAACTTGGAATTTTAAATATTCATCTAAAGCTTCTTTTAAAGATACTGCCTTAGGAGCATTATTAACAAGACAAATCATATTCATACCATAACTTGTTTGAAGTTGGGTATATTTATAAAGATTATTAAGCATTACTTCAGCATTAACATCTTTTCTTAATTCAATTACTATTCTAATTCCTTTACGATTAGATTCATCTCTAATATCAGTTATACCTTCTACTATTTTATTTTTAGCTATTTCAGCTATTCTTTCGATCAATTTAGTTTTATTTACCATATATGGTATCTCTGTAACAACAATAGAAGATTTACCTGTTTTTACATTTGTTTCAATATCAGCCTTAGATCTTATAACTATAGTTCCATTACCAGAAGTATAAGCTTTATAAAGACCTGATAACCCTAAAATTTGGCCTCCTGTAGGGAAATCTGGGCCTTTTATATATTTCATTAATTCTTCAACGGTAATTTCTTTGTTATGAATTAAAGCTACAATACCATCAATAACTTCGCCTAAATTATGAGGTGGAATATTAGTAGCCATACCAACAGCTATACCTGTTGTTCCATTCACAAGTAAATTAGGAATACGAGAAGGTAAAACAACTGGTTCTCGTTCAGTTCCGTCATAATTATCAATAAAATCAACAGTGTTTTTATCGATATCTCTTACCATTTCAGCAGCAATTTTTGACATTCTCGCTTCAGTATAACGCATTGCGGCAGCACCATCACCATCTATATTACCAAAGTTACCATGTCCGTCAACTAATGGGTAACGATAACTAAATGGTTGAGCCATTCTTACCATCGCATCATAAATAGAAGAATCACCATGAGGGTGATATTTACCCATAACATCACCAACGATACGAGCTGATTTTTTATGCGCTACATTAGCATAAACACCCATTTCATTCATACCATAAATTATTCTTCTTTGAACTGGTTTTAAACCATCTCTAATATCTGGTAAAGCTCTAGAGATAATTACACTCATCGCATAAGATAAGAAAGATTTTTGTAATTTTTCATTAATATTTAGTTTTTCAATACGGTCAACTTCTTGGTTTTCCGCTTCTAAAAATTCCTTATTATCATGATTCATAATCCACCTCTAGAAATCAAGATTAGCTGCATATTTAGCATTATCTTGAATAAATTTCTTTCTTGGTTCAACTTCATCACCCATCAACATACTAAACATTCTATCTGCTAGCATTGCATCATCTAGTTCAACTTGAGTTAAAGTTCTAACTGCCGGATCCATTGTTGTATCCCATAATTGTTCAGCATCCATTTCACCAAGACCTTTATAACGTTGAATTGCTAGTTTCTTACCTGGAAGTGTTGCTTTATATTCTTCAAGTTCTTCATCAGAATAACAATATTTTACCGTTTTTCCATATTCAGCTTTATATAATGGTGGTTTTGCTACATAAACATAACCATTTTCAATTAATTTAGGCATAAAACGATAGAAGAAAGTAAGTAATAAAATACAAATATGATCACCATCAACATCGGCATCGGTCATAATTACTATTTTATGATATCTTGCTTTACTAATATCAAAATCATCAGATATACCAGCACCAATTGCTTGAATTAAAGATAATATTTCTTTATTAGCTAAAGCTTTATCTAATCTAGCTTTTTCTACATTTAATACCTTACCACGAAGAGGTAATATAGCTTGATATTCAGACTCTCTACCATCTTTAGCACTACCACCGGCTGAATCACCTTCGACTATATATAATTCTGATTTAGCTGGGTCTTTAGATCTACAATCTGCTAATTTAGAAGCAAAGCCTAAGCTATCTAATGGTGATTTTCTTCTTGTAGCTTCACGAGCTTTTCTTGCCGCAATTCTCGCATTACTTGCTAAAACACATCTAGCAATTATTGCTTTAGCTTCTTCCGGATGTTCAGCTAAAAATTCCTCTAATACTTCTCCAAAAATTTGGCTTACTAAAGGCCTTATTTCGCTATTACCTAATTTAGTTTTTGTTTGGCCTTCAAATTCAGGATGAGGATGTTTAATAGATATTATAGCTGTTAAACCTTCCCTTGTATCTTCACCTAATATTACTTCATCTTTCTTTAATAAATTGTTTTCTTTAGCATAATTAGATATAACTCTTTGCAATGCTAATTTAAAACCATCTTCATGATAACCACCTTCAGTAGTTTTAATATTATTAGTGAAAGAATAAATATTAGTTTGATAACCATCGTCATATTGCATTGCTATTTCAATAGTTATATCATTTTCTGTTTGTTTATCACAATAAACAACATTTTGATTTATTAAAGTCTTACCTTGATTTAAATACTTAACATATTCAATAAGACCACCTTCATAACAATAAACAAATTCAACATTAGGCTCAACTCTTTTATCTCTAATTGTCATTTTTAAGCCTTTATTTAAAAATGCTAATTGTTGAACTCTATTATTTAAAGTATCAAAATCATAATGTGTTCCTTGTTTAAATATTTCTTTATCAGCTTTAAAAACAACCTTAGAACCAGTATGGTCACTATCACCTATAATTTCTAAATTTGAAACAGTATGTCCTCTTTCATATCTTTGTTTATATAATTTACCATTTCTACTAATATAAACTTCTAACCATTCTGATAAGGCATTAACAACACTAGCCCCAACACCATGCAAACCACCAGAAGTCTTATAAGTATTATTATTAAATTTACCACCAGCATTTAAAACTGTAAAAATAGCTTCAACCGCAGGTCTTCCTGTTTTAGGATGAATATCAACTGGCATTCCTCTACCATCATCCGTAACTGTAATAACATCATCATTTAATAACTCAACTTCAATATGACTAGCAAATCCAGCTAAAGCTTCATCAATTGAATTATCTACAATTTCCCATACTAAATGATGTAATCCCATTGGACCTGTTGAACCGATATACATACCAGGACGCAATCTTACGTGTTCTATACCTTCAACAAGTTCAATACTCGTCGCATTATAACTAGCTTCTGCTTTTAATTCTTCATTAGTCATTAATATCATCCTTTCTAAGTTTAATAATTAAAGCTTTTTGTAATAAATCTTCCGGTATTTCATTTAAAGAAGTAGTAGTAATAATAGTTTGATAATTATTTAAATAATTAACTAATTTTATTTGCTTTTCTTTATCTAATTCAGCAAATATATCATCTAACAATAAGATTGGTTTATTTTTTTCTCTTATTATTTCATATAATGCTAATTTTATGACTATAACTGCCAATTTTATTTGACCTTGTGATCCATAAGTTTTTAATTCTTTATCATTGATAAATATATTAAACCCATCACGATGTGGTCCCCAAGTTGTAGTCTTATAATAAATATCTTTATTTAAAAAATTATCATAATCTATATTTTTAATATCACTTATAATTTTTATTTCTTCAATTTTTAAATATTCACATATTTCTTTTAAATAATTATTTAATTTAATAATAAATTTATTTCTAATTTCATTAATATATTTTGTATAAGGAATAAGACTATCAGTAACGACTTTAAGTAAAATATTATCTATTACTTTAGATTTTAATATTTCATTTCTTTTTCTTAATATTTTTTTATATATTAACATTTTCTTTAAATAATCATTATTTAACAAAGAAATATTTAAATCTAGAAATTTTCTTTTATCACTTAGACTACCATTAACTAAATTAAGATCATAAGGAGAGAAAATAATAGTTTTAATTTGACCAATAAATTTAATTCTATTAATCTCTTTATTATTAATAAAATATAATTTATTTTTTTTGTTTAAAACAATTTTATAAATATTTTCATTAAAATTAATAATTACATATGCATTATCTTGATCATAACTAATTAAATTTAAATAATTATTAGTTCGATGAGATTTAGTAGTACAAAGATAATAAATAGCTTCTAAAACCGAAGTTTTACCAACAGCATTATTACCAATAAAAATAACTAGATTATTATTTAAGCTAAAGGTTTTATCTTTAAAACTTCTAAAATTAACAAGTCTTATACTATTAATCATACGATTTTAAAAATTAAATTATTAACTTTTATTACATCATTTATATATAATTTTCGGCCTCTTCTATTTTCTAATTCATCATTTACCATGATTTGATTATTTAAAAGAAATTCTTTCGTTTCTCCACCACTATAAACAATGCCATTTAACTTTAATAATTGGCCTAATGTTATATATTCTCCTTTTAACTTAATTTCTTTCATTTTTTCACCAACCTTTGACATTATATCATATTTAAGGCTATTTTTAAAGCTATATTTAAAAAGAAGTAGTAAAATGATTAAATATACATGCCAAGAAAAAAAAGGCTTAAAAGCCTTTATTTAAACTTAAATATAATTTACTTTTTCTCTAATTATCTAGTCTAAATGGTAAAATAATTTCTGTTAAAGTATTATCTGAAATAGATCTTAAAACAAATTGTTTAGCACCATCAATAAATAATATTTCAACTTCATTACCAGATAAAACTTTTAAAGCATCTAATAAATATTTAGAACTAAAACCTATAACTAATGGAGCGTAAGCTTTAGTGTCAATTGGAATAATAATTTCTTTACCAGCACCTTGAACATTAGCACTAGATAATTCAACTTCGTAATTTTGATCTATTTTTAAGACAACAGCATTAAATGTTATTTCTTTTTCTTTAGCCGCTTCAACAGGTGATAAGATAGCAATACGATTTAAAGCTGTTTGTAATTCTTCTTTATTAAATCTAATAATTACTTTCATATCTTTTTCCTTAGGACAAACATTAGAAGTATCAGGGAAATTACCATCTAATAATCTTGTTTGGAATAAGACATCATTAAATTTAGCTAATAATTTATTTTTAGACAAATATAGCTCAATTGGTAAACTTTCTTCATAACTTTCTAAAACTTTCTCTAATTCATCTAAAGATTTAGCAGGTACTGTAATTTCAAAAGGATCATAAGTTTCAACATCAATTGTTTTTAAACTTAATCTATAACTATTAGTAGCAGTTAAAACTAATTTATTAGCGTTATTTTTTAAATTAACACCTAATAACATTGGATTTTTATTATTATTAGCACAGGCAAAAACTGTTTCTTCAATTGCCTTTTTTAAATCTAAACAATTAATTTTAAAAGGATTTTCTAAAGTTACAAAATCAATTGGAGGATAATCATTAGGATCCATTATATTTATTCTATACTCTTTACGATCTGCTTTAATCATTAACATTTTATCTTCAATTAAAAAGAAAGTAATCTTACGAGAATCAAAAGCTTTAATCAAGTCAATAAAAGTTTTACCTGGAACTACAGTTTTACCACTTTCTTGAATTACTAAAGAACTATCTTTTACTAATATTTCAATAGATATATCAGAATTAGAAGCAGTTAAGAATAAGTCTTGTTCTGTTACATCTATTTTTATACCTTCCATTACTTTCATTGGTGATTTTACAGATAAACCATGACTGATTATTGATAATTTATCTAATAAAATTTCTCGATCAATTGTAAAATTCATATTTGCCTCCGCTTTATTATTTATTAATTATTATATTGTTATTATTATTATGATTGTGGATATGTGGATAAGTCTAAAATTTCTTTTAGTTACGTCCTAAATTATACCATATTTACTGTGAATAAAAAAGTAGATAACTTTTACTTATTCACTTTTTTTAAAATTGTATCAACTGCCATACTCAATTCTTTATTAGTTTTAATTTCTGATTCAATTTTACTACAACCATTCATTATTGTTGTATGATCTCTATTTCCTAAAATAACTCCTATTTTAGTATAAGGATAATCATAATGTTGTTTTAAAATATACATAGCTATATGGCGTGGTAAGACAAAGGTTTGTTTACGTTTAGTTGAAAGTAAGTCATTAACGGTAATATTATAAAAATCAGCTATAACACTAAGTAAATTTTCATGATTTTCTTTACTACCTTCCGTACTTTTCTTATAAGCAATTAAAGCTTCTAAAGCATCAGCAGCCTTTTCTAAGGTAATATTATCATAATTACACACATCGCTATGACCTATAACTCTATTTAAAGCGCCTTCTAACTCTCTTATATTATCAGTGAAGTTTTGAGCTATAAAATATAAGACATCATCAGGAATTTTTTTAACAGTTAATTCAGCAGCTTTACGTTTTAATATATTAACTCTTTGTTCTAAATCAGGGTGTTTAATATCAACGGTCATTCCTTGAGAAAATCTAGAAGTTAAACGTTCCATTATTCCTTTTAATTGATTAGCTGGACAATCACTTGTTATTACTATTTGTTTTTTTCTATTGATTAAATCATTAAACAATTTAAAAAATTCTTGTTGAGACTTTTTACCTATTTCTAACATTTGAATATCATCGACTAAAAGACAATCTAAATTATCATATTTTTCATCAAAAGCGGTCATACTACCGATTTGAGTAGCTTTAGAATAGTCAACTATAAAATCATTTGCCTGAACATATAATACTTTTTTATTTAAATCTTTATCTAATATATAATTACCTATAGCTTGCATTAAATGCGTTTTACCAAGTCCTACCCCACCAAATATATAAAGTGGGTTTGCGATAAAACCAGGTTGTTCGGCAACGTTTAAACAAATACGATAAGCAAAATTATTAGAATCACCAACAACAAAAGATTCAAAACTATGATTTTCATTTAAATGATTTAAGTACAATCTATTATTAGTAGTAATAATAGTTGGGGTATCATTAATTTCAGTTTCACAAACAAATTTAAATTTAACTTTTTCAGGAGTTAAACTATTTAATATTTCATTTATTTTCTCACTATACATATGATTTATCTTAGTTTTAATATAATTATTAGGAACTAAGACATAGATTATATTGTTTTGAAATTTTATTACTTCATCAACATTAGAAAAAGTATCATCAAATGTTGAATCCGCTAAAACATTGGCTAAAATGTTTTTTGTTTTTTGCCATAATTCTTGATAGGTATTTTGCATATAACCACCCCGTTTTAACTTTATCGTGAAGATATATTAGCATAAAAATAAAGATTATCAACATAAAGTTATCCACCTAAAAATGTGGATAACTTTATTAAAAATGAGAAAAAAATGACAAAATTGTGGATAACTATTGTAAAAAACCTATATTTTAAAAGAAAAAACTATGTTTATCAACATATCCACAATCATTTTTAATGTGGAAAACTTATCCACATTTAAAAAAAATAATCCACTTTTTTTGTTTTTTAAATTATTATTATTTCAATTTTGAAACTATAAATTAGAATAATATAAAGATGATTTTGCTAAACATTTAAATTCTTTAGAAAAAGAATATCAAGATATCAAAGAATTAACTAAAATATTAGAAGTATATAATTCTATTCCTAATCAATTAGCTAAAGAAAATAAAATAGTTGATCATTTTAAAATATATGTTAATGACACAGGACTTTTTGTATCAATGTTAGAAGAAGATGAAATTTATAATATTTTAATAGGTAATTTAGGAATTTATAAAGGTGCTATATATGAAAATGTAATTGCTGATTCATTTATAAAAAATTATATTATTTTAGTAAAAGTAGAGGTTTAGAAATTGATTTTATAATCAAAACAAATGGTGAAATAGTACTTATTGAAGTTAAATCTAGAAGTGGAAGAACTAAATCTTTAAATGAAGTTATTAATAATGATAAATATTTAAATAAAGAAGGAATTAAACTAACGAGTAATAATATATCTATTGTTGATAATATTACTAATTATCCTTATTACTTGGTTTATTTAATTTAGATTTATTAATTTTATCACTTTCTTAATTGTGGTAAATAAATCATAATAAAGTAACTATTTTTCTTTCTAAAAAAACAAATTTAAACTTGACACCATCTTTTAATTTTGTTATCATTATCAAGCATGGTTTCAAAAAGAAAGAGAGGTTATATTAATGAAAAGAACATATCAACCTAATAAACGTAAAAGACAAGTTACTCATGGATTCCGTGTTCGTATGGCTAGCAAAAATGGTCGTAAGGTTATAGCACGTCGTCGTCAAAAAGGTAGAAAAGTATTAGCTGTTTAAAACTTAATAAATAAAATATACCAGGACAACTAGAAAATATATATTTTTTTGTTGTCCTTTTTTATTTATAAGGAGTTCTATGAAAAAAGAATTTCGCATAAAGAAAAATAAAGAAATAGGAAATGTACTTAATAATAAAATAAGTATAAACAATGAATATTTTAGATTATTTATATTAAAAAATTCTGAAACCAGCCATTTTCGATATGCGATAAGTGTAGGAAAAAAAATAGGTAATGCAGTAGTTAGAAATAAAGTTAAAAGAAGACTTAGAAGTTTGTTTTTAGAATATTTTAAAAAAATAAATAAAAATTTTGATTTTTTCTTAATTGCAAAACCTAAAATTAATGATTTAAATTATCAAGAACTAATGGAGATATTTTTTAAATCAATAAATAAAATTATAACAAAAGGAGAAAAACAGTGAAATTATTTCTATATAAAAATTGGTTAAAAATCACGGCTATTTTTCTTGTTGTTTTCTTAATGTTAGGTCTTACAAGTTGTCGTACAAGTGCCGATTATTGGTATGCTAAAGTATACACAAACTGGGGAGCTGAATTCCAATTTCAAAATTTTTGGGATGGTTTTTGGGGTTGGCCAGTATCTATTTTGTCTTATCCTTTTGCCTGGTTATGTTCAAATATTGGTAAGGGTTTAGGTAATTCTTATATTTGGGGTATTATATTCACTACAATTATTATTAGAACTGTAGCTTGGCCTATTTATTCTAGACAAAATAGTGTATCAGTAAAAATGCAAGTAATGCAACCTGAATTAGATAAATTACAAAAAAAGTATGCTTTTAGAAAAGATGAAGCAAGTCAACAAATGATGCGTCAAGAAATGATGAAATTGTATAAAAAATACAAATTTAATCCACTTGGCTGTATGTTCACAATGTTCTTACAATTTCCAATTTTCGTAGCAATGTATGAAGTTGTTAGAAGAATAAATCTAACTCAAATTGTAGATTCAGGTAATGGTGTATTAGTAGAAAGTTTTGGTAAGTTTGCTTTAGCAGACACTAAATTATTTGGTTTCTTTGAATTAAATGGTACATCTGTAACATCAGGTGAAATGAAAGACCGAATTCTTTGTGTGGTTATAGCTTTATTATATGCAGGTATTACATTCTTAAGTCAGAAATTAGCCCAAAGAAAGCCTTCATATGTTAAGAAAACAACTTATAATCCAAAAGGTAACGATCAAGCAAGACAAATGCGAATCATGAATATTGTAATGATTGTTATGTTCTTCTTTATAGCTTTAAGTTCAACAGCTTTAGGTATTTATTGGTTAATTGGTGCTATATATCAAATTTTCCAATCATATATCGGTAGAAAAATGAATGAGAGAGCTTATTACAAAATGAAAAAGGAGAATTTATTAGGATGAAAAAACAAATTCAAGTAGTAGGTAAAACAGAACAAGAAGTAATGGAAAAAGCTCAAGAAATATTAAGAGTACCAGCAAATAAAATATTTATTAATGTTTTAGGTGAAATAGCTGAAGGCTTAAATTGTGAAGCTTTAATTGATGTTAATTTAGCTTTAGAAGGTAGAAGGTATATCGAAAACATTTTAAAAGCTATGGATATTAAATATCAAATTGAAACTCGTACTATTGGCGGGGAAAAAGAAATACATTATATAGTAGAAAGTTCTGAAAACCCACTTTTAATAGGACATGATGGTAAATGTTTAGAAGCTTTACAAACTTTAGTAAGAAATTTAATTAATAATTATTCTAAAGAAAAATTAATTATTACATTAGATATTGGTTCATATAAATCTAGTAAAGATAGAAAACTAGAAATATTAGCTACCAAAACAGCTAAAGAAGTAGCTAAAACTAAAATACCAGCAAAACTTAGTCCAATGAATTCATATGAACGTCATATAATTCATGAAAAATTAGCTTCTTGGCGTGATGTTTATACTGAATCTGAAGGCGAAGGCGCTGAAAGAGCAGTTGTAATTAAACCAAAATTATAAGTAAAGTCTAAAAACCAAAAAAGGTTTTTAGATTTTTTTATGAAACTAAAAATAAACTATAATTTAAATTAAAAATTTGCTATAATAAACGTATGAAAAAAATAATGAGTTTGATTTTAGTAGCTTTATTAGCTTTTGTTATTTGGGCAACATTAGGTGCTACAGCTGAAAATATTAAAATAGATTTAACAGTAAAACAGTTTGTTGATAAGGCTACCTATATAAGTGAAAAAAGTACAGATAAAAGTAAATATTATGAAGTAAAAAGTGAAAGAAAATTAGATTTACCAAGCTATTCACAAATTAATGGTAAAATGTATCCTGGAAGCCCAGGTGATATAATTTGTGCTAAAACGGCAGCTATAGAAATACCAATTATCTATGAAGGTATAACCTATTATGTAGGAGGACATGCCGCTTTATGTGCTTTTCCTTATGAAAGTGAAGGTATAGATTTTTCACTTGGAGATAGTTTTGAAATTACCGGTTTTGGTAGCAATATAACCGCAACAAAAGAAGATTCAAATAGTTTTTACAGTGGTTATTATAGTGAATTTATGGTATATAGAGTAGATACAAGTATTGAAAATAGATTTAAAGCCTTTAATAATGGTATGGGTTATTTTGGTCAAAAATATAATTATACTTTTATATTTAATGTTAAAAATAAAAAATATTGTTCTGATTTAATAGAAAGATCATATGAATATGTAAATATAAATTTTAATTATGATGGTTTAGCAACTACAGTATTAGATATTATGGCTAGTCCAAGCGTTTATTTGATATATTACTCTAAATTAGATCAAGATGGAATAAGATATTCATACGCTTTAGTATAGGAGGTAAAATATGGCATATATAGCACTTTATAGAGCTTATAGACCCCAAACATTTGTTGAAGTGGTTGATCAAAAAGCTATAGTAAAAACTTTAGAAAATGCAATAAATAATAATAAAGTAGCCCATGCCTATTTATTTTGTGGACCACGAGGAACAGGTAAAACAACGTTAGCTAAAATTTTAGCTAAAGCTCTAAATTGTCAAGAAGGTCCAACTATAAATCCTTGTTTAGAATGTGAATCTTGTAAGGCTATTTTAAATGGAACAAATCCGGATGTCATAGAAATAGATGCGGCTTCAAATAATGGTGCTGATGATATTAGAGCTTTGCGAGATAGCGTTAAATTTTTACCATCAATGTCGAGATATAAAGTCTATATTATAGATGAAGTACATATGTTATCAAATGCTGCTTTTAATGCTTTGTTAAAAACGTTAGAAGAACCACCTAAATATGTAGTTTTTATTTTATGTACAACCGAACCATATAAAATTCCGGAAACTATTTTATCTAGATGTCAAAGATTTGATTTTAAAGCTATATCTAATGAAGGAATTTTTAATAGAATAAGTGAAATTGTCAAAGAAGAAAATATAAATATAACTGAAGAAGCAATTGAAGAAATAACTAATTTAGCAGAAGGTGGTATGCGCGATGCATTATCATTATTAGACCAAGTAATTTCTTATGTTGCAGATGGAAAAATCAGTATTGAAGATGTTTACGAAGTTTCAGGTAATGTATCAAATGCAGATTTATTAAATTTATTAAAATTAATAATTGAAAACAAATCTGAACAAGCGATAGATTATATTACAAAACTATATAATAATGGCAAAGAAATTAATAAAATTTGTGATGATTTAATGTTGTTTTTAAGAGATGTACTTCTTTTTAAAAATGGTATTTATGATACTAATAAACAAATATTTAAAACAGAAGATTTCAAAAGCACAATAGAAAACATTGGTAAAAATTTAATATTTAGTTGGTTAAAATTATTAAATGAAACAATAAATCAAATGAAATTTTCTAATCAAAAAAGACCCTTTTTAGATTTATGTATTTTAAAAATGTGTGATGAAAAAAATCAACAAGAAAATTCAATATTAGATCAAATTAAATATTTAGAAGCAACCATAACTAATATTCAAGCAGAATTAAACAAAAGACCAGTTAAAGAAGAAATTAAGGTTGTACCTACAAATATTAAACAACTTGAACAAACAGAAGACTTAGTTTCAATTGAAGAAATTAATGAAATATTAAATAATGCTTCAAAAGAAACAAGAGAAAAATTTAATAAAGAATGGCCACTTTTAAAAATTAAATATCAAGATGTTTTAGCTATTTCAATACTTGAACATGGTAAAATTGTAGCTGTATCAGATAAAGCAATTATCTTTGTTTTAAAAGATGAAGGTTTTTGTAATCGTGTAATGAAATATGAAAATTATATTCAAATGTATGAAATAATTCATAAACAAATTGAGTCAATAGAAAAAATTATAACGCTACCCCAAGATACTTGGAAAAAAATAGTTACAGATTATAAAAATAAATATGATTTAGGTATTGAAAAACCGATATTAAACAATATAATAATAAACGTTAAAAAGCCAATTAAAAAAGAAGATATAAAAGAAGATGATCCAATAATAAATAAATTACAAGACATCTTTGGCGATCAATTAGAAATAAAGGAGTAAAAAAATATGAATGCAGCAATGATGGGAAAAATAAGAAAAATGCAAAAAGAGTTACAAGAAGCTCAACAAAAAATTCAAGAAACAGTATTTGTTGGAACTTCAGGTGGAGTTTGTAAAGTAGAAATGAAAGGCACACATGAAGTGTTAAAAGTAACAATCGATAAAGATGCATTTGAAAGTAAAGATGACATTGAAATGATTGAAGATGCTTTAACATCTGCTTATAACGATGCTCTTAAACAAATAGAAGAAGCCACAGCTAAAATGATGGGACCTTATGCTAGCATGCTTGGTGGCATATTATAATGCTTAAATACCCTCAAAGTATTTTAAATTTAATAGATTCTTTTGCTGAATTACCAGGAGTAGGTAGAAAAACAGCTGAAAGATATGCTTTTTATGTTTTAGATAACATGAATCAAGTTGATGTAGAAGAATTTATCAATAATTTAGAACAAGTAAAAAATAAAGTTAAACATTGTAAAATATGTGGTAATTTAGCAGAAGATGAATTATGTCCAATTTGTCAAGATATAACAAGAGATGAAAGTACAATTTTAGTTGTAGAAAATGTTAGAGATGTTTTAAGTATTGAAAAAATAGATTCTTATAATGGACTTTACCATGTTTTAGGTGGATCTATTTCCTTTTCAAAAGGTATAAGTGCTAAGGATATTTTTATTGATGGATTATTAGAAAGATTAAAAAATGAAAATATTAAAGAAATTATTTTAGCAACTAATGCGACTCTTGAAGGTGAAACAACAGCTAGATATATCAAAGAATTATTAAACGAATATCCAAACATTAAAGTTTCACGTATCGCTTATGGTCTACCTGTTGGTGGGGATTTATTATATGCAGATCAAATGACCTTACTTAAAGCATTAGAAGGAAGAATAGATTACAAATGAAATTAGAGTTTGTTTCTTGTATTGATGAAGAAATTATTAAAAAAACATTAAATTTTACTAAAAATAAAAATCTAATTAGTTTAGATGATGAATTTAATACTACATTTATTCTTCTAGATAACGAAATTCATTGTATTAGAAATAAAAAGATTAAACAAGAATTAAAATTTGTAAAAAACAAATTTACAAAAACCACATATAGTGATGATTTAAATTTTAATTTAGAATTTGAAATATATACAGATGAATTATTAATAGCCCAAAAAGGAATATTTATTAAATATAAGCTTTATGCAAACAAAAAAATAATATCAAATCACAAAATTTGGCTTAAATTCCTTGAAAAATCAAACGAAATAAATTAAAATATACAACAATTGGAGGGGTAAAATGGCAAATTACCAAGACATGTCAATGTTAAGTGTAGCAGAAGACATACTAAAAAATCATAACGGAAAAATGAAAATAAACGACCTAATGCAACAAGCATTAGAAGCAAAAGGTCTAGTAGATTCAGAAAATGAAAATAAAATACAACTATATCTAGATATAACAACTAGTTCTTTATTCGTTTATATGGGCGATGAAGAATGGGATTTAAAAGAAAGACAATCACTAGAAATGTTCGATAAAGATGGATCTGAATTCAATGTAGTTGAAGAAGATGAAGAAGATGAAGATATTCTTAAATTTGATGAAGACGACGAAGAAAAAGAAGAAGAGTATGAAGACAACTACGATGAAGATGATGAAAATTATGATGATGACGAAGACGAAGATGATGACGATCTAGAACATGATGAAAATGGTGATATCTTAGAACGTTATCATGAAGATGATGACTTTGATGAAGATAAATATAATGATTACATGGATGATTTTGAAAACATGTATGATGATAACTAAAAAAGATAAAAGAGCCTAGGGAAAACAATCCTAGGCTCTTTTAATGAGCTATAAAATCTTAGTATTATTTTAAGATTAAAACTATAATTCTCCTTCAACTTTTATAAAATTAAGTTTAATATTATCTGCCAATTCAAGTAATTTAATTATATGATAATCATCTTTATAATAATATTTATCAAGTAAACTTAATTCATAAGTATTAATAAAATAATTAGTTAAAGAATTAATATCTTTTACATATAGCGGATAACATTGGATGGAAGTATTAGGGTTTATATAAAACATATCATTATATTTTACAGCCATATTACAATGAATATCATGAACTAAAGAATTATATATTAACGGCTTATATAAATCTTTAATTTCACTATTATATATAATTGCATCACCTAAATTAAGATTATTATTAAAAGTTAAAGTTGTAATATTATCTTTGTTATCCTTAGTGTAATTTGTAAGAATTAAAGCTTTATCTATCTCGTGGGAAGATGCATATCCTTCATAAATATAATATGATGTAAAAGCTTCAGATAGGGTATCATTTGTTTTATTCATATCATAAGGATTATTATAATTATAAGGTTTAAGTTTACTATATTCCTGTTCTAATGTCATATCATAGTAATAATAGCCATGATAATAATAGTTAGTTTTTTTTCAAAAACTGGTAGATCAAATCTAGGCGTAGATAAATCTATAACTTCATATACTAAACCATCTTTAATAATTTCATCTTCTGGTTTTAAATCTTTATGACAAGAATAAAGTAAAAAGCTAAAAATAAAATGCACCTCCTTAAAAATATATTGAAAAATAATAAAAACGTAAAATAGAATAAAAAAATAAAAAGCAGATTCTACCAATCTGCT
>CASFCK010000007.1 GCA_949293265.1 uncultured bacterium
TAATTTCAAAATTTCTCTTTTTAAATTTTCTGTATTTTCAGCTTCACCACCGGTTAATATTGGATACTTATTTTTATCAGCTCTCGCTAATCCTTCAATTGTACTAGTCAAGAAAAGTGGACACAAAAATTTCATGTTATATGCTTTTTTAGTGAGTATTTAGACTATGATCGGATTATTTTGGAATATTAATTTTTCTTAGTGTACTAACGTAAATTTTTGAGCATATAAATAGATAAATAATGTAGCAATTAATATTTAGTTTGTTATTATTATATAATTGTGCTACAATTTAGCTACTTGAGGTGATAATATGACATTTGATGAAAAATGTGATAAATTTGCACATAGTTATATATATATAGGTATAGTAGCATTTATATCTATATTTGGTTGGTATTTTGATTCTTTAAACATTACCTATATTTGTATGGCATGTTTATTAGTCTTAACACCATTTTTAACAAAAGATATAAAAACATTATTAATATTTTTACCTTTTGGCATGACGGGTTTTAGACATTTCTTTTTCTTTAACTCTATACCAATTCAAATCTTTATTGTAGGTGGAGCTTTAATATTAAGTTTACTTATCTATATAATTAGATACATTAGAACCCCTAATAAAGATAAATTTAAAATTAATATAATATCTTATAGTTTAATAGGTTTTGGTATTATCTGCTTATTAGCTACATTAGTAAGAAATATTTTCTATAATGAAGCTGCTTTTATCGATTATCAAGAATATTATAATATATCATATGGTTATTTAACTTCAGTAGCTATCATAGCTTTAGCTTTATTTAGTGTGTTAATAACCAATATGAATGATTATAAAAATGATAATTCAATATTTGAACGCATTTTTTATGTGTTTGGTCTTTATTTATTACTACAACTTATTATAGCTGGCTTTGAAGGTGAATTTAGTTTAAAACCATATAGTCGTATAGGTTGGTGTGATAAGAACACAATGGCTATGGCAATTGAGTTTTGTTTACCATTTTTAGCTTATATATTTAGCAAAAATTATAAACGAGTTGACTCATTTATAATAATGGCCCTATTAATTTTATATATAATGATGGGTGATTCAAGAGGAGGACAAGTTACAACCTTCTTAATGTGTTTCTTATTATTATATTTAATAGTTATTAGACTTAAACATAAATTTGTTATTTACTTTTCTTTAATAATATTAGGAGCATTATCAGCTTTAATTTTATATTTTACAATCCCAACTTTAAAAGCTAGTATAGATCGTTTATTTGATCGTGGTATGGATGTTACAGGTAGAGATATATTCTGGGGTTGGATTATTGATTATACTTATAAAACACCAAGTCATATTTTATTTGGTGGTTCACCAAGTTATTTATTTGAAGCTTGGCCACCATTTGCAGAACAGTTTTATGGGGCAGGTATAAATAATGATGGCGTATTATTGTGTCATAACACATTTATGACAGCAATGGCGGCTTGCGGAACACTAGGTGTTATATTTATGGCTTATCATTTTGTGGAAGCCGGGGTTGGAATATTTAAACATGCTGGTGAAAGAAAATTAGAATTATTAATTTTATTATTCTATGGTTTTGTTCATGGAATGATTGATAATACTTTCTTCAATCCTTTATTTATGGTTCCTTATATATTTATACTTTCATGTTATACTAAAGGTTTTAAAGAAATAATATAAGCAAAAACTTTTAATTTATTTAAGTTTATGCTATAATACAATATCTATGTTTGGAGGTTACTATGAACGAAGATAAAGTTTTAAATAATGATGAAGGTGTTTCAATTGGTGAAATTTTTTCTTGGATTTGGAAAAAGAAAATACTTGGTTTAATTATATTTGTTGTTGTAGCTTTAATTTCTTTTTTAGCAATATTTTTCATTAGTAAAAATAAAACCAATTATGTTGTTAATTTTGATTATGGTACTACACCATATTTTTCAGATAATAAATTTTTAGATGGAACAAACTTTAACTTTTATAATTTGGTAAAAGAAGATGTTTTACAAACAGTTAAAGATAATAGTGAAAATAAGGCTTATAATGATATAGATATAGCTAATTTAGTTAAATCTATATCTATCACTAAAGTTAGAGAAACTGAAGAAGAAAGTAATGAATTGTTAGATGAATATTATCAAATAACAGTTTCAGCAAATTGTTTTAGTAGTGATGATCAAGCAAGAGCTTATTTAATAGATTTAATAAATTTACCATTAAATAAAAATGAAGCTTTTTTAAATACGTTGACTTTTGATATTAATTTAATTAATGCTGTTGATTCTAAAACATATAAAGAAGAAGTAACATATATTAAAGATCAAGTTAATCTACTAACTTCAGGTTATGATAATTTAATTTCAATATTTGGTAATGTTTCTATTTATGTTCAACAAGATGAAGATGGTAATGTTACATTTAATACTTATGATGGGGTTAATAGTGAAATTGCTTCTAGTGTATACACATTATCGCAATTAAGAAATAGAATAACAGATTTAATAGCTCGTTATAATTACAATTATTTAGAAGATATAGTTGAAGCTAATATGTATGTTAAAATTAATGGGGTAGAAGATAAAGAAGCTATTAATTATTACAATACACTATATGAGAATCGTAAAAAAGCTCTTTCATATCAAAATTTAAATATTGATAAACAATTAAATAATTTAAATAGTCAAATAAATGAAATTATTGGTTCTACAAGTGGTACTCAATTAGTAGATTTATCAGTTATTCAAGGTCTAATTGATCAAAGAGCGGCACTAATTGCTCAACAAACCGAAAATAATATTCAATTAGAAAACATTGAAGAAATGTTAAAGATGATTAATAATCCAGATAATGATTTTGCTGATGATATAGCTTTTGGAACAAGATTAGAAGAATTAAGACAATTAATTAGTGAAGAAACAAAAACATATACTTCTATATATGTAGAATTATATAACAGAATTAATGAAGTTAATTATCGTCAAGCTGCAATTCTTGATACTACTGGTGGTATATCATTAATCATTAATGCGGCAATCAGTGTTATCTTAGGTTTAATTGTAGGAGCTGTTGTTGCAGGTGTTGTGGGTTATAACAGCACTAAAAAGCGTAATGGAATTCTATTAAACGAAGGAAAAGCTTAATAATTTAATATACTTAAACTTAACCTAGCTATTAAAATGGTACTAGAGGAAAGGATAGTAAGTTGACAGTAAAAACTCAACTTGCTGGGCACTTCTAGTACCATTTTATATCTAAGCTAGGTTTTTTTATGATGAAAACCCTTTTATGTATTTTTAGATATAGGCAATTGTTAAGATTTGTGATAAAATAATAGCGTCTTATATAATAGCTATGATATGGTTAGCAAGTCTCTACCCTAGAACCGTAAATTTTAGGACTATAAGACAGATATACAATAGTATATCCTTTTTGCGTTTTGTAGAGGACGATTATATCGTCCTCTTTATTTATATAAGGAGATTTATTTATGACTATTGGTATTATTGGTGGTGGCCAACTTGGCATGATGATTGCTGAAGCTGCTAAAAGAAAAAAGCATAAAACAATTTGTTTAGACCCTAATCCTTTTTGTAGTGCCTCGTATGTGTGTGACGAGGTTATTGTAGGGTCTTTTAATGATTTAAAAAAATTAAAAGAACTTGGCTCTAAGGTAGATGTATTGACATATGAATTTGAAAATATAGATGCTTTAGGGCTTGATTATATTATGGCAAACTATAATTTGCCAGAGGGGATCAACCCACTATATATATCTCAAAATCGAATTAGAGAAAAAGATAATGCTTTTAAACATGGCTTAAAGCCTGTTCCTTATTATAAAGTTTTAAATAAAGAAGATTTAATTAGAGGGATTGAAAAAATAGGTTTACCCGTTTTATATAAAACGACAACTTTAGGTTATGATGGCCATGGCCAATATTTAATAAAGAACATAAATGATCTAGATAAAGTTGTTTTAGCTAAGGAAGGTATTTTAGAAAAATATTTAGATTTTGATTATGAATGTTCTATTATTATGATTAGAGATAATTTTAAAGTAGTAAGTTTACCTATTAGTATAAATAAACATAAAAATGGTATTTTAGATTTAAGTATAGTAGATAAAGAAGAACCAATTTTTACCAAGATAAAAGAAGCCTCTTATAACTTTATGATTACATCTAATTTTTATGGGATTTTATGTATTGAATATTTCGTTAAAGGAAATGATTTTTATTTTAACGAAATGGCACCACGTCCGCATAATAGTGGCCATTATTCAATTGAAGGTTGTTCTTTAAGTCAATATGATTTATTAGTAGCTTTCTTAACTAAAGAAAAACTAGATGAACCTTTACTACAATCACCAACAATTATGAAAAACATTTTAAGTGAAGATTATGATAAGTTAGATTTATTTAAAGGTCTAAAGGATGTATATATTCATGATTATTATAAAAAAGATTTAAAGCCAAGAAGGAAGATGGCACATATAACTTTTACTAATTTAACAACTGAAGATTATTTAAAAAAATATGCTAGGGTTTTTGAAGGAGAATAAAATGAATTATCGAATTTATGTAGAAAAGAAACCGGGATTTGAAGTTGAAACAAAGTCTGTTTTAGCAGATTTAAATTTAAACCTTAATTTAAATCTAAAGGAATTACGATTAATCAATTTGTATGATATTTTTAATTGTGAAAAAGAGTTATTAGAAAAAGCTAAATATGGAGTATTAGGTGAAGTTGTAACTGATAGGGTATATGAAAAGTTAGATATTAGTGATTATAAAAGCTTGGCTATTGAATATTTGCCTGGTCAATTTGATCAAAGAGCTGATGCGGCTATTAGTTGTTTTAAACTAATAGATCCTAATAGTGAAGTTGTTATTAAAAGTGCTAGATTATATTTGTTTAATAAAGAATTAACAAGCGAAAATATGGCTAGAATTAAACATTATTTGATAAATAAAGTTGAAGCTAGAGAAAAAGATTTAAACAATTTATCTATTGATGTAAATGAAGAAATTGAAGAAGTGAAAATACTTACGGGTTTTAGAGAAATTAAAGATTATAATAAAGCAGTTAAAGATTATGATTTAGCTATGTCTGGTGCGGATTTAGAAACAGTTGTTAAATATTTCAACAATGAAGGCCGTGATCCTTATGAAACAGAGCTTAAGATTTTAGATACTTATTGGTCTGATCATTGCCGTCATACAACTTTTATGACAAGATTTAGTGATGTTTCTTTTGTAAATTCGCCATTAAAAGACGATTTAGAAAAAGCATATAATAAATATTTAAAATTAAGAAAAGAATTAAATAGAGAAAATAAACCATTATGCCTAATGGATCTTGCTACTATTGGAGCTAAAGTATTAAAAGCTAAAGGTTATTTAGATGATTTAGAAGAATCAGAAGAAAATAATGCTTGTTCAATATTTGTTAATTTAAAAAATAATGGTAAAAAAGAAAAATGGTTAATTCAATTCAAAAACGAAACTCATAACCATCCAACTGAGATTGAGCCATTTGGTGGAGCTTCAACCTGCTTAGGTGGGGCTATAAGAGACCCACTTGCTGGTAGAGCATATGTTTATCAAGCTATGCGGGTGACCGGTGCTGGTAATATATATGCATTAGTTAAAGATACAATGCCTAATAAATTACCCCAAAGAGTTATTTCTTTAAAAGCCGCTAGTGGTTATTCATCATATGGTAATCAAATTGGTTTGGCTACTGGTCATGTAAGAGAAATATATCACCCAAATTATGTAGCTAAAAGACTTGAAGTTGGGGCTGTTGTTGGGGCTGTAAACGCTAATGATTTTGTTAGATTAAGCCCTGAAGCTGGTGATTATGTTTTATTACTAGGTGGTTTAACAGGCCGAGATGGTATTGGGGGAGCTACAGGTTCTAGTAAAGAACATAATGAGCAAAGTTTAGAGAAATGTTTTTCAGAAGTTCAAAAAGGTAATGCACCTGAAGAAAGAAAATTAGAACATTTATTTAAAAGACCAGAAGTAACTAAATTAATTAAGAAATGTAATGATTTTGGAGCTGGTGGTGTATCGGTAGCGATTGGCGAATTAGCTAGTGGTTTAGATATTTATTTAGATAGAGTTCCAGTTAAATATTTAGGTTTAAATCCAACTGAATTAGCTATATCAGAATCACAAGAGCGAATGGCAGTAGTAATCGCAAAAGAAAATTATGAAGAGTTTAGACGATATGCAGAAGAAGAAAATGTTAGAACTACTCATGTAGCTAATGTCACTGCTAATAAACGTTTAAGAATGTATTATCATGATCAATTAGTTGTTGATATTAGTAGAGATTTTATTGATAGTGCTGGAGCTATCCATGAAACTGATGTTTTAGTAAACGGAGATATTGTTGATGAATTTAAATATGAACCTAAAGCTAATCTTAAAGATAGTTTGATAGCTATATTAACAGATCCTAATGTTACTAATCAAAAAGGCTTAATTGAAATGTTTGATTCAACAATTGGTAGGAGCACAGTTCTTTTACCTTTTGGGGGTAAAACTCAAAGAACGGAAACCCAAGTATCTTCTGAATTAGTACCAGCTGGTAAAACGGATATGGCAACTGTTTTAGCTTATGGTTATAATCCATATATTTCTACAAGTAATCCTTATTTAGGAAGTATGTATGCTATAGTTGAGTCATTAGCTAAAATAGTAGCTAGTGGCACAAATTATAAGAAAGTGCGTTTATCTTTCCAAGAATATTTTAAGAAAATGACATCTGCTTCTGATTTTGGCTTACCACTTATGGCCTTATTAGGCGCACTAGAAATGCAATTAGCCTTTAAATTACCAGCAATTGGTGGTAAAGATAGTATGAGTGGTTCATATAAAGATATAAATGTTCCGCCAATGTTAATGAGTATAGCTTTAGGTACTTGTGAAGCTAAAAATATTATTTCACCAGAATTTAAGGATAGCGGTAATTATGTCTATTTATTTAAACACCATCCTTTAGCTAAAAATATTGTTAATACTAAAGAATTAAAAAAGAATTTCACTTTAATAAATAAATTAATTAAAAATAAAACAATTATTAGTGCCTATGCCCTTTCCTTTGGCGGTATAGGTGAAGCTTTAGCTAAGATGAGTTTTGGTAATAATATCGGAGCTAAAGTAAAGCTTAACTTAAATGAATTAGGAGCCTATGATTATGGTTCAATAATAGTAGAAAGTAAAGAAAAAATAAATGATGCTATCTTATTAGGTAAAACAATTAAAAATAAACTTATTATAAATGATGAAGTATTTGATATAGATGAATTATATGAAATCAATTTAAAACCATTTAAGACAATTTATAAAGAAAAAGTTCAAAGTAATAGTCCTTTAAAGCCAATAAAATATCAAGACTTTAAAAAGAAATTTAAAAACCCAAAAATGGGTAAGGTCCAAGTATATATTCCGGTATTTCCAGGTACTAACTGTGATTATGATACAAGGGATGCCTTTATAGATGCTGGAGCTGATGTTAAAATAGAAGTATTTAATAACATGACTCCTGAACTAACTTTAAAATCAATTAATAAGATGGCTAAAAATATAGATGAATGTGATATTTTGGCTTTATGTGGCGGTTTTAGTGCTGGTGATGAGCCTGATGGTTCTGGTAAATTCATAGCTAGTATATTAAATAATAACGAAGTTAAAGAAGCAATATTACGACTTCTTAAACGTAAATGTTTAATTCTTGGTATTTGTAATGGATTCCAAGCCTTAATAAAAGCTGGTCTCTTAAATACAACAGTCCCATTTGATTTATTAGAAAATAATCCAACTTTATTTAGAAATGATATTAATCGTCATATATCACTAATTGCTAAAACTAAGGTTATGTCAAATAATTCGCCTTGGCTTTATGGCTTAAAAGAAAATGAAGTATATAATATAGCCTTCTCACATGGTGAAGGTAAGTTTGTTTGTGATGAGGCTACATTTAATAAATTAAAGAAAAATGGACAAATAGCTTTCGTTTATGTTGATTGTTCTAACAAACCAACAATTGAAGCACCGTATAATCCTAATGGTTCTTATTATGCTATTGAAGGTATAACAAGTCCTGATGGTTTAATTTTAGGTAAAATGGGACATACAGAGCGTTATAAAAAAGGATTATACAAAAATATATATGGTAATAAAGAACAATCAATATTTAAAAACGCAATAAATTATTTCAAAAAGTAGAGGTAAAATAAAATGGAAAAGAAAGAACAATTATATGAAGGTAAGGCAAAACAAATTTTTGCGACTGATGATCCTAATTTAATTATTATGCATTATAAAGATGATGCTACTGCTTACAATGGGATTAAAAAAGCTCAAATTAAAGAAAAAGGTGAATTAAACAATAAAATAACCACAATCATCTATGAATATTTAGCTAAAAATGGTATTCCAACTCATTTTATTAAAACCTTAAATGAAAGAGAAGAATTATGTCAAAAAGTAACAATCTTCCCTTTAGAAGTAATAGTAAGAAATTATATTGCTGGTTCTATGGCTAAAAGATTAGATATAAAAGAAGGAACTAAACCTAATAATGTAATCTATGAATTATGTTATAAAAATGATGCTTTAGGCGATCCGTTAATTAATGATCATCATGCTGTAGCTGTTGGCGCATGTACATATGAAGATTTAGCTGTAATCTATGATTTAACTAAAAAAATAAATGAATTGTTAATTGAATTATTTAAAAATGTTGGAATTATACTAGTTGATTTTAAAATTGAATTTGGTCATAATAGGGCTGGTGAAATTCTTTTAGCTGATGAAATATCTCCAGATACAGCTCGTTTATGGGATGAAAAAACCCATGACAAATTAGATAAAGATCGTTTTAGACGCGATTTAGGTCATGTTACGGAAGCCTATCAAGAAATATATAAGAGACTAGGTAATTTAAATGTTTAATGAATTACATGAAGAATGTGGTGTCTTTGGCGTATATGGTTGTCATGATGCAAGTGATCTATGTTATTATGGACTTCATAGTTTGCAACATCGTGGCCAAGAAGCTTGTGGCATTGTAAGTAGAGATGGAACAAATTTTTATGTAGAAAAAGGTCTAGGATTAGTAACGGAAGTTTTTAATGAAAATAATATAGCTAAATTAAAAGGTTTAACCGCTATTGGCCATGTTAGATATTCTACTGCTGGTGGAGGCGGATTAGAAAATGTTCAACCTATGTATTTTAGACATCATACCGGTAACTTTGCTTTAGCGCATAACGGTAATATTGTTAATTCTAATGAATTAAAAAGATATTTAGAAGATGGAGGTTCAATCTTTCAATCTACCTCAGATACTGAAATATTAGCTCATTTAATAAAAAAAGAGAAAAAAGAATCTAATCGGTTACTAGCAATAAGTAGTGCCCTAAACATGCTAGAAGGAGCATTCTCTTTTCTTATTTTAACGCAAGATAGACTTTATTGTTGTCGTGATAAATATGGTTTAAGACCATTATCGCTAGCTAAATTAAATGGGGGATATGTCGTTAGTAGTGAAACTTGTGCATTTGAAGTTGTCGGTGCTAAATATATTAGAGATGTAGAACCAGGGGAAATTGTAGTTATTGATAATGAAGGTCTTCATTCATATTTCTTTAGTCAATATCAAAGAAGAAAAATGTGTGCCATGGAATATATTTATTTTGCTAGGCCAGATAGTGATATTGAAGGAACTAATGTTCATACCTTTAGAAAAGAAAGTGGTAAATTATTATATTATCAACAACCTATTAAAGCTGATATCGTAATAGGGGTTCCAGATTCAAGCCTATCTGCCGCCATTGGTTTTTCAGAAGCTTCAGGTATACCTTATGAAATGGGATTAATTAAAAATAAATATATCGGTCGGACATTTATTCAACCAAGCCAAGATTTAAGAGAACGTGGCGTAAAGATGAAGCTTAGTGCTGTTAGCACAATTATTAAAGATAAAAAAGTTGTATTAATAGATGACTCAATAGTTAGAGGAACAACCTCAAAAAGAATAGTTAAAATGCTAAAAGAAGCCGGAGCCCTAGAAGTTCATGTCTACATTGCTTCACCGCCGATTACCTCTCCTTGTTTTTATGGCGTGGATATTTCTACATATGATGAATTAATTTCTGCACATAAAAAAATAGAAGAAGTAAGAGAATTAATTGGGGCAGATAGTTTAGTGTTTTTAAATGAAGAATCACTTTATAAAACTAGTAAAAGAACGGAGTTATGTACAGCTTGTTTTTGTGGTAAGTATCCTACTGCATTATATCAAAGTTTTAAAGACGCGAATAAAGATGGGAAGTTTTAAATATGATTACAAATTCTTATGATAATTCAAAACCGTTAATTGAACCAAGTAAGTTTTATCAAAAAGGACAAATAGCTGATAAATGTATAGTTACTTTTTCTTATAAAGTTGTTGATTATGTAAAACAAAATTATAATTTAGTAGTTGAAACTAAAGTTGATTCAGCAAATGGTGATATTTTGATTTATTCATTTACCAAAAATGAAGAAAAAATATTGTTTTATATGTCACCAATAGGTTCAAATGTTGCCGGAACTATGTTAGATGAAATTAGTTATGTTACAGGAGCTACTAAATTTATATTTTTTGGCTCTTGTGGCATTTTAACAGAAGATTGTTACAATAAAATAATAGTTCCTACTAAAGCTTATCGCGATGAAGGTTTTTCATATCATTATTTAGAAGCTAGTGACTATATCGATATTAAAAATGCAAAATGTTTAATAAACATTTTAGAAAGAAAAAATATAGCCTATATCAGTGGTAAAACTTGGACTACAGATGCAATATATAGAGAAACAATAAATAATGTTAATAAGAGAAAAGCTGATGGTTGTATATGTGTAGAGATGGAAGCGGCAGGGCTTGAGGCTATTTGTGAGTATCGTAATTTAGATTTATTTATATTTTTTGTTAGTGGAGATATTCTTTATAAAAAAGAATGGGAAAAGGGTAGTGGCGAAAGCAATAAACAACAAAACGCCTTTGATATTGCTCTTATGTTAACAAAAGAGATTTAAAAACAGGAGGAAATATGGGATCTATTGAATATGAAAAAGCCGGGGTTAATTTAGAAGCTGGTTATGATGTTGTCAGTAGAATAAAAAAACATGTTAGTAAAACAAACAGGAAAGGCGTAGTAGCTAATATTGGCTCCTTTGGGGGATTATTTGATCTAGCTAGTTTAGGTTATAAAGAACCGATGTTAGTATCTGGTACTGATGGAGTTGGAACTAAGTTAAAGTTAGCCTTTGAAATGAATAAGCATGATACAATTGGTCAAGATGTTGTAGCTATGTGCGTTAATGATGTCTTAGCTCAAGGAGCTGAACCACTTTTCTTCTTAGATTATGTAGCAGTTGGTAAAAACTATCCAGCTAAAATTGAACAAATCGTTAAAGGCGTAGCTGATGGTTGTCTAAAAGCCGGTTGTGCCCTTATAGGTGGGGAAACAGCTGAAATGCCTGGTTTATATGGACTTGATGAATATGATTTAGCTGGTTTTTGTGTTGGTTGTGTAGAAAAAAGTCAAATTATAGACGGAACTAAAGTAAAACCTGGTAATACTTTAATAGGTTTAGCATCAAGTGGCCTACATTCTAATGGCTTTTCTTTAGTTAGGAAAATAATTAAAGATAATGATATAGATTTAAACACCCCGTATATTTTTTCAAGACCAATCGGTGAAGTTTTATTAGAACCAACTAGAATTTATGTTAAACCAGTCTTAAAAGCAATTAAAGCCGGTTTAGTAAATGGGGTTGCACATATAACTGGTGGTGGTTTTGACGAAAATATTCCGCGAATGATACCAGAAGGTACAGGTCTTAATATCGACGAAGGTACTTGGCCTATTCCACCAATTTTTAGTTTCTTAGAAGAAAAAGGCCATATCCCCCATCGCGAAATGTTTAATATTTTTAATATGGGTATTGGTATGGTTTTAGCTTGTGATGTTGATAAGGCTATAGATTTATTAACTCTTTTAATCAATGAAGGGGAAAAGGCTTATGTCATTGGTCAAGTAACTAAAACTAGTGGAGTTATAATAAAATGAATATAGCAGTATTTGCAAGTGGAAATGGTTCTAATTTTGCCGCTATAGCAGAAGCTGTAAAAACAGGTAAAATTAAAGCTAGTTTAAAAGCCCTAATTGTTGATAAGCCTAAGGCTTATGTTATAACTAGAGCTAAAGAATACAATGTTCCTTGTTATGTCATTGAATTAAAGAATTTTAATAGTAAAAAAGAATATGAAGAAAAAATAGTTTCTATTTTAAAGCCATTAAATATTGATTTAATTTGTTTAGCTGGATATATGAAAATATGCGATGAAGTATTATTGAATAATTACCCTAATAAAATAATCAATATCCATCCAGCTCTTTTACCAGCCTTTAAAGGAGCACATGCTATTTTAGACGCTTATAATTATGGCGTGAAAGTAACAGGTGTCACTATTCATTATGTAAATAAGGAAATAGATGGTGGTAAAATCATAGCTCAAGAAGCAATTATGATTGCTGACGAGGAAAAAATAGAAGATTTAGAAGCAAGAATACATGAAGTAGAACATAATTTATATGTTAAAACAATAAATAAATTATTGGAGGATTATGATGCGCGCATTAATTAGTGTTAGTGATAAAACTAATTTAATTTGGTTTGCTAATGAATTAATTAAATTAGGATATGAAATAATAGCTACAGGTGGAACAAAAAAAGCCTTAGATGAAGCTAATATTAAGACTATATATGTAGAAGATGTTACTGGTTTTCCGGAAATATTAGATGGTAGAGTTAAAACTTTGCATCCTAAAATTCATGGAGCTTTATTAGCTAAGAGAGATAATCAAAATCATATGGAAGCTTTAAAAGAATTAAATATTGCTACAATTGATTTATTATGTGTTAATTTATATCCTTTTAAAGAAACTATTAAAAATCCTAATATTGATTTAGCTCAAGCTATTGAACAAATCGATATTGGCGGTCCTAGTATGTTAAGATCAGCAGCTAAAAATAATAAAGATGTGTATGTTGTTTGTGACCCTTTAGATTATGAAGATGTAATTAACCATTTAAAATCTACTGCTGATAATTTTGATTTTAGATTAAAACTAGCGGCTAAAGTCTTTGCGCATACAGCCTCATATGATATAGCTATTGCTAATTATTTTGCTAAAGTAACTAATAATGATACTAATTTATTTATTGAAGGTAAGAAAGTTACAAATCTAAGATATGGTGAAAACCCACATCAAAAAGCTTCATTCTATCAAATTGGTGAAAAAGAAAGCTATAGTTTAGCTAATGCTAAATTCTTACAAGGTAAAGAATTATCATATAATAATATCGCTGATGCTAATGCGGCCTTAAGAATAGTTAGTGAATTTAGTGAACCATTTGTAGTAGGATTAAAACATATGAATCCTTGTGGGGCAGCTATTGGTAAAGACAATTTAGAAGCTTGGCAAAAAGCTTATGCTGCTGATCCAGTTTCTATTTTTGGCGGTATTGTAGCAACAAATAGAGAAGTAACAGAGGATTTGGCATTAGCGATTAAAAGTGTGTTTTTAGAAGTTTTAATAGCGCCAAGTTATACTACAGAAGCTAAAAAAGTTTTAGCAAAAAAGAAAAATTTACGCGTTATTGAAGTTGATATGACTAATTATAATTTAGAAAGCCAATATACTTCAGTTCATGGTGGTATGTTAGTTCAAGATGAAGATATTAATCAAAACACAACAGTTTTAACTAAAGATATGAATGTTACTACCCCAAATATTAGTCAAGAATTATTAGCTGATTTAACATTTGCATGGAAAATAGTAAAACATACTAAATCAAACGCTATAGTATTAGCTTCAAATTTGGCCACTTGTGGAATTGGGGCTGGTCAAATGAATCGGATAGGTTCACTAGAAATCGCCTATAATGAAGCAAATGAGTTTAAACATACTGATAATTTAGTCTTAGCTAGTGATGGTTTCTTCCCTTTTAGTGATTGTGTAGAATTTGCGGCTAAAATAGGAGTTAAAGCTATTGTTCAACCTGGTGGTTCAATAAGAGATGAAGAATCAATAGAAAAAGCAAAGGAAAATAATATACCGATGTTATTTACAGGAAGGAGACATTTCAAACACTAATGATTAAAGTATTAATTGTTGGTAGTGGTGGTAGATGCGATGCTATAGCCGCTAAAATAAAAGAATCAGAACTTGTCGATTTAGTCTTTTGTGCACCAGGTAATGCAGGAATCGCTAGACATGCTATAAATGTACCTATTGCAGTTGAAGAAATAGATAAATTAGCTGAATTTGCCGTAAAAGAAAAAATTGATTTAACTATAGTTGGACCTGAAGTAAGTTTATCTTTAGGTATAGTTGATAAATTTAATTCTTTAGGTTTAAAAATATTTGGTCCTACTAAGGCAGCAACAACTATTGAAAGTAGTAAAAGCTATGCCAAGGAATTAATGAAGAAATACCTTATTCCAACGGCAGAATATGAAGTTTTTACAAATTATGAAGAGGCTATTAAATATGTTGAAAATAAAAAAATGCCAATTGTTTTAAAATATGATGGCCTTGCAGCCGGTAAAGGTGTTATAATAGCTAAGACATATGAAGAGGCAAAAACTAATCTTTATGATATGTTGATAGACAAAGAATTTGGAGAAGCCAAGGTTGTTATTGAAGATTTTTTAGAAGGTGAAGAATTCTCTTATATGTGTTTTGTTAAAAATGACAAAGTGTATAAGATGATTCCAGCTAGAGATTATAAGCGAATTTATGATGGTGATTTAGGTCCTAATACAGGTGGGATGGGGGCATTTACAAACTTACCATTTATTACAAAAGAAGATGAAGATTTTGCTTATAATGAAATAATGGTAAAAACAGCTAAAGCTTTAGTTAAAGAAAACCGACCATTTATGGGTGTTTTATATGGCGGATTAATAAAAACAAGCTCAGGAATCAAAGTAATTGAATTCAATGCTCGCTTTGGTGATCCAGAAACAGAAGTTGTCTTAAGTTGTTTAACTAGTGATTTATATAAAGCTATTATAGATATAATGGCTGACAAAGAACCGGAGTTAATATTTGATAAGCGTCCTACTTTAGGAGTTGTTTTAACTAGTATTGGTTATCCTGGCAAATACGAAAAAGGTAAAAAAATATTTATTCCCGCTTTTGAAGAAGGTTTCATTTACCATATGGGAACTAAATTTAATGGTAATGAAATAGTTACTAACGGCGGAAGAGTTTTAATGGTTGTAGCTAATGGATATACTTTAGAGGAAGCTAGAATAAACGCTTATGAAATGGTTAAACAAATAGATACAAAAAATTTGTACTATCGTAAAGATATAGGATTAAAATTTATTTAGCCTCGAAGAAAGAGGATTTTTATGGGAATTGTAATTAGTGGAACTAAACTAGCAACAACAAGAAAAGAAGCGCTTAAAGAAGCCATAATTAAGGCTAAAGAAAAATATGATAGGGCACCAAAATTAGCAGTTATTTTAGTTGGTAATGACGTTGGTAGTTTATCTTATGTTAAAGGTAAGGAAAAGGCTGCATCTGAGGTTGGAATTGATATATCTACGTATCATTACGAAGATAATGTATCAGAAAAAGAATTAGAAGATAAAATCATAAGTTTAAATCATGATAATACGATAGATGGTATATTAGTTCAATTACCTTTACCTAAACATATTAAACAAGATAAAATAATTGATTTGATTTCACCTTTAAAAGATGTTGATGGCTTCCATCCTTATAATGTGGCATCACTATATTTAAAACATGAAGGAATATTACCTTGTACACCTAAGGGCGTAATTGCTATTCTAGATAGTAAAAACATTACAATAGAAGGTAAGAGAGCGGTAGTAGTTGGCAGGTCTAATATTGTTGGTATGCCACTTGCTAAAATGTTATTAGATAGAAACGCAACAGTTACAATTTGCCATTCTAAAACTAAAAATTTAGAACAAATAACAAGTGAGGCAGATATTTTAATAGCTTGTTTAGGTAAACCTAAATTTATTAAAGATTATATGGTTAAAGAGGGAGCTACCGTTATTGATGTTGGCATTAATAGAGATAAAGCTACTAATAAGTTATGCGGTGATGTCGATTTTATAAATGTAGAACCTAAAACAAGTTATATAACTAAAGTCCCTGGTGGGGTTGGCCCAATGACTATTTGTTGTTTATTAGAAAATACTTATATAGCATATTTAAATCAATTCAAAAGAAATTAGTTATTGTATTAACAAATAAAAAAGGAGAATACTATGATTGACAGATATTGTAGAAAAGAAATGCATGACATTTGGACTGATGAAGCTAAATTTAACGCTTATTTAAAAGTTGAAATTGAAGCTTGTAAAGCCTGGTCTAAATTAGGTGTTATACCTAAAGAAGATGTTGATTTAATCGAAAAAAACGCTAGTTTTAATGTTGATAGAATTAAAGAGATTGAAGAGGTTACTCGCCATGATGTTGTTGCTTTCACTAGGGCAGTATCTGAAACGTTAGGGCCAGAACGAAAATGGGTTCATTATGGTCTTACTTCTACGGATGTTGTTGATACGGCTAATGGTTATATTTTAAAACAAGCTAATAAGATTTTAAGAGCTGATATTATTAAATTTTTAGCTGTATTAAAAGAAAAAGCTTTAGTATATAAAAAAACACCATGTATAGGTAGAACTCATGGCATTCATGCCGATATTACATATTTTGGTTTAAAATTTGTTTTATGGCATGAAGAAATGATGCGTAACCTAGCTAGATTTGATGAAGCGGCTAAACATGTTGAAGCAGGTAAATTAAGTGGGGCAGTTGGTAATTTTTGTAATATCCCCCCATTTATTCAAGAAGAGGTTTGTAAAAATTTAGAACTAGAAAGTGCTAAAGTATCAACCCAAGTTTTACAACGCGATCGACATGCATATTATTTAGCTACTTTAGCGGTTATAGGTTCAAGTTTAGAACAAATGGCTATGGAAATTAGAAATTTACAAAGAACAGAAGTTCATGAAGCTGAAGAAGCATTTAGAAAAGGCCAAAAAGGTAGTTCTGCTATGCCGCATAAACGTAACCCAATTGGTAGTGAAAATATATGCGGATGTGCTCGTGTATTAAGAGGATATATGGTTACGGCATATGAAAATGTTGCCTTATGGCATGAAAGAGATATATCACATAGTTCAACTGAGAGAATTATATTACCTGATGCTACTGCTTTACTTGATTATATGCTTAATAGATTTACAAATATTATTAACAATTTAGTTGTTTATGAAGATAAGATGTTAAAAGATATATATATGACTAATAAAGTTATTTTTGCTCAGCGAGTTATGAATGCTTTAATCAATAAAGGATTAGTTAGAGAAGAAGCATATGATCTAGTTCAGCCAATAGCTATGGAAGCTTATAATAACGATTTAGATTATGAGGAATTATTAAAGAAAAACCCTAAAGTAAGAGAAAAATTAACACTAGCTGAATTAGAAAATTGTTTCACTTTAGACTATTATTATAAAAATGTAGATTATATATATCAACAAGCAGGTATAAAGGAGGATAAATAAATGGCATTTGAAAACATTCGTGAAGGTTTAACATTTGATGACGTTTTATTAGTACCACAAAGATCAGAAGTATTACCTGGTATGGTATGTTTAAAAACTCACTTGACTAAGAATATTGAACTAAATATTCCGATCGTTAGCGCGGCTATGGATACAGTCACAGAATCTAGACTAGCGATAGCTTTAGCTAGAGAAGGCGGCATAGGCTTTATTCACAAAAACATGAGTATTGAAGCTCAAGCTAATGAAGTTGATTTAGTTAAACGCAATGAAAGTGGGATGATTTCTAATCCTATAACTTTAAATCCTAATCAAACAGTAAAAGAAGCATATGAAATTATTACGAGATTTAAAATTGGTGGTTTACCAGTTGTTGATAGTGAAAATTATTTAGTAGGAATTGTAACTAGCAGAGATATTAAATATATTCCTCATGATGAAACATTAGTTAGTGAAATAATGACAAAGGAACATCTAGTTACAGCTAAAGCGGGAACAAGTTTAAAAGAAGCTAGTCAAATATTATGGGAAAATAGAATTGAAAAATTACCAATAGTAGATGATAAAAATCATTTAGTCGGTTTAATTACTAATAAAGATATTGATAATGCCCTAAATTATCCTAATGCCTGTAAAGATAGTAAAGGCAGACTTCGTTGTGGTGCGGCAGTAGGAGTTGGAGCTGACACCCTTGATCGCGTTAAAGCCTTAGTTCAAGCAGGTGTAGATGTTATTACTGTTGATAGTGCTCATGGACATTCAAAAAATGTTATTGAAATAGTTAAAAAGATTAAGAAAGTTTTCCCTAAACTTGATTTAATAGCAGGTAACATTGTTACTAAAGAGGCTGCTAAAGAATTGATTGAGGCAGGTGTAGATGCTGTTAAAGTTGGAATAGGACCTGGTTCAATTTGTACGACAAGAGTAGTTGCCGGAGTTGGTGTGCCCCAAATTACAGCTGTTGCTGATGTTGCACAATATTGCCATAAAATGGGAATTTGTGTAATAGCTGATGGCGGTATTAAATTTAGTGGTGATATCGTTAAAGCTTTAGCGGCTGGTGGTGATTCAGTAATGCTTGGTTCACTACTTGCAGGTTGTGAAGAATCACCTGGTGATGAAGTTATATTCCAAGGTAGAAGATTTAAAGTTTATGTCGGCATGGGTAGTTTAGCAGCTATGAAAAGAGGGTCAGCTGATCGCTATTTCCAAGCTAAAGATACAACAGCGAAAAAATTAGTTCCAGAAGGCATAGAAGGAAGAGTAGCTTATAAAGGTTTATTAGCAGATACAATTTATCAATTGTGTGGTGGTCTTAGATCAGGTATGGGTTATTGTGGAACCCAAACGATTAAAGATTTACAAGAACATCATGTATTTATACGTATTACAAATGCTGGTTTGCGTGAATCTCATCCTCATGATGTTGACATTACGGTTGAAGCTCCAAATTATACAAAGTAGGTAGTTTATGAAACACGAAAAAATATTAGTATTAGACTTTGGTGGTCAATATAATCAATTAATCGCTAGAAGAGTTAGAGAATTAAACGTCTATTGTGAAGTTCATTCTTACACGATGTCTATAACAAAAATCAAAGAATTTGCTCCCAAAGGAATTATTTTTACAGGTGGACCTAACTCATGCTATTTACCAGATTCTCCATTAATAGATAAAGAAATATTTGAACTCGATATTCCAATTTTAGGGATATGTTATGGTTCACAATTAATGGCTCACTTATTAGGTGGCAAGGTAGAAAAAGCTAATGTATCTGAATATGGTAAAACGGAGATTAACATAGTTGGTGATTCTAAATTATTTGTTGATTGTCATCGATTAACAACAGTGTGGATGAGTCATACAGATTACATTAAAGAACAACCAAAAAACTTTGTTGTTACAGCCTATTCTGAAGATTGCCCTGTTGCGGCTATGGAGGATGAAAAACATAAATTATATGCTGTACAATTTCACCCTGAAGTTATGCATACAGTAGAAGGAAAAATGATGTTAAAAAACTTTGTTTATTTAATTTGTGGTTGCCGTGGTGATTGGCAAATGGCAAATTTCGTTAAACAAAGCATTAAAGAATTAAAAGAAAAGATAGGCGATGGTAAAGTTTTATGTGCCCTATCAGGTGGTGTAGACTCAAGTGTGGCAGCTGTATTATTATCTAAAGCTATTGGTAAACAATTAACTTGTGTTTTTGTTGATCATGGTTTATTACGTAAAAATGAAGCAAAAGAAGTTGAAGAGGTATTTGGTCCTAAAGGACCATATAAATTAAACTTTATTAAAGTAGATGCCAGCGAAAGATTCTATCAAAAACTTAAAGGCGTAACAGAACCAGAAAGAAAAAGAAAAATAATTGGGGAAGAGTTTATTAGAGTTTTTGAAGATGAGGCTAAAAATATAGGACATGTTGATTATTTAGTACAAGGTACAATTTATCCTGATGTAATTGAATCAGGATTAGGAAAATCAGCAGTGATCAAATCACATCATAATGTTGGAGGTTTACCTTCAGTTGTAGATTTTAAAGAAATAATTGAACCATTAAGACTCTTATTTAAAGATGAAGTTAGAAAAGTTGGTTTAGAATTAGGTATACCAAGTAAATTAGTGTACCGTCAACCATTCCCAGGCCCAGGACTAGGTATAAGAATAATTGGTGAAGTAACGAAAGAAAAAATAAAAATAGTCCAAGAAGCCGATTATATTTATCGCGAAGAATTGACTAAAGCTGGAATTGATAAAGAACTAGGTCAATATTTTGCCGCTTTAACAAATATGCAATCTGTTGGGGTAATGGGTGATGAAAGGACATATGAATATGCTATAGCTTTAAGAGCAGTTAATACTAGTGACTTTATGACTGCTGATTGGGCTCGTATCCCTTATGATGTTATGGATATAATATCAAGAAGAATAGTAAATGAAGTTAAA
This sequence comes from uncultured bacterium, assembly GCA_949293265.1. GTDB lineage: Bacteria > Bacillota_I > Bacilli_A > Acholeplasmatales > Anaeroplasmataceae > CALUXS01. The sequence continues at coordinate 20,658 of CASFCK010000007.1, forward strand.
GGTGTAAATAGAGTGTTATATGATTTTACATCTAAACCACCTGCAACAATCGAGTTTGAATAAGAAGTGGCACTTAAAAAGTCCAGTGTTTATGCGGATTCCAAACAAATTTGTTTAATACGTGGCAACGATTTGGCAACAGATTTTCCTTATTCAATGAATGAGATTACTTTATGAGCATAAGAAAACCTTACTGATTTTCAGAAATGACAACTGAAAATTGGTAAGGTTTTTTGATGTCTATTTTTTCTTTTTACGCTTTGCTCCTTTCTTTTCTTCTTTTTCAGCCTTCTTGGCACAGTCATCTATAAAATCAAAAAGCTCCTGTGGGTAGACCTTCGCCCAGATTTGGTGGGTATCCAGTTCCGGATATTTGTAGCGCCATTCATCATATTCCTCTTTGGTAATTTCTCCGCTTTCCCACTTTTTGGCTTCAGCGAGCCATGCTCGAAGCATTTTATCCATTGTGGAATAGGTGGAATAGTCGGATTTATCAAGGCGTAAGACAACTTCTCCATCTACTTCCCCGATTTTCAGACCGCGCATATCTTCCAACGCAAAGAAAGTGTGCATAAGACCAATATTTGTATCAATATCCGGCACAGTCAGAGCATGGGTGCTGACATCAAAGATACCAGCCATTTCCTTGACAAGGTCATGCTTGGGTGTTCTTGCTTCTGATTCATACTGTGCCATACGGACATCAGAAGTCTTGCCGAGAAAGCCGAGGACTTCTCCAAGCTGCTTTTGCGTCATGCCTTTTCGATTACGGAAAAAACGAATACGTTGCCCGATTGCCATTGTAATGCCTCCTTAAATAAATCTGTTTAGGTAAGTATAGCACGAGTCAATGAGGATAGCAAGAAGAACTTAAATAAAAATGTTTAGGATTTTCTGGGAAAGTACTTGACTTAACTAAAAATGTTTAGTATTATACAAAATACAGACTTAAACAAAAATAGTTAAGTGAAAATAAGAAAGGGGGGATCACATGGAGACCAAAAACTTTATGACGGTAGATGAAGTGGCATAGGAATTAAATGTTTCTAAGTCCTATGCTTACAAAGTCGTCAGAGAATTAAATGCGGAAATGCAGAAGCTAGGTTATCTGACAGTTACTGGAAGAGTGAATACCAGCTTCTTCCACAAGAAATTATGTTATAGCGAATAAAACAGGAGAGGAGATGATGTAATGGCTGTATACAAAGATGGAGACAAATGGCGTGTTATTTATCGCTACACTAATTATAAGGGGGAGCGGAAGCAGACACAGAAACGAGGATTTGTAACCAAGCGTGAAGCGGTTGCGTGGGAGCATGAGGTCATGTTAAAAAGTGAGTCCAAGCTGGACATGACCTTTTCCAGCTTCTTTGAGATTTATGAGGAAGATAAGAAAAAGAGGGTAAAGGAAAACACATGGGAATCAAAGAGCCATATTATCCGAACTAAAATACTTCCATTTTTCGGAGAGCGTAAGATTGCGGAGATTGAGCCAAAGGATGTGATTGCATGGCAGAATGAGTTTCTTGCCTATAAGGGAGAGAATGGGGAAGTATATTCCCCGACTTACCTTAAAACCATTCATTCACAGCTAAGCGCCATTTTCAATCACGCAGTAAGGTATTATCATCTGCAGTAAGAATGTCTTATATAACCGTCGGCTAAGAAATGAGGAGTTTTTGCAGCTTTGGAATACTGCTATGCTGAAACAGCCTTTTTATAAAAACACTTATTTTGTTGGTAAGAGTAAGTCGAAAACGGCTTTATAAAAATTAGAAAATTGGAGGTGTAACATGGCAGAGTTATTTCAATGTTTTCCGCATTTAATGAGCGAAAGGCTTATTATTAGAAAAATGACCGAAGATGATATCGATTCTTTGAGTGAAATAACCAATAATGAAAATGTGTACCGATACATTCCGCTATTTTTATATAAAAAGAGTCGCGGCAATTTACTGGCAGCAATTAGAAACCTCGGTGGTAGTGACTTTGATAAAAAGAAAATGATTGTTGCAGGCATTTATCTAAGTGCAGAACCTGACAGGCTCATAGGACTTGCTGAAATGTTTGATTATAAAAAAAGAACAAACCAGATAACGATAGGTTATCGAATCAATGAAGCATATTGGCACAGAGGAATTGCAACGGAAACGGTAGCATTGCTGATAGCATATTTATGTGACGATATAGGGATTCAGACAATAAAAGCATTTGTTATGCCGGAGAATAAATACTCTGAAAGAGTTCTTATGAACAATGGCTTTACTAAAGATAAGAATATGGTTCAGGGTAAAAATTGGGGCGGAAAAGAAGTGGTTGGTTTGCACGTATTTAACTACAAAAACGGTCATTTAAATCTCTTTTGATAAAAAAACATTGACACCAAATGTGACACCACGTATAATATAGATAGGAGGTATTCAGAATGTCAAAATGGGATAAACTATTAACGAAAATATGTGCTTTATCAAAAGACCTCCGGTTTGATGAATTGCGTAAGGTATTGGAAAGCTATGGATATGTAATGAATGCCCCAAAGGGCGGAAGCAGTCATTACACGTTCAGAAAAGTCGGATGTCAACCGATTACGATACCGAAGCATGAACCCATCAAAAAAGTGTATGTAGAGATTGTAAAGCAGATTGTGGAAAGTGAGGTGGTGAATGATGAAAACGCTGAATGATTATTTTGCAATGAATTATCGTATGGAAATTGTAGAGGATAAGGATGAGGGCGGTTTTGTGGTTTCATTTCCGGAGCTTCCGGGATGTATTACCTGTGGAGAAACAGTAGAATCCGCTGTCGCAAACGCTTTAGATGCCAAGAAAGCATGGTTGGAAGCTGCTATGGAAGATGGTATTGAAATCCATGAGCCGGACAGCTTAGAGGATTATTCTGGACAGTTTAAACTTAGAATCCCACGAAGTCTTCATCGTTCCCTTGCAGAACATTCTAAGAGGGAAGGTATCAGCATGAATCAGTATTGTGTATATCTTCTTTCCAGAAACGATGCAGTTTATTCAAAATAGTAGTTGCATACAGTATTTGCAATTGTTATAATGAAATGGCAACACTTTGGCAACAGAAAATCAGTAAGCCAAAATAAAATGTGCAAATGAAGTAAAATATCGGCGTATTCCAAATAAAACTTAAACAAAATAGCTTAAGCTAAAGAAGCGACTTGCCGAATTTGAATAAAAAAATAACCGCTCATTTGAGCGGTTATTTCATTATGTTAGGCGAAGCCTCACATAAAAACCGCCTGTTATGCAGGTGAGAATAGAAAAGCGGTAGCGATGTATTAAAAAAATAAAAACTCCTATATAATGTAATTGGTCTGGCAACCAAAACAAAATATAGAAGGAAAGCAATATATGGCAAATTAAGAGCAGATATTGGAGCAATATTAAGACAACTATGTGAATATAAGGATGTCGAAATTGTAGAAGCACATGCAATGAAGGATTATATTCATATGCTTGTAATGATACCACCAAAGTTAGCAATATCAAGCTTTATGGGAAAAGAGTAGCCTTATGATATTTGAAAGACATGCGAATTTGAAATATAAGTATGGCAATAGAAATTTTTGGGCCAAAGGATATTATGTCTCAACTGTAGGTTTAAAAGATGAAGTTGTACGAGAATACATAAAAAATCAAGAAATTGAAGATATGAAGGAAGATAATTTAAGTAAGAAAGAATATGTTGACCTATTTAAAAAGCCCTAAAAATAAAGGCCGCTAGCTAAAGCGGCTTGTCAGTGTTCAAACACGGTTGTCAGATTATTCACATGCCCCTTGAGGGGCTTGTGAAGTTATATGCCCTTATAGGGGAGCCTAAATACCACCCGTTCAATGGGTGGATTGTTATTAAAACAATTTGTTAAAAGCACCATATTCTTTTTCTAGATTAGTTATAGCACTATTGATTCTAGAATCATGTGATGTAGTTTCATCATATGTAACATTTAAAGTAGCCTTCATATCAATACTACCATTAAGTTCGATTTCTTGAGTATTATTAGTACTAAGAGAAGCATTGATATCCATTTCCATACTAGTTACATAACCAAACGTGTTAAATTTAATTATGATATCGCCAACTATAACAAATTCTAAATTGAAATAAGAACCAATTCCTGGTAGATATGAATCTAATGCATCTTCAGCTAATGAAGCATACACAACTAAATTTTCACCATCTTTACCATATTCAATATTATCATATATTTGTGCACCTTGAGCCATATAAGTTGAAAAATAATAAGATTCAATAGATTCTTCTAAATCATTATTAACAACGTTAGAAGCTCTATTATCTGAGTACTCAATAGGAGCATCTTCATAAAGATTATTATCAACATTATAAATAGTATTTTCAACATAAACTGTTTCATCTTCACTATCAGTAGTACTTGCTTTTTTTGTCAATTCTGAAATCATAACTACATAATCCTCATCAAATGTTTGATTATCTTATGAAGCTGTAAATGAACTAGCAAAACTGTATAAATCACTACTATCACTACCATCAATAATTAAATATGTATTTTGTTTTGTAGATTCGTTGTAAGTGCTTCTATCTTCACCTATAGTAGCAGTCATTCTAACATCGACAAGAAAACTATAATCACCAGCAATAGTTTTGTAGTCTTGTCTTGCGAATTTAGACTTAATTTTTGCAACTTCTTCATCACTTATTGTTTCTCTAGTAGAACAACTAGTAAGTGAAAAAATTGAAACCATTCCTAATAAGATTAATAATTTTTTTCATTTTATTCCTCCAAGTTCACTAATATTATAGATACACCTATAACTAAAGTAAAAATATTATGAAATTTAAACTTTAAAAATTATTATTCTTTTAGTATAATAGCCTTCGTGTAAAGGAGATGACTGATTATGGAAAAACCAATTATTGCTTTAATAGTATTTGCAATACCTATTTTATTTGGAGCAATTTCAGCACGTAGGATTAATTTTTTACAAGGATTTATTGTGACCTTATGTTGGTATTTTATCTTCGCTGGAATATATACATTATTTGGTAGATTTGCTAGTGATACTGATTTTTATAAAAAGTTATCTGAATATATGTCATATGCTATAATTGTTCCGACGACTTTTATAAATATGATGTTAATACATTTAGAAATAGATGAAAGCATCGTCGAATATATAGATATAATTGCCATTATTGCACCATTAATATTTATGGTATTGACAAGTATTATATTTAGAATATTTAGAAGAAAGAATTAAGCCCATAATTACTTATGGGTCTTTTTTACGCGCCTTGTGAAATGCCGGTATATTTAAAATCAATATTGCTAAATTTAACAGTTGTACCTCTAGTTGCATAAAGCCCAACATAGAAGAAATTGTTGTCAATAGCAAAAAAATCGAAGTCAGTGTAAGTTTTAGTATAGGTTTTACCTTTATAAATTACTTTTATATTTACAACTTGACCAATTCGAGCAAGTTTAAGTTTGGCTTTATCACCAACTTCATAATAAGAAGAGTTATAAGAAGTAGGTAAAAGTTTTTTGTTTTCACGACTATAAATTATATTTGTTTTATTTTCATCATTATAAAAACCACAAGCCACATAGTTAGATAAAATAGAACTATCAGGAATAGATTGATCAATGTAGATGTCATCTCTTAACATTAAGCCAAATCCGGCAGCTAAATCAACCTTTTTATTTAAAACTTCAACATCGGTTGTTATTATAAAATTCTTTTCTTTTTTGATTTGTTTAAATGCGATGACTATTCCTTCAGTTTCTCCTATTGTCCCTTTTAAATACTCACCATCTTGACCGATGATGAGGTTATTATTATCTTCTTTTACAAAATACCCAGTTGTTAATAATAATGGATTACTACCATTATCACCAAATGCTGTCGCAAACCAATCTTTGTTATTTAGTTTAAAATTTTGACTTGGATTATAATTACAAGCTACAAATGGTTTATACGGAGCCTCGATATAATTAGGGTTTGCAACTAAATCATTTTCTTTGATTGGCATGACTAAAGTTTCTTTTATATATTTAGCTAAAGGATTAGTTCCACTTTGAATTATTTTAGCAAATAGATATGCAACTACTTTAGCGCCATAAATGTTTAAGTGTGTTGTATCAACTGTTTCTGGTTTAGCTTTAGGCCAAGCATGTAAAAATATAGCTTCTTCATAACCTAGTTCAAGATAAAGCTTTTTAGTAGCAGTAGTAAGATCGACTACAGTTGTATTAGTATTCACACCTAAAGTAATTATAGCTTTACGATAATCACCATATTTAGTAATATGAGCATTTTCAGCAGTGAAATCATTAGCCTTATTACATCTGACGATAGGACAAGCTAGAATAGGAATAGCTTTTTTAGATAGGGCTAATTTAACATAATAATTGTAGAGATAATATTGAAATGATTTAGGATTAGAAACATCTAAATTCGCGGCAGTAAAGCGATTAGGGTCTTCGTATTTTTCATCATTGTGGCCAAAACCAATTATTAAGAAATCTCCAGGTTTAAGATTATTTTTAAGTTTTTCATAATTATCTTCAATTAAAAAAGACTTTGAACTTCGACCAGATAGGGCTAAATTATTAACTTTTAAATTAAAATATTGGTCTAGTTTTGTTCCATATCCATAACGAGGATAGTAATATTCATCATTAAAACAAGATAAAGTTGAATCACCAACTACATAAATTTTAGGTTTATTTTCCATATATATGCCTCCGATAGCTTAATTATAGCTTTTAAAATTATAACTAGCAAGGTTTAAATTGTTTCTACCTTATTATATATATACAAAAGTCAAAAAATAAATAAAAAAAGGGTTGCATAATGGAATCAAGTAGTATATAATGTAAAAGCTTTCGAGCAAAAAATAAGGCGTTGAAGTGGGAGGTTGTTGACACACCGAAGAGCGTTGTCATACAGTGTGTTGAGTTTTTCCATGGAGCTAGTCTATGCTTGATTATAGGCGGAAGGAGAAAATTAAAAATGGCAAAAGATAAAATTAAAATTCGTTTAAAATCTTATGATCACAGATTATTAGATTTATCAGCAAAGAAAATTGTTGATAGTGTTAAAAAAACTGGTTCAGAAGTTAATGGTCCTATTCCATTACCAACTGAAAGAGAAATATTCACAATCTTACGTTCACCACACGTAAATAAAGATTCACGTGAACAATTCGAACGTAGAACTCATAAGAGATTAATCGAGATTGTTAATCCAACATCACAAACAATTGATGCCTTAATGCATATCGATTTACCTTCAGGTATTGATATCGTATTAAAGAAGTAATCAATTTGTAATCGACTATCCATAATGTTGTTAAAGATATTGGTGGCGAAAGGAAGCGTCTTAGAAAACCGAGTAGCGTAAAATTAGTAAGAGTAACGCTTTTCTCTTACTATGAATACAATAAATAAATTAAGAAAGAGGTAAAACAAAATGGCTAAGGGAATCTTAGGCAGAAAATTGGGCATGACTCAAATTTTCGATGCAGCTGGAAATTTAATTCCAGTAACAGTTATTGATGCTACACCAAACGTTGTTTTACAACAAAAAACTGTTGAAAATGATGGTTATGTAGCTGTTCAATTAGGTTACGAAGATAAACGCGAATCTTTAAGTAACAAACCAGAAAAAGGTCACGTTTTAAAAGCTAACACTGCTCCTAAGCGCTTCATAAGAGAAATTCGTTTCTCAGATGATCGCGGGAACGAGTTAACATCTTATAACGTTGGTCAAGAAGTTAAATGTGATATATTTAGTGCTGGTGACATCGTTGATGTTACAGGTACTTCAAAAGGTAAAGGTTTTGCAGGTACTATTAAAAGATACAATCATCACCGTTTACCTATGAGCCATGGTACATCTGCATGTCATCGTATCGTTGGTTCTATGGGACCTATTAAAGGTAACATGAAAGGCAAGAAGATGCCTGGTCATATGGGTAACGTAAGAGTTACATTACAAAATTTAGTAATTGCTGCTGTAGATACAGAACGCAATCTTATTTTAGTTCGTGGTAATGTACCAGGACCTAAAAAAGGTTTAGTTATGATTAAGACAGCCGTAAAATCTAATTAATTAGGAAAGGAGATTTATTATGCCTACTATTGCATTATTAAATCAAGCTGGAGATAAAGTAAGAGATTTAGTATTAAATGAAGAAGTCTTTGGTATCGAACCTAATCAACAAGTAGTTTACGATGTTGTTAATTGCCAACGCGCAGCTATGCGTCAAGGTACTCATGACGTTAAAAACCGTTCTGAAGTAAGCGGTGGCGGTAAGAAACCATGGAGACAAAAAGGTACAGGTAGAGCTCGTCAAGGTTCAACTAGAGCTCCACAATGGCGTGGAGGTGGCGTAGTATTTGGCCCAACTCCTAGAAGTTATGCATTCAAATTAAATAAAAAAGTTAAACAATTAGGTATGAAATCAGCATTATCTTATAAAGTTAAAAATGATAAGATGGTAGCTGTTGATACAATTAGTTTTGATGCTAAAAGAACTAAAGATTTCATTAAATTTTTAGCTAACATTAAAGTTGAAGGTAAAGCTATGGTTGTATGTGCTAGAGATGAATTTAATGAAAATGCAATTTGCTCATCAAGAAATGTTCCTGGTGTAGTACTTGTTTGTTGTGATAATTGTGCAGTATACGATATGTTATGCTTTGATAAATTAGTTATCACTGAAAAAGCTGTAGCTTATTTTGAGGAGGTTTTGAAGTAATATGGATGCTAGAGATATTATTAAAGGACCTATTGTCACTGAAAAATCAATGAAATTAAAAGAAGATTTCAACAAATATACTTTCAAAGTAGATAAAAAAGCTAACAAAATTCAAATTAAACAAGCTGTTGAAGAAATCTTTAAAGTAAAAGTATTAAGCGTTGCTATTATTAATGTCTTACCTAAACGTAAAAGAGTAGGACAACATGTAGGTTATACAGCTGCTTATAAGAAAGCTGTTTGCAAACTTGCAGATGGTCAAAAAATAGAAGCATTTGAAATATAGGAGGAAATATAAATGGCAGTAAGAGTTTATAAGCCAACGTCTAATGGTAGACGTAATATGAGTGTTTCTACATTTGAAGAAATCACTTGTACAACTCCTGAAAAATCATTATTAGCTCCTCATAAAAAGAATGCAGGACGTAACAATTCAGGAAGAATCACTGTTCGTCATCAAGGCGGCGGTGTTAAGCAAAAATATCGTATTATTGATTTTAAAAGAAATAAATTTGGTATCCCTGGACGTGTAGCTACAATCGAATATGATCCAAATCGTAGTGCTAATATCGCTTTAGTTGTATATAAAGATGGCGAAAAGAGATATATTTTAGCACCTAAAGGATTAAAAGTTAATGATGTAGTTATGTCTGGTAAAGATGCTGAAATTAGAACTGGTAATGCTTTACCTATTAACTTAATACCTGTTGGTGCTTTAGTTCATAATATTGAATTACACCCAGGAAAAGGCGGTCAATTAATCCGTTCAGCTGGTGCTTCAGCTCAAATATTAGGCCGTGAAGATAATTATGTATTACTTCGTTTAATGTCTGGTGAAGTTAGAAAAGTTTTAGCAACTTGTCTAGCTACAATCGGTGAAGTTGGTAATGAAACACATGAATTAGTTAACATTGGTAAAGCTGGTCGTGCTCGTCATATGGGCAAAAGACCTGAAGTTCGTGGTTCAGTTATGAACCCTAATGATCACCCTCATGGTGGTGGTGAAGGTAAATCACCAGTTGGTCGTCCTTCTCCTGTTACTCCTTGGGGTAAACCAGCTTTAGGCTTAAAGACACGTAAACATAAAAAAGCTTCTAACAAGTTAATTGTTCGTAGAAGAAATGACAAATAATGTAAGGAGGAAATGAAAGATGGCTCGTTCAATTAAAAAAGGACCTTTTTGTGATGATCATTTAATGAAAAAAGTAGAAGCACAAAATGCGTCTGGTGAAAAGAAAGTAATTCAAACTTGGTCACGTAGATCAACTATTTTCCCTGCATTTGTTGGTCATACAATTGCCGTATATAATGGTCGTGAACACACTCCAGTATATATTACTGAAGATATGGTTGGTCATAAACTTGGTGAATTCGCTCCTACGAGAACTTACCATGGTCATGGTGACGATAAGAAGGCAGCTAAATAAGGAGGATAATTATGGAAGTAAAAGCAGTAGCAAAAAATGTTGGTATTACTCCTCGTAAAGCTCGTTTAGTTGTTGACTTAATTCGTAACAAAAATGTTATGGAAGCTAATGCTATATTAAGATTAACTAATAAGCTAGCTTGTGAAGCAGTAATAAAAGTATTAAATTCTGCAGTAGCTAATGCAGAAAATAACCACAGTTTAAATAAAGATAATTTATATGTTAAAGCTTGCTATGTAAATGATGGCATGCGTTTAAAAAGAATGTTCCCTCGTGCTAAAGGTAGAGGCGACATCATTATTAAAAGATATTGCAACATCACAGTAGTTGTTGCTGAAAGAGAGTAGGAGGAGTATCATGGGTCAAAAAGTTAGTCCAGTCGGATTACGTGTTGGTATTATTCGTGATTGGGATGCTGCATGGTATGCTGATAAAACTAAAGTAGCTGATTTATTACTAGAAGACGTAAAAATCAGAAAATATTTAGATGAAGTATATAAGAAAGCTCAAGTTTCACGTGTTATTATTGAACGTTTAAACGGCGTTGGTAAAGATCATAAAGATAGAGTAAAAATTACTATCTATACTGCAAGACCTGGTTCAGTTATTGGCCGTGATGCAGAAACTAAAAATGCTGTCGTTAAAGAATTAGCATATAGAACTAAAAAAGACATTATTATTAATGTTGTTGAAATTAAAAAGCCTGAATTAGATGCAACTTTAGTTGCTAGATCAATGGCTGAACAATTAGAAAATCGTGCATCTTTCCGTCGTGTGCAAAAGATGGCAATTCAACGTGCATTAAAGGCTGGAGCTAAAGGTGTTAAAACATCTATTTCTGGTCGTTTAGCTGGTGCTGAAATGGCACGTAGTGAAGGTTATATTGAAGGACAAGTTCCTCTACATACTCTTCGTGCAGATATCGATTATGCAGTTGCTGAAGCTTTAACTACTTATGGTAAATTAGGTATTAAAGTTTGGATTTATAAAGGTGAAGTTTTAGAAGTAAAACCTCGTCAAGTTGAAGAACGTAAAGTTAGAAAACCACGTCCTCAACAAAAAGGTAATGAAAATAAAAAACCTGCTAAAGAAGCTAAAGCTCCTGCAAAAAAAGATGACTCTAAGGGAGGTAAATAATTATGTTAATGCCTAAAAGAGTTAAATTTCGTCGTCCACATAGAGTTTATTATCGTGATAGACTTGCAAAGGGCGGTACTGAATTAGCATTTGGTGAATATGGTTTAAGAGCAACTGAAGGTTGTTGGTTAACAAACAGACAAATTGAAGCAGCCCGTGTTGCTATTACACGTTATATGAATCGTCAAGGTCAAGTATGGATTAAGGTATTCCCACACTTAGCTAAAACTCATAAACCTCTAGAAGTTCGTATGGGTTCTGGTAAAGGTGCTCCTGAATCTTGGGTTGCTGTAGTTAAAACTGGTTTAATTTTATTTGAAGTTGCTGGTGTTAGCGAAGAAGTGGCTCGTGAAGCTTTAAGATTAGCTTCTCATAAATTACCTTGCAAAACAAAATTTGTGAAAAGAGGTGCCTAAACATGATGAAGACTAGTGAAATCCGCGAATTAAGCGTTGAACAAATCAATAAGAAAATTGCAGATTTAAAAGAAGAATTATTTAATATTCGTTTTCAAGCTGCTTTAGGTACAGCTGAAAATCCTTCTAAAATGAAGGAAATCAAAAGAACAATTGCCCGCATGTTAACTGTATTAACAGAAAAACAAAATGCGGCAAAAGAGTAGTAGGAGGACAACATGGAACGTAATAGTCGTAAAGTTTTTCAAGGAACTGTAGTTTCAGATAAGATGGATAAGACTGTTGTTGTAGCTGTAGACAGTTTTAAAACTGACCGCATCTATAAAAAACGTATTAAACAAACATCTAAATTTCATGTTCATGATGAAAACAATAGTGCTAAAGTTGGCGATGTTGTTCGCTTCATGGAAACTAGACCACTTTCAAAAACTAAATTTTATCGTTTAATCGAAGTGGTTAAAAAAGAAGAATCAATTTAGTTTCTGAAAGGAGTAACAATTATGGTACAACAAGAAACAAGACTTGCTGTAGCTGATAATTCAGGTGCACGTGAGTTATTAATAATAAAAGTATTAGGCGGTGCATTACACCGTTATGCCAATGTTGGTGACATCGTTGTATGTTCTGTTAAAGAAGCTGCACCTAATGGCGCAGTTAAAAAAGGCGATGTAGTTAAAGCCGTTATCGTTCGTTCTAAAAATGGTTTAAGACGTAAAGATGGCTCATATATTAAATTTGATGAAAATGCTGCAGTTATCATCCGTGAAGATGGTACACCTCGTGGTAGCCGTATTTTCGGTCCTGTTGCTAGAGAATTACGTGATAAGAATTTCATGAAAATTGTTTCTCTTGCTCCAGAAGTACTTTAAGGAGGAGGCTTAGGTATGAATATTAAAGTTAACGATACAGTAGTTGTTATCGCTGGTAAAGATAGATTTACTACCGATAAAAAAGGTAATAAAGTTCCTAAGACTGGTAAAGTTCTTAAAGTTTTCCCTAAAGAAAATAGAGTAATAGTTGAAGGCGTAAACATTGTTAAGAAACACCAAAAACCAACTCAACAAAACCAAAGTGGTTCTATCGTAGAAAAAGAAGCTCCAATTGATGCTTCTAACGTTATGTTATTAGATCCAAAGAAAAATGTTCCTACTAGAGTTAGTTTAGTAGAAAAAGAAGTTAAAGGTAAAGTTGTAAAGGTTAGAGTTTCTAAAAAATCTGGTTATGAATTCAAGTAATAGAAGAGGAGGAAACTATATGAATCGTTTACAAGAAGCTTATCAAACTTCTGTTAAGGCAGAATTAGCTAAAAAGTTTAATTATAAATCTTCAATGGAAATCCCTAAGTTAGAAAAAATCGTTATCAACATGGGTGTTGGTGATGCTGTAGCTAACGCAAAAGTTTTAGATGATGCTGTTGAAGAATTAACTCAAATTTCTGGCCAAAAGCCAATTGTTACAAAAGCTAAGAAATCAATTGCTAACTTCAAATTAAGAGAAGGTATGCCTATTGGTTGTAAAGTAACTTTAAGAGGCGAAAGAATGTATGAATTCTTAGACAAACTTGTATCAATTGCATTACCACGTGTTCGTGATTTCCGTGGTATTAATGGCAATGCTTTCGATGGTCGCGGTAACTATACTTTAGGTATTAAAGAACAATTAATCTTCCCTGAAATTAACTTTGATAAAGTTAAAAAAGTAAGGGGTATGGATATTGTTATTGTTACTACTGCTAAGAGCGATGAAGAAGGACGTACCTTATTACAATTATTAGGTATGCCTTTCAGAAAGTAGAAAGGATATATTATGGCAAAAACATCATTAATTGTTAAAAATCATAGAAAACCAAAATATAGCGCTCGTAAATATACACGTTGCGAACGTTGTGGTCGTCCTCATGCTGTTATGGGAGATTTTAAACTTTGCCGTTTATGCTTCCGTGAATTAGCATATAAAGGACAAATCCCTGGCGTTAAAAAAGCCAGCTGGTAATATCATCTAAAGGAGGAAATTAATTATGATGACAGATCCAATTGCAGATATGCTTACTCGTATTCGTAATGCTAAACAAATTGGTCATCCAACAGTAGAAATGCCTAATTCAAAAATGAAACAAGCTATTCTTGAAGTAATGAAGAATGAAGGCTATATTGCATCTTACAAAGCTACTGAAGGTGTAAAGAGTACACTTACTGTTACATTAAAATACACTGATAATCAAGAAAGTGTAATCAAAGGACTTAAATCTGTTTCAAAACCAGGGTTAAAAGTATATGCAAAAGCAGATGAATTACCTAAGGTTTTAAACGGTTTAGGTATTGCTATCATTTCTACTTCTCAAGGAGTAATGACTGATAAGCAAGCACGTAAGTTAAATATCGGTGGCGAAGTTTTAGCTTACGTTTGGTAATATTTTAGGAGGAAAATTAAAATGTCACGTATTGGAAATAAGCCAATTTTACTTCCTGCAGACGTTAACGTTACAATTAAAGATAACCATATCGACGTTAAAGGTCCTAAGGGAGAGTTGAGTTTTGATTTCGACAAAAACTTAAGTGTAGTTGTTGAAGGAAACGAATTATATGTTAAACGTCCTGATGACACTAAATGGATGAAAACTATTCATGGTACAACTCGTGCTTTAGTTCATAACATGGTAGAAGGTGTTTCTAAAGGTTTTACTAAATCATTAGAAATTAACGGTGTAGGTTACCGTGCTGCTTTACAAGGAAATAAAGTAGTTTTAAGTGTTGGTTATTCACATCAAGTTGAACTTGAAATTCCAGCTGGATTAAAAGTTGAATTACCTAAAAATACAATTGTTAATGTATCAGGTATTGATAAACAATTAGTAGGTCAATTCGCTGCTGAAATTAGAGAAGTTCGTAAACCTGAACCATATAAAGGTAAAGGTATTAAATATAGCGATGAACATATTCGTCGTAAGGAAGGTAAAACTGCTAAGAAGTAGTTAGAAAGGGGTACACATTATGATTAATAAAGTTTCAAGTAATATTACTAGACAAAAACGTCATTTACGTATTCGTCAAAATGTTAAAGGTACATCTTTAAAACCACGTCTTTGCGTTTTCCGTTCTAATAAACAAATTTATGCTCAACTTATCGATGATGAAGCAGGAAAAACATTAGCTCAAGCTTCAACTCTTGAAATCAAAGATTTGAAAAATGGTGGCAATGTAGAAGCAGCAACTGAAGTTGGTACTTTAATTGCTAAACGTGCTTTAGAGTTAAAAATTAATAAAGTTGTATTTGATCGTGGTGGTTATTTATATCATGGTCGTGTTAAAGCCTTAGCTGATGCTGCTAGAGCAGCCGGCTTAGAATTCTAAGGAGGTTATCATGCGTCAAGATAAAGAAGTTAAAGACGTACAACCAGAATACGAAGAACGCGTTGTAGCAATTAATCGTGTTACAAAGGTTGTTAAAGGTGGTAGAACTATGCGTTTTTCTGCTTTAGTAGTTGTTGGAGATCGTAAAGGTAACGTAGGCTTTGGTACAGGTAAAGCTAGCGAAGTACCTGATGCAATTAAAAAAGCAGTTGAAAATGCTAAGAAAAATGTATTTGCTGTTTCTATAGTAAACACTACAATTCCTCATACTGTAGAAGGTAGATATGGTGCTGGTCATGTTTTATTAAAACCTGCTGCTCAAGGTACCGGTGTTATTGCTGGTGGTCCTGTTCGTGCAGTTGTTGAACTAGCTGGTATTTCTAATATTTTATCAAAATCATTAGGATCTAAAACTCCAATCAACGTTATTAGAGCTACAGTTGATGGATTAAAACAATTAAATTCTGTAGAAGCTGTTGCTGCAAGACGTGGCAAAACAGTAGAAGAGATTTTGAGGTAACAATTATGTATAAAATTACATTAGTTAAAAGTTTAATTGGTCGTAAACCTAATCAAGTTAAGACTGCAAAAGCTCTAGGTCTTACTAAGATTGGTCAAAGTGTAGAAAAAGAGGAAAATGAAGCAATTAAAGGAATGATCGTTACCATAGCTCATATGGTAAAAGTTGAAATTAAGTAATAAGGAGGTGCCTCAAAATGTTAAATGAATTAAAACCTGTTCCTGGTGCTAGACATGCAAGAAAACGTATTGGCCGTGGTATTGGTAGCGGTACTGGTAAAACTGCTGGTAAAGGTAACAAAGGTCAAAATGCTCGTTCAGGCGGTGGCGTAAGACCTGGTTTCGAAGGTGGACAATTACCTTTATTCCAACGTTTACCTAAGAGAGGTTTCCACAATGTTAATCGCGTTGAATATAGCGTAGTAAATGTGGAAGATTTAAACGTATTTGCAGATGGTGCTGTTGTTGATGTAAAAGCTTTACAAGAAGCTGGTTTAGTAAAAAAAGTTAACGATGGTGTTAAAGTATTAGGAAATGGCAAACTTACAAAAAAACTAACAGTTAAGGCCGATAAATTCTCTACAAAAGCGAGAGAAGCTATATTAGAAGCTGGTGGAACTGTAGAGGTGATGTAAGTTGTTAGAAAAAATTAAAAAGATTTTCAGTAATCGTGAAATATTAAGAAAATTAATATTTACGTTTCTAATTCTTTTAGTATTTAAAATTGGAACTTACATTCCTATTCCGATGGTAGATACATTAGCTATTCGTGCAGAAATAGTTAATAACAACTTCCTTACCATCTTAAACGCCTTTTCAGGCGGTGGTTTATCTAATTTCTCTATTTTAGCATTAGGTATTTCACCATATATCACTTCATCAATTGTTATTCAAATGTTACAAGTAGTAATTCCTAAATGGAAAGAATGGTCAGAACAAGGTGAAGTTGGTAAACAAAAATTAAATCGTATAACAAGATATGTTTCAATAGTTTTAGCTTTAGTTCAAGGTTTAGCCCTATTATTTGGTTTAGGAGCTCGTCCGGAAAACATTTTAGTAGCTGATGCTATTCAATATGAAAACCTATTCTGGTTATTCTATATCTATATGGCTATAGTAATTACAGCTGGTTCATGTTTTACAATGTGGTTAGCTGACTTAATTACTCGTCATGGTATTGGTAATGGTTCATCAATGATTATTGCTGCTGGTATTATTACATCAGTTCCATCAATGTTTACTACATTATGGACAAAATATATTGCTGATGGCGCTGCTAATGCTGGTAATATTACATGTTTTATTGTAATAATTGTATTATACATTTTAATGATTTTCGCCGTTGTATTCTTTGAAGGTGCAAAAAGAAGAATTCCAATTCAATATGCTAACCGTCAACAAGGTGGAAACAGTGATTTACCTATTAAATTAAATAGTGCTAGCGTTATCCCTGTTATCTTTGCTTCAACTATTTTATCTATCCCACTTACAATAGTAGGTATGTTAGGTCAAAGTAATACAGTAGCTGGTATCTGGGTTAACAATGTATTCTCGTATCATGAACCTATTGGTATGACTTTATACATCTTATTAATTTTCTTCTTCTCATTCTTCTATTCATTTATGATGGTTGATCCTGAAAAAATAAGTGAAAATTTAGACAAGCAAGGAGCTTATATTCCAGGTTATAGAAGAGGCGAAGAAACAAAAAATCAATTAGCTAGAATATTATTTAGAACAACACTTCTAGGTGCTACTTATTTAGCTATTGTAGCATTAGTACCTATTATTGTTTCTCTAGCATTTGGATTTACAACTACTGAAGCTTCAATTATTACAGTTGGTGGTACATCATTAATTATCGTTGTTGGTGTTGCCTTAGAAACATGTAATCAATTAGAAACAGCTTCAGAAACAAAAGATTATCGAGGCTTTTTGGAGTAGTTTATGAAATTATTAATTATGGGCCGTCCTGGGGCTGGCAAAGGTACTCAGGCCGTAAATATTAGAGAATACTATCATATTCCTCATATTTCAACAGGGGATATATTTAGAGAAAATTTAAAACAACAAACAAAATTAGGTTTATTAGCTAAAGGCTATATGGATAAAGGTGAACTTGTTCCTGATTCATTAACTATTGAATTAGTTAAAGATAGATTAAGCCAAGCTGATTGTAAATCTGGTTTCTTATTAGATGGTTTCCCTAGAAATCTAGAACAAGCTTATGCCTTAGATGCTTTCTTAAAAGAAAACAATGATGCATTAGATGCTGTTTTAGATATCGATGTAAAACCAGAAGTATTAATTGATCGTATAGTAGGTAGAAGAGTTTGTCCTAGTTGTGGTGCTACATATCATATTAAAAACAACCCTTCAAAAGTTGAGGGTATATGTGATAAATGTGGAAACAACTTAATTCAAAGAGCTGATGATACTTATGATACAGCTTATAACCGTTTAAAGGTTTATGATGAAAAAACAGCTCCTTTACTAGATTATTATAGAGATCAACATTTATTAAAGACAGTAAATGGTGATCAAGATTTTGCAAAAGTATTTGAAGATATTAAAGAAGTTTTAGCTAAATAATACAATAATTTAGCACATTGTTATATGTATTAAGTCGTCCTCTTAATGAGGACGGCCAAACTAAAACTTAAGCTTTAATTTAGGAGGAAAAATGGCAAAAAAAGACGATGTTATTGAGTTAGAAGGAAAAGTAGTAGACGTATTACCTAACACTCAATTTATTGTAAAATTAGAAAATGATCATCAAGTTTTAGCCCACGTTTCTGGTAAAATCCGCATGAATAACATACGCATTTTACCAGGTGATAAGGTTACAGTTGAATTATCAACTTATGATTTAACACGTGGCAGAATCACTTATAGACATAAGTAGAGATAACGGAGGTAATAAAATGAAAGTTAGACCATCAGTTAAACCAATGTGCGATAAATGTAAAGTAATCAAACGTAAAGGACGCGTTATGGTTATTTGCGAAAATCCAAAACATAAACAAAGACAAGGATAGAATTTTAGGAGGATTAAATTATGGCACGTATTGCAGGTGTAGATATTCCAAATGAAAAACGTGTTGTTGTATCATTACAATATATTTATGGTATTGGTCCAACAATCGCTAAAAACATTTTAAAAGATGCTAATGTTAGTGAAGATACTAGAGTTAAAAATTTATCTGAAGATGAATTAACACGTATTAGAAGTCAAATTTCTAAATATAAAATCGAAGGTGAATTACGTAGAGAAGTAGCTCTTAACATTAAAAGATTAATGGAAATTGGTTGTTACCGCGGCTTAAGACATCGTAAAGGTCTTCCTGTTCGTGGTCAAAATACACGTAATAATGCTCGTACTCGTAAGGGTCCAGCACGTACTATCGCAAATAAAAAGAAATAAGGAGGATTAAATTATGGCACGTAAGGTTACAAAACGTCGTGTTAAGAGAAATTGCCCAGTGGGTGTTGCTCATATTCACGCAAGTTTTAATAATACAATAGTTACAATTACTGATCCTGCTGGTAATGTTATTGCATGGAGCAGTGCTGGTGCATTAGGTTTCAAAGGCAGCCGTAAATCTACAGCTTTTGCTGCTCAATCAGCTAGTGAAGCTGCAGCAAAATCAGCTTTAGATCAAGGTGTAGTAAAAGTAGAAGTTTCAGTTAAAGGTCCTGGTCAAGGACGTGATGCTGCTATTCGTTCTCTTGAAGTAGCCGGATTAGAAATCACATCAATTAAAGATTGTACACCAGTTCCACATAACGGATGTCGTCCACCAAAACGTCCTCGTGGTTAATCATAAAAAGCGAGGCCGATTATGAAGGAATTAAAATTTGAAAAGCCAAAGGCTATTGTTAAATATTTATCAGAAGATAAATCATATGGTTCATTTGAAGTAGCACCATTAGAAAGAGGCTTTGGACTTACTATTGGTAATGCTTTAAGAAGAATTATGTTATCATCTTTACCAGGAACAGCTTTTGTTAGTGCTAAAATTGAAGGTGTTCAACATGAATTTGAAAATCTTTCAGGCGTTGTTGAAGATGTTATTACTATCATCTTAAATTTAAAAAGAGTTGTTTTAAAAACTGAATCAACAGATCCAAACTTTGAAACAATTCTAGAAATTAACAAAGATGAAGGTGAAGTAACAGCCGGAGATATTATTCACGATCTAGACGTAAGCGTAGTTAACCCAGAACAACATATTTGTACTGTAGCTGCTGGTGGCAGCATTAATATGTTCTTAAAGGTTCGTCGTGGTGTAGGTTATGTTAGTGCAGATAAAAATAAACAATATGTAGTAGATGAATCTACTATAGCTATTGATTCTATCTATACACCTGTTACTAATGTATCTTATGAAATAACAAAAGATATCGTTGATAATGATGCTTCATTTGATAAATTAACAGTTAACGTTACAACTAATGGTTCTATCTCAGCTGTTGATGCAATTGGTATTGCAGCTAAAATGATGATTGAACACTTAGAAGTTGTAAATGCTATTTCAGAACAAGCAGAAGCAAATAGTTATATGGCTGAAAAAGAAGAAGAAAATAAGAATTCAAAAATGGAAAAAACAATTGAAGACTTAGATTTATCTGTTCGTTCATATAACTGTTTAAGAAGAGCTGGTATTAATACAGTTGCTGATTTAATAGCTAAATCAGAAGAAGATATGATGAAGGTTCGTAATTTAGGACGTAAATCATTAAAAGAAATCAAAGAAAAATTAGAACAATTAAACTTAGGTTTCCATAAAGAATAACAAGGAGGATACAACATGTCTTATTCTAGACTACGTCGTAGCAGTGCTCAAAGAAAAGCTTTACTTCGTGATTTAATTACTGATTTAATTTTAAATGGTAAAATTGAAACTACAGAAACTAAAGCTAAAGAATTAAAAAGATTAGCTGATAAGATGGTTACATTAGGTAAAACTAATACTCTACATTCTCGTAGACAAGCAGCTACTTTAATTCGTTTTGAAAAAGACGACAATAATAAATATGCTATTCAAAAATTATTTGATGAAATAGCTCCTAGATTTGCAAATCGCAACGGTGGTTATACTAGAGTTATTAAAACTGGTTTCCGTCGTGGTGATGCTGCACCTATGGCTATTATTGAATGGGTTGAATAATATGATTAAGCTGCATTTAGCAGCTTTTTCTTTTTGTTTAAAGCTCTATTATTATACGATAATTTATAGTATAATTAATTGAAATTATTAGATTGTAGGGATAATATGAACAAAGAAAATAAATTAATAATTACACAAAAATTTAAAGTTAAAAGAAGTACAGAATTATTAACTTTTTTATTAGAAAAATTAAATACATCAAGAAATAATGTTAAACATTTATTAAGTAATAAACAAGTATTAGTTAATGGAAATCAAGTAAGCCAATTTAATTTTCCTTTAGCTAATGAAGATGAGGTTAGTATTACAAAACATCCAGTTTTATCAAATAGTATAAAGGCACAAATAAAAGTGAAAAAACCTAAAATCAATATTATTTATGAAGATGAAGATTTTATAGCTATAGATAAACTAGCTGGATTACTTGCTGTAGCTAGTGATAAAGAACTAGTTGATACAGCTTATAATCAAGTATTTGAATATTTAAAAGCTAAGAATAAAAGGCCATATGTAATACATAGAATAGATAAAGAAACATCAGGTGTTTTAGTTTTTACTACCAATCCTAAACTACAATCTAGACTTAGATTAGATTGGAATAAGTATGTAAAGTATCGGGGTTATGTAGCAATTTGTGAAGGGCATTTAGAAAAAAAAGAAGGAACTTTAAAAAATTATCTAGCAAATAATGAATATAATTTAGTTTATGTCTCTAATAATAAACAAGATCAACTAGCTATTACTAATTATAGAGTTATTAAAGAAAATAAAACTATGTCATTATTAGATATTAATATTGATACAGGCAGGAAAAATCAAATTAGGGTTCAGTTAGCCCATTTAGGCCATTCTATTATTGGTGATGAAAAATATGGTCATAAAGAAACTTTTAAGAGGCTAGGGTTACATGCTAGTAAACTAGTATTTGTTAACCCCTATAATCATAAAGAAATTAGTATTGTTGCAAATATTCCTAGTTCATTTTATGCTTTGTTTAAATGACATCTAAAATTCAATTTTAGATGTTTTTTTGCTGTTTTTTAACATTTTGACAAGATACATTATTTTTTCACTTTTTGCAACTTTTTATAGTTTAATTTACTTTTATAATTAATGAAAATATTTACATTTTAAGTAATTAATGCTATAATTGTGCACGTTGATGTAAACAAAAAAGTAGGGAGATATTATAAAAACAACATTACTATTTTTGATAAGTATATTTTTATTATCATTTACTCCTAATAACAATCATAATGTAAATGATAGTAGTATTTCTAATATTGATTGTTTAAATAGCGAAGTTAGTACTTTTGATTTTGAACAAAGTTTTGAACAAAGCCTAAAGTCAGCCAATATGACAGATACAAGTTTTAAACAAATCAAAAACAAAATTAACCAAAAGCCTACGATATGATTAATAAAATAAAAATTAGATTAAAAAGCTTATTAGGAAATAAAACTTTTTTCTTATCAGCTTTTTTTATAGTATTAATATCCTATTCAATCTTACCACTATTAAATTCTTATATTTATGAATATAATGTTGTTAATTTATACAATAATATTAATCCTAATTATTTATTTGGGGAATATAAGACAGACTCAAATAAAATATTAAGTACGATAGATAGAGACAACTATGTTATTATTCAACAAGACTATTATGTGATTGATAATATTAGTTATGCGATATATATATCTAGTTCTAATATTAAAGATTTTTATTTACCTATATTAAACAGTTTATATGTTAATATAGATAATGAAGTAGAAGACAAATTTTTTTATAGTAATAGTTATAATGCTAATTTGATTACTATAAATGATAAAACATATGTTAATTCTAATATTAAATTAGATTTAGATTTAAGACATTTGATAGAAGATAATTATATACTAAATATTATTTTAATAATTGATGATAATTATAATGCTTATAAAGAAACAGATGTTGTAATTGTAAATGATAAGATTAATGATATAGAAAAAGAACGATTAACTGATATTAATTACATATATGGTAATACATTAACAAGCAGCCAAGATGGTATGAAAAATATGGCTATTCTATTATCTTTTTTGATGTTATTACCTTTAATATTTATTACTATAATATCTTTATTCATCATAAATATATTATTTAATAAAACAATAAATGAAGATAAGATTAAAAAGAAATTTTATTTAAAAACTAAATATTTAACAGAAGACTATATTATTGATTACTTATTAGTTTATTTAATTCCAATGTTAATAGGTTTATTTATTAGCTACCTTCTTGTTTATTTGTTAAATTATCAATTATTTATATCAATATATATAATATCTATAATATTTAGTTTATTTGTATTATTAGTTTTTATTAAGATTCGTAAGAAGAAGTTGAGAATGTGTTGATTGAACTTAAAAATATAAGTAAAAAATATAATGATAAGATAATTTTTGAACAAGCTAATTTTTCTATAGAAAATGGTGAAATGTCAGCTATTATTGGTCAATCTGGAACTGGAAAAACCACATTAATTAACATTTTATCTGGGTGTGATACTAATTTTAGTGGTCAGTACTATTTTAATAATGAATTGTTAGAAAACAAAAACATTCACGCAAAATTAAAAAATAAAGTTAGTTTTGTCTTACAAGAAATAGGGGTATTAGATTATTTAACTGGTGAAGAAAATATTTTGTTGCCGTTTAACTATAGTAAAGGAAAAGTAAACTTAGAATATTTAAAATATATTTGTAAATTATTAAATATAAATAATATATTAAACAAGAAAACTAAATATTTATCTGGTGGTGAAAAACAAAGAATAGCAATTGCGAGAGCTTTAATAACTAAACCAGAAATTTTATTAGCTGATGAGCCAACAGGGGCTTTAGATGATATTAATACTTTTAATACTATTAATTTATTATCTGATATAAATAAAAACTTAAAAACGACAATTTTAGTTGTAACTCATAGAAAAGATATCTTAAAATTTTTTAATAAGGTGTATGAAATTGAAAACAAGAAAACAAATGTTGTTTAAAGATTTTATAGGTATTAATTATTTAACTGATAAATCAAAAACTGTTAAAGTAGTTATTATGATTTTTATAACTTTATTATTTATGCTTTTAATTTTGTCATTGTCATATATTTATGAATCAAATATTAAAACAAATTTAGAATATTTAAATAAAAACATGGCTTATTTTAATGATTTAGATGAAGATGAAATTAAATATTTTGAATGTTATAAATATACTGATAAAATTTATAAAACTGAAACTATCAAAGTTAATTATGTTGATGCTCATAATAGACAAATAAAACAGTCAATAAAGACTTTTCAAAATGTTGAGCAAATTAAAAATGTATTTAATATTACTTTTTTAACAAATGATTTTGATGGAATTGTTTTATTAGAAGGAAAAGAAAAAATTAATCGAGATTTAATAGGAAAAGAAGTTAAATTATTAGATAAATCAGGTAATATAGTTTTAGTTCCTATTGTTAATATTGGTATCAATGTTTATAATTTTCAATTTTTTGATATTTTTTCTTTTAATACTTATTATGAAGAAGCATTTATAAATGTTAATTATTGTAATAAACTTTTAGTTGAAGAAACAAATAATACTGATTATATTATTTCTTTCAATAAAGAGATAGATAAAGAAATAGATTATGATATTAAAATGTTATTAGGTTTAAACATTATTGATTACATTTATTCTCCTAGTTATGAATCATATTATGCAGTAACTGAATCAAATATTTCATCTACCCATATGTTTATAGATTTTATGAATGTACTGAGCTTGATATTTACAACATTTGCGTTAGTATTATTGATATTTTTATTTATTTTGCTGTTTGATTTAAAAGAAAATGAAATAAGGATAAGACTAAAATTAAATATAAGTAAAAAGAGATTATTCACATATATTTTATTAGGTGGCCTTTTCTATTTAATAGTATTATTAATAGTTAGTTATTTATTATATTTAGGCATTATGTATATATTTAGTTATACTATATGTATAACTATTACAAGTAGTATAACATGTAAATGTTTAATAGTATTATTAATATATTTTATTATCCTTAGTTTGTTTAATGCTATATATTCATATTATTTGATAAATAAAAAGGCTTGATGATAAAATATAAGGCTAAATTAGTACCGGTTGTCTAGTTTTAGGCAATCTTTTTATTTATCTTTAAAAAGAAATTAATTTATTCTAGAATAATTTATATTAATGGTAGTGTCAAATATTCTATGAAAAATGATATTTGATGATTGGAATATTTAATAAAATATAGATGATAAATTTATTATTTGTATGAGAAGCCTTCAAATTGATTGTTTAAAAAAGTAGTTCTTTGAAAAAATAGTAATACGAAAAGACCTATTTTAAAATTTTATAGGTCGGCTTCGATATTGTTACTTGAATATAATTTAGTTTATGTTTTCAAATAATAGAAGTGATCAATTGACTGTAATGAATTATAAAGTAATAAAAGAAAATAAAACTCTTTTTCTATTAGATATAAATATAGACACTGGTAAAAAAAATCAAATCAGAGTTCAATTAGCCCATTTAGGCCATTCTATTATTGGTGATGACAAATACGGTCATAAAGAAACATATAAAAGATTAGGTTTGCAGACCTCGAGATTAGTATTTATTAACCCCTATAATCACAAAGAAATAGATATTATAGCGAAAACACCAGCTTTATTTATACATAAGGATTTTCAAAATAAGGATCAACTATATCTTGATAACCAGGGAAAACATTAAGAGAATAAGTAAGGTTTGTGATTTGACTTTGGCAATAATAATAATAAATAGTATAAGCATCAAATAAATTAGTTACAGCATCATCATTTAAAATATTATTACTTATAGCTTCATTTAAATTGTACACATTTTCACCATTATAAAATACTATTTCATCATGTTCACGCAATTTAAAGTTATAATCTTTATAATAATGGTCTATTAATGCTAAATCATTAAAGTCTTTGATATATTCTTCACCATAATTATAAGAAAAAGTTCTATACCACCAATTATCATAGACTAAAAGAACATAATAATCATTAAAATTACCAAAATGATAAGCCACATTTAAATAGCCAAGATATATATCATATTTAAAAGCATACTCTATTAGACCATAACCAATATTTAAATCATGAAGATTATAATAATTACTGTAGTTATAAGCTACATAAATATCATCATTATTTATATAATTTTCAGCTACATAAGGTGTAGTGTAGTTTTTATCGGCAAAACTTTTCCATTTTAGTGGTTTGGTGTAAGGTAGATTATTTAAATCTAGTGTTGATTTATCTACTTTAATAACATAATTAAAATAGTGAATATTTATATATTCAACTTTTTTATTTTGATTACATCCTATGATAAACAAGAGTGGAATAAGCAATATAATTGTAAATATTTTTTTCACTTTAATCACTCCTCAACCGCTAAATAATTTTTCCACCAAGGATATGCAGAAATTTTTTCACAAATATTATATAGGTTATATATATCTTCAATGTCATTATCGTTTAAGATTTTTTTATTATAAGCCTCACTTAGATTATAAACTTCACCTTTATTATTACCAACACCAATAATACAAGGAGCAGAAACGACAAATGTATATTTACTTATTTTAAATATATCACTAGATGTTTCATAGCCACTCAAAGGATATGTTGTCAAAAAAGTCTCATATCCATTGTAATTGCCATAATAATAAGCACAAATAGGTATATCAGAATATTTATAGTAAGCGTATTTAACGTTACAATGATATGCTAATTTAGATAATTCTTTATTATAACAAAAATCAGGATTATATTCATAACTCATATAAATAGGGGCACAATTTTCAAAATTTTCTTTAGTGTAGGCAATTGTCTGTTTAGCATCTAAGAATAGTCTAATATTCATTAAATAATTTGTATATGGTAAATCTTCAAAAGATATAGAGCTTTTGTTAAATTCTATTGTATAATAATTATAGTTATTATATCTAGTACCACCATAATTAATAGTAATGGTCGGATTGCTTTTTCTAGTTTGAATCAAATTACTATTTTGACTGTTATTACAAGCAGTAAGAAATAATAGTATAAAGAATATTATATAAAATACTTTTTTCACTTTAATCCCTCCTCGTATAATAGTAGGCACTTTTTAATGTCGATATATTTTCAACAACTATTTCTCCTATATTAGCTAAGCCTTTACATAATTTACAAATTTTTAAATTTTCACCAAAACCACTTGTCGAATTATCTATGATGTGTGGCGATTTTTTATATTCTCCACATGTGCAATACGCATAATGAAATTTTGAATCTATTCTAATATATTTGAAAGTATAACTATGTATTGAAGTATATGAGTTGCAATATTTACAAATATGTCCCAAATATGTATGCTGTTCGGTAATAATATAGTCACAAGCGATACATATTTTAGTATGTGTACTACCATTATTATTGATAATAAATGTATGCTCATGTGATAAGGCTTTATATGCGTTTAGTCTACCGTCAGAAACGCATTTATTTGAAAATGAATCTAATTTATCGACTGAATTAAGTAGTATTTTCTTGATGCTTGAAAGAGATAGTTCAGGATATTTTTCTATCATTAGTGCTACACAAGCAGAAACAAAAGGCGCTGAAAAAGATGTGCCAGTAAAATAATCATAAGCGTCAGTTGAAGATATTCCAACACTATAAACATCAACACCAGGGGCAAATAAATCAACAGTTTCTTTTCCATAATTCGAAAATCCACATATTTCGTCTAAACTATTAGAAGCTCCAACAGTAATGACATTATCTAATCTATAGCTAGACGGATAATGTATGACATAATCGTTATTATAGCCACTATTACCAGCAGAACATACTACTAACCCATTGTAATTTATGA
This sequence comes from uncultured bacterium, assembly GCA_949293265.1. Classification (GTDB taxonomy): domain Bacteria; phylum Bacillota_I; class Bacilli_A; order Acholeplasmatales; family Anaeroplasmataceae; genus CALUXS01. The sequence continues at coordinate 48,410 of CASFCK010000007.1, forward strand.
ATGCTTGTTGAAAAACACGATTTATGTCATCGCCAATTCCACGGGATAAATTTAATATTTTTATTCCGTCAGCTGTTACGCGGTTTATAGCATCTAATAAATTACTAGCATGATTTCCACCGGGTAAACATCTATATGAAACAACTTTTGCGTTATATGCTAATCCTTTTATGCCAACATCATTGTTTTTAGCCGCAATAATGGCACTAACTGCTGATCCATGGCCATCAAGATCGACGAATGGGCCATAATTATCGTTTACATAACTATAACTTAAAGTTCTATCAACTTGATCAACCAAGTCCTCATGTTCTTCATATATTCCAGTGTCTATTATTGCTATTTTAACATTCATTCCAGTTGCAATATTCCAGGCATCATCTGCACCAATTAAATCAAGAGGATAATTTGTACTAGGCACTAAACTTGATGTTTTTTTTGCATGTGATTCTTTTTGTACTATTGGTGAAGTAAAATTAACTGTATAATTTGGTTCAGCAAAATAAATATCACAATGCGACTCTAAAACTTTAATATAGTTCAGAATATTTTCTTTAGTAGTAGGTGGGAAAAACAGTTGCAATAACCTTTTAAAATCAGGCTTAATATTATGTTCATTGAATGAAGAAGTTAAATCTAAAATTTTTGAACAGTTTATTTGTTTGAAATCATTTATAGAATAGTTAATGTTTTGGCTATTAAGTGCAACTATTATCGAATCATTTGCAAAATGATCATCTATTGTTGCAGAACAAATGATTTTGTCTGTATTTTTTTGATGATTTTTCTGAAATTCAGTAAAACTCATGCATAAAAAGACACTTAATATTAATGTAATTGAATAAAATACTTTTTTCACTTTAATCCCTCCTCGTATAATAGTAAACTTATTATCTAAAACTAGTATATCATAATAAATAAAAAAAACCAAATTAACAAATTATCTAGATATGGTTTATTATTTAATCTTTTAAATAATATAAAATTATGCTAGAATAAATACGTGTTTTTTAGGAGGTTTCAAATGACAGATTTAGAGATTGCTCAAAATGTTAAAGCTTTAAATATTAAAGATGTAGCTAATAAATTAAATATTAGTGAAGATATGTTATTAATGTATGGTAACGATAAAGCTAAATTAAGCTTAGAATTATTAAACAAAACTAAAAACAACAGCAAATTAATATTAGTAACAGCTATTTCTCCAACTCCAGCAGGTGAAGGTAAATCAACAACAACAATCGGTTTAGCTGATGCCCTAAGTTCATTAGGTAAAAAAACCTGTGTTTGCTTAAGAGAGCCTAGTTTAGGTCCGGTTTTTGGTGTTAAAGGCGGAGCTTGTGGTGGTGGTTATGCACAAGTTATTCCAATGGAAGATATTAATCTTCATTTTACAGGTGATTTACATGCAATAACAACAGCTAATAATTTAATTTGTGCGATTATTGATAATCATATTTATCAAGGTAATAAGTTAAATATTGATCCAACTAGAGTCTTAATTCACCGTGTTCTTGATATGAATGATAGAGCTTTAAGAAATATTGTTATCGGTTTAGGTGGTTCAACTAATGGGGTTCCTAGAGAAGACCATTTTGATATAACAGTAGCTAGTGAAGTAATGGCAATTTTATGTTTAGCTAAGAATGAAGAAGATTTTAAAGAACGTATTAATAATATGCTTGTTGCCTACACTTACGATAAAAATCCAGTTACTGTTGCGGATCTAGGTTGTGCAGGAGCGATATCTTTAGTTATGAAAGATGCTTTAAAGCCTAATTTAGTTCAAACATTAGAACATACACCAGCTATTGTCCATGGTGGTCCATTTGCTAATATTGCTCATGGTTGTAATAGTTTAATTGCTACTAAAATGGCTCTAGGCTTAGCTGATTATGTTGTTACTGAAGCTGGATTTGGTGCGGATTTAGGGGCAGAAAAGTTTTTTGATATTAAATGTAGAGTTGGTAATTTAGTACCTAATGCAGTAGTAATAGTAGCTACTATTAGAGCTCTTAAAATGCATGGTGGAGTTGCTAAAGAAGATTTAGCTAAAGAAAATGTTGGGGCTTTAAAATTAGGCTTGAGTAATCTTAAAAGACATTGTGAAAATATAAGTAAATATAATTTGCCATTTGTTATTGCTATAAATAAATTTAATTCTGACACAGAAGCAGAGATAGAGGCTTTAGAAGAATTTGCAAAAGAAAATAATTATGTAGTTTCTTTATCAGAAGTCTTTGCTAAAGGTAGTTTAGGTGGTTTAGATTTAGCTAATAAGGTATTAGAAGCTTGTTCAAAAGAAAATAATTTTAATTATTTATACGACCTAAATTTAACTTTAAAACAAAAAATTAATAAAATTTGTAAAGAAATATATCGTGCAAAAGAAGTTAATTATTCCCAAACAGCTAAAAATGCTTTAGCTAAATTAACTAAATTAGGTTATGACAAATTACCTATTTGCATGGCTAAAACGCAATATTCATTTAGTGATAATTCTAAATTACTAGGTGCACCAGAAGATTTTATGATGGAAATAAGAGATGTAATGCCATCAGTAGGGGCAGGCTTTATAGTATGTTTAACTGGTGAAATAATGCGTATGCCAGGTTTACCAAAAGAACCTGCAGCATTGAAAATGGATGTAATAAACGGTAAAGCAGAAGGATTATTTTAGGGGGTTATTATGCGAAAATATGGTTATAATTTAACAGATAAAATGTTAGTTTTAAACTTCACTAAAGTATATTGTAAAAGTGCTACTGAAGTTTTAAATAGTGATTGTTTTAAGGATGTTTTTTCGGGATTTGTTAAACATTGTAAAAAACATGAAAAATTAGATATTTTAAAAACTTTAGATTTAACAGCTAATCCTATAGATGATTTTATAGATTTATTTAGATTACTCCATAGTTTTGATTATGAAGAGGTAGAACATATAAATCCAAAGTTTTCGCGTGTATTAAAAGAAAGAGGAGCGCTTTACGAGTTAGTCGAAGAGTTTTATGATTACTGGCGTAAACTTGAACGTTATAGTTATATTGTTGCTAAAAAAGTCGAAGGTGGAGTTCAAAGTGGTGTTTTTTTAGCAACCAATCAAACATTTACTGAGGTTATTTTAAAAACTTACCGTTCAATTTCTGAAAAAATTGCCGGTCATAAATTTCAAGTTTATCGCCAATTACCTGCTGGTATAAATGCGGCTATGTTAATTAGTCATTATAATTGGGCAAAAGAAGAAAGTATCTATGCTCAATTTAATGAAGTTCCTTGTATTGAATCAGTTTTAATTAGACCACCATTTATTTCCTACACTAAAAAGAATAAAAGAACAGGTGTTTATTCTATTGCTAAGGAAAACCCATTAAAAAATATTAAAATTAATCCAAATGAATATCTATGTTATCCAATTAAAGTTGGTAGTGCTTTAGCTTTTGTTTATTTTCATAAGCATTTTATGACGCACGGAATAACATTATCTAATTTATTTGAAGCCGCAAGTTTAAATGATTTAGATAATAAAAAGCCAGAATTATTATATTTATTTGGCTATGGAGCTGATGAATCTTCATATTATTATGATAAAGAAAATGATATCTATGTTGGGATGGCTCCGTTAAGTGATGATGTTGATTATTTTGGTTATATGAAAAAAATGTTATTAACATTATATAATACTAAAATGATTAAAGAAGGAAATTTACCTATTCACGGAGCTTGTGTTCAAATAAAACTTAAAGATAATACAACTAAAACACTAGTTATAATTGGTGATAGTGGGGCAGGTAAATCAGAAACACTAGAAGCTTTAAGAGCTGTAGCTGGAGATGAGATAGTTTCAATGTCAACAATCTTTGACGATATGGGAACATTTAGAATCGAAAAAGGAAATGTTATGGCTTATGGTACAGAAATTGGAGCTTTTGTTAGATTAGATGATATGTCTAGTGATTATGCTTATAAAGAAATGGATAGAGCTATATTCTTAAACCCTGATAAAATAAATTCACGTTTAGTAATTCCGGTATCTACTTATTATCAAATAATGTATGGCTATAAAGTTGATATGGTTTTATACGCAAATAATTATGAAGATAAGGAAGAACTAAGATTATTTAATAATAAAGATGAAGCCTTACAAGTATTTATTGAAGGGGCAAGAATGGCAAAGGGAACAACTGGAGAAATCGGCCTTACTAAGTCTTTTTTTGCCAATCCTTTTGGCCCTGTTCAAATGGAGGAAGAAACAAGAGTTATTTTAGATAAAATATATTCAAAATTATTTGAAAATAAAATCCCTGTCGGAGAAATGTACACTAGACTTGCTATTCCAGGTTATGAACAAAATGGACCACATAAGATGGCTGAAATTTTATTGAAGAAACTTGAGGAGGAATAAAATGATTGGTGTAGTTATGGGAAGTATTTCTGATTATGAAGTTATGAAAGATGCCTGTACTGTTTTAGAAGAGTTTAATATTCCTTATGAAAAGAAAATCGTATCTGCTCATAGAACCCCTGATTTACTAGTTCAATATGCTAAAGAAGCTAAAAAAAGAAAAATTGACATAATAATTGCTGGGGCAGGTGGAGCAGCCCATTTACCAGGTATGTTAGCGGCAAACACGATAGTTCCAGTTATCGGGGTGCCAGTTAAATCTAGGTCTTTAAATGGTCTTGATTCTTTATTATCTATAGTTCAAATGCCTGCTGGTGTTCCGGTTTTAACAGTAGCGATTAATGGTGCTAAAAATGCGGCATTAAGTGCTATTAGTATTTTAGCTATTAGTGATAGAGAGATAGCTTTAAAATTAGAAAAATTTAGAGAAAATCAAACAAATACAGTTTTAAATACTAATTTAGAGTAATATAGGGCATATTTCTGTAAATTCAAATCAGAAATATGCCCTTTATTTTAAATTAATATAATTTAATTAAAACTGTAAATTTATTGTAAAAAAAGGAAAAAGAGATTTCTTTATATTTATTTTATGTTAGAATATAGGACAAAGGAGTTGAGTTTATGGAAGATATTTTAGTTGTTGATAACTTACGAAAAACATTTAATATGTCACGTAAACAACAAAAACTAGAAAAAACAAACATAAAAGTTAAAATTGCTGTTGATAATATTTCTTTTAATGTCTATAAAGGAGAAATATATGGCTTACTTGGGCCAAATGGTGCTGGTAAAACGACAACATTAAGAATGCTATCTACGTTAATTAAACCAGATAGTGGTGATGCAAGAGTTAATGGTTTTAGTATATTAAAAGAACCAGACAAAGTAAGAGAAAATATAGGCTTTTTAACTAGCGAATTAAAGCTAGAAGATTTTTTTACGCCTAATTATTTATTTGACTTCTTTGCTAAATTACATCATATTGATGAAGAAACCATCAAAGAAAGAAAAGAAAAACTATTTAAAAAATTTGGCATAGATGAATTTAGAGAAGTTAAAGTAGCTGATCTATCTACTGGTATGAAACAAAAATTAAGTATCGTTATTGCGATTTGCCACGACCCTAGTATTATCATTTTTGATGAGCCTACAAATGGACTTGATGTTTTGACGGCTAAAATAGTTACTGATTATTTAGTTGATTTAAAAAATGAAGGTAAAACAATTATTTTATCTACGCATATTTTCTCTTTAGTAGAAAAACTATGTGATCGAGTTGGAATTATTATTAATGGTAAATTAGTAGTATCAGATGACGTTAAATCACTATGTAAAGAGCGTAACTTAGAAGAGGTATTCTTCGATATTTATAAGGAAAATGTAGGCGGTGAAGAATAATGAAAGATATTTTAGTTGTTTTACAAAAAGAATTAAAAAGATTTTTTACCGACTATAGAATGTTACTAGCAATGATTCTTCCAGGTATTCTAATTTATGTAATTTATAGTTTTATGGGTCCAATCATTAATTCAAATTTCTCAGCTAGTAAAGACTATAATTATCAAGTTTATATAGTTGGTGAAGATAAAGACTATCTTACTGCTTTAGAAGCCGGATTTGAAGCACTAGAATATAATGTAACATTTAATAAGGCTAATAGTCTAACAGAAGTTAAACCCAAAATAGAACAAGAAAGTGTCGATTTAGTTGTTGAATTTGTAGAACAAGGTACTAATCTAAGTATAAATTTATACTACAATAGCGCTAAAACTGAATCACAAACCATCTATCTTTCAACTTCAACAATCTTGTCTCAACTACAAGTAGACCCGAGTGACTACAAGTTTACGTTGCTACCAAACGATCTAGCTACAGCTGAACAAACTAGTTCAACATTTATTTCAATGATGTTACCATTCTTATTATTAGTTTTCTTATGCACAGGTGTTATGTCTGTAGCTCCTGAAAGTATAGCTGGTGAAAAAGATAGAGGGACAATTGCTACCCTGCTTGTAACACCGCTTAAAAGAACACATCTAGCAATAGGAAAAATTGTAAGTTTAGCAGTAATTTCTTTAGTTGGTGGTATATCAAGCTTTATTGGTATGATTTTGTCATTACCAAACCTAATGAGCGCGCAAGGAAATATTGAGTTGTTTTATACACCAATTGATTACATTTACTTGTTATTTATTATAATTTCTATTTTATTCTTATTTGTTGGATTATATAGTGTTATTAGCGCTATTGCTAAAAGTGTTAAAGAAGCTTCTGCCTATGCTACACCAATCATGATAATAGTAATTATAATTGGTGTGTTATCTATGGCAGGCTCTTTACCTACTGATAATATTGGTGTTTACTTTATTCCTATTTATAATAGTGTAGTAGCTATGTCTACTATTTTGTCATTAGAATCTAATATAGTAGGAATAATAATATCCATAATAAGTAATTTAATTTATGCTATACTTATTAGTGTTGTTTTAGGCAAAATGTTTAATTCAGAAAGAGTTATGTTTAATAAATAAAAACATTTGTATAAAATCACATTAAATAAAACAATTATTGCCACAAATAGATTAGTCCTAATCTAGCTAAGGTGATAAAGTAAATAATCTAAGATTTAATTAATAAAGAGGATTTAAATTGAGATGGTAGATGATTTTATGACTAATAATGAAGCTAAAAGAGAAACAATGTTAATCGCAATGACGCGTGCTTAAAGCAATGTTTTAGGCTTTGAACCATATAATTTCTATGCCTTAAAGCCTGAAGAGCATTATTGGTATAAAGAAACACCAAGTATATCTACATTGAGGGATAGATAGGTATAGTATTAGAATAATATTTACTTTAATTATTATATTTATACCTATATTTATATATCTTTTAGCACCTAAAGAAAAATTTCTTAAAATTATATTATATATAATAGTTATATATTTATTAATTTATAAAATTGGAGAGTATTATTATCATTTAGTAATTGAAAAAAATAATCAATACCCAGTTGAATTTTCAGCAGTTTCTTATTTTTTAATTTCAATTGGTGTACTTGTAAGATGGAAAGGATTAAGAGAATTTGCAAGTTTTCTAGCTACATTAGGTGGTTTCTTTTACGCGGTTGCGAATATTATAGCACCTGAATCTTTTTTACATAACACAAGATTTTATCTAGAAATGGCTAGACTTAATCATACATTGTTATTTATAGCTGGTTTAATCACTAATACTATTTATTTTAATAGAGGTTATAAATATCCTTATATTATAGGCATTACATTAGTAATAATACATGCTTTTATAGCTAAAGATATATTTAGTTATTCTAATACATCTTATGTAATATATGAAGTTGTTTTAGCAATATTTTTGAAAGATATAAATCTAGATTATTTAATTATTAAAATAGTCTATTATCCTTTAATTGTTATTACTTATTTATTATTAGTTAAATTATTTATTAATATGAATAAAGAGTATTATATTAGTTAATTGACAGGGCTTTAGAATGCCCTGTTTTTATAACTCCTAAAAGGTGTAATAGAAGTGTAATATGCTTAGAAAATATTTAGATTATTTGCTGAACTAGGATGTTGTCAAAGCAAGAAAACCATTAATTATTTATGGGGCTAGACAAGTTGGAAAAACATATCTTGTTTTGGAATTATTTGCTAAAAAACACTATAAGGATAGATATTTAAGAATAGATTGTTCAAATGACTATAATTTTGTTAATTATATTTCTAATCATGACAGTTTAGAAAGCTTACTTGAATATCTTGAATTAAGATATAAGTTTAAACCAAGTGCTAAAAATTTACTAATATTTGATGAAGTCCAGGAATGTTTAGCTATTATTAAAATGCTTAAACATTTTTGTGAAAATAGAAGAGATATAAAGGTTATAGCTACAGGATCTTTAGTAAGAATTAAACTTAATAGAAACAGTAATAAGAATTTTTTATATCCTGTTGGTAAAGTTAATACTTTAATGATGTTTCCTTTAGATTTTGAAGAATTTTTGCTGAATTACGATAATGTTATTTACAATTATGTTAAAAATAAATATAGGAATAAAGAAGTAATAAATAAAGAAATACATGAAGAAATTTTAAAAATATTAGATATATATTTATTTCTAGGTGGGATGCCTGAAGTTGTTGATATATATTTACAATATAAAGATAATAAAGTAAAGGCTTTTAATGAAGCAACGAAAGTTATTAATGAAATTTATGGTAATTATTTAGCTGATATGGAATTATACCAAGCTAGTAAAGAATCTATAATAAGATCAAGATTACTATATGATAATATTTTTAGTCAACTAAATAAAGAAAATAAAAATTTTAAAGTCTCTCAAGTTGTTGAAAACGCCAAAAATAGAGATATTATTAATCCAATATCTTGGTTACTAACAAGTATGGTTATATATAAAGCCAATTGTTTAAAAGAAATAGGTAGACATCTATTAATATCAAGTGAAGAAGGAATGTATCGTCTTTATTTAGCAGATATGGGAATTTTCACATATCAAAGTAAATTAAGTGCCCGTTCTTTTTTATTAGACGATATAATTAATGATAATTTTTGTTACTAGTTATCTATAAAGCCCCTACAGCAATTTACAAAAAAATGTAAAAACACAATGTAAAACATTACAAAAAAATGTAATATATACGTGTAAAACATTACAAAAAAATGTAAAATGCGGTGATAAATATGTTGAAAAGGAAAATTGATGATTATTTAATAAAATGGAAAAAAAACGACAATAGATTACCACTTATCATTTATGGGGCTAGGCAAATTGGCAAAACAACATCAATTAGAGAATTTGCTAAAAAAAATTATAAAAGCGTCATTGAGATAAATTTCATTTCTAACCCTGAATGTATCAGTTTTTTTTCTAGTTTTAATATTGATGATATTATTAATAAAATATCATTTTATAATCCTGCGTTTAAATTTATACCAGGAGAAACATTAATATTTTTTGATGAAATCCAAGCTTTTATGGATGTGACAACTTCTTTAAAATTTTTTGCCTTAGATAAAAGATTTGATGTAATTTGTAGTGGAAATGCACTTGGTATCAATAATTTACATATTTCTTCAGTGTCAGTTGGTTACAAGGCGGAATATGTTATGCATAGTTTAGACTTTGAAGAATATTTGTGGGCCTTAGGTTATACAACTACCATGATAGATTTGTTAAAGAAACATTTATTTGAACTAGTTCCTTTAGATAAAGGGATCTTAGATGTTTTATTTAAACATTATGATGATTATATGACTGTTGGGGGAATGCCTAAAATAGTTGATAATTATATAAAAACTATATTATTTGATGAAGTTTATTTATTACAAAAAGAATTAAGGAAAGATTATTTAGACGATATAAAACAATATGTAGATGGCTTAGATAAAGCAAAAGTAGCTAAAATATATGAAATGGTACCTTTACAGTTAGCTAAAGATAATCATAAGTTTCAATTTTCTAAAATGGGGCATGGTGCTAGGTTTAGTTCTTATTTTGATTGTTTTAATTGGTTAAAAGATGCCGGAATAATTAATATTTTATATAATCTTAACAAATTAGAATTACCATTAAAATTAGAAATGCAAGATAATAATTTTAGGGTTTATTTTAGTGATATGGGTTTATTTATGGCTTTTTTAGATAAAAATAGTGAAAATATACTAAGAACAAATAGAGATTTTAATATTTATAAAGGAGCATTGTATGAGAGTGCTATATTAGAGTCATTATTAAAATCGGGATTTGAAAATATATTTTTTTATCGTTCTTTAGATTCTACTATAGAATTAGATTTTATCTTAGAATATTTCAATAACTTTATACCTATTGAGGTTAAATCTAAGTCAGGTAGAACAAAATCTCTAAATAAAGTATTAGAAGAAAACAAAGAGATTAAACTAGCTATTAAATTAGCAAAAACTAATATTGGTTATAATGATAGGATATTAACTATTCCATATCCTTTAGCTTTTTTAATTAAAGAATACTTAAATAAGACATTATAATAAGTGAAATTTACTTTTATAATTAAGAAAAATTAAATTTTCTCTTTACAAGTAGCAAAAAAAGTTTATAATATTGACATAAAAATAAAAAATGATAAGAGGAGCAAGACAAAAGAGTACTAATTGGAGGAGGCATCCTAGGAATTTTAGGAAAGGTAAGCTTGCCGAACGACTATTTAGGCATAAATAGCTCGTGGGGTTGTAGATAAGATCTACTTCACTCCTACTAATTTATTTAGTAGAGGCGCTTAAATGTTTTTAAGTTATATTAAGTCTATTAAGCGTCTACAATGTGGACGCATTTTTTATTTTTAAATATAAAAATATAGAGGTAGAGAAAATGAGAAAATTATTTAAAAGTTTATTTGTAGCAGGACTTAGTGCCTTAGCTTTAACTGCTTGTGCTAATACTGAAGTTACTAATGACCAATTAGTTATTGGTATGGAATGTGCTTACCAACCATTTAATTGGACTGTTAATAGTGCTAATGATTACACATTGCCAATTAGTGACACACATCAATTTGTTGATGGTTATGATATTGCGGTTGCTAGATATTTATCTGAAGAATTAGATAAAGAAGTTGTAATTAAAAAATTAGATTGGGATAGTTTAATTCTTGCTTTAATGAATGATGAAATTAATATGGTTCTTGCAGGTATGACTGACACAGCAGAAAGAAGAGAATTAATTGATTTTACTGATCCTTATTTATCTAGTGATTTAGCTTTCTTAATTTCTACAGAAAACAAAAACACTTATTTCCCTGATAATAGTAAAGAAAATCCAGCTACATATGAAGAATTATTAGCTGCATTTAGTGGTAAAGTTTTAGTTTGTCAAAAGAGTGTTGTTGGGGATGATTTTATTGATACTTATTTTAGCGGTGTAGATAACTCAATTATTCATGCTAGTGCCTTAGATACTTATCCACTTGCCGCAAATGATGTTAAATCAGGAAATGCGTTCGCGATGCCTGCTGAATTACCAGTAGTTGAAGCTATGACTAATTTAGGCAATTTATCAGTTTTATATGTTGATTATTCTTTCTTATCTGAAGATGATCGAAACGGCATGAAAGTATCAATAGGAATTAAAAAAGGTAATACTGAACTAAGAGATGAAATTAATAGTGCATTAGCTAAGTTAACTGATGCACAAAGACAAGAAATGATGGGGGCTGCAGCTACTCGTTCTGCTAGCAGTATTGCATAATGATAAATTTTAATCGTTTATTTAAAACTTTATCTGATAATTTTGATTTTATTGGGTATGGTATTTTATCAACAATCATTTTAGCGGTTTTTGGTACTGTTATCGGTTTAATTTTAGGTATATTTTTAGCCTATGGTAAAGGAATAAAAGTAAAAGAATTAGACAATTTAGCTATTAAAATTGTAAAAAATATTGTTAAAGGACTATGTAATATTTATTCTATTGTTTTAAGAGGAACACCAATGATGGTGCAAGCCTTAATATTCAAATATAGTTGCCAAGCTATTGGTGTTAATTGGAATTTAATTAATTTGCCTGGAACTATTAATAATGTTTTAAATGGCTGGTTATTTGCTGGGTTAATTGTTATAACTTTAAATACAGCTGCTTATATGGGGGAAATAGTTCGTTCAGGTATGAATGGTGTAGATAAAGGCCAAGAAGAAGGGGCTAGATCTCTTGGTATGTCAGCATCTAGAACATCAATTTCAATTATTTTACCACAAGCTCTTCGTAATGCTTTACCTACTATAGGTAATGAATTAATTGTTAATATTAAAGATTCATCAGTATTAAATGTTATAGCTGTTACTGAATTGTTCTATCGTATTAACGATATAGCCACTACTAATTATGCCTTCTTAGAATGTTATTTAATATTAGCAGTAATATATTTGATATTAACATTAATAGCTAGTTTATGTTTAAAATTAGTAGAAAAAAAATTAGATGGAGTTAAATTTAGTTTAAATCCATTTAGGTTTAAAAGGGGTGAATTATAATGAAAGCTCCTATATTAAATGTTACAAATTTAGCTAAATATTTTGGCCTTAATAAAGTTTTAAAAGATATTAATTTAGAAGTGAATAAAGGTGATGTTATTTCGATAATTGGGCCTTCTGGTAGTGGTAAATCAACATTTTTAAGATGTTTAAATTTACTTGAAACGCCAACACGTGGAAATCTTAGTTTTAATAATGAAGTTTATTTTAATATTGATGCTTGTAAAGACGACTTTGTTGATTATAATGCCTATAATGAGGCAGCAAACAAATACAATGATGAACTTATTAGAACAGAAGATGAAGTAGCAATTTGGGCAAATAAATTAATAGAACACAAAGAAAAAAAATTTAAAGTAAAGCTAAAACTAGCTAAAAAAGAATTTAAAGAAGTTAGAAAAAAACCTGTATTAAAGAGAGATTTTTATGATGAAGAAGGATATAAAAATGCGATATTAGAAAATCCTAATGTTATTGTTGATAGTAAAACAATTAATCATATTAGATCTAAAATTGTGATGGTTTTTCAAAGCTTTAATTTATTTAATAATATGAATGTTTTAGAAAATTGTATTATTGCTCAAACTAAAGTATTAAAAGTTCCATATGATGAAGCTAAAGAAAAAGCCATTAAACATTTAACTAGTGTTAACATGCAAGATAGAATGAATTATAAAATATCAGAATTATCAGGTGGTCAAAAACAAAGGGTAGCAATTGCACGTGCTTTGTGTATGGACCCTGAAATCATTCTATTTGATGAACCTACTAGTGCTTTAGATCCTGAAATGGTTGGTGAAGTTCTTGAAGTTATGAAAAATTTAGCTAAAACAGGTTTAACAATGATTGTTGTTACTCATGAAATGGGATTTGCAAAAGACGTTTCTAATAAAGTTATTTTTATGGAAAATGGTTATATTGTAGAACAAGGTAGCCCTTCTTTAATATTTAATAATCCAAAAGAACAAAGAACAAAAGAGTTCCTAAATAGATATATTAACAGATAGTCTTAGCGTATAGCTAAGGCTTTTTCATATATATGTATATTTCATATAAAAAACATATATATGAACAAAAATTAAATATATAAATTATCACTTGCTTTTCTAAAATAAAAGCACTATCCTAATATTAGGATGTACGCTAATGAAAAAAATTTTTTTGATGGCTATTTTTTTAATATTTACATTAAACGCATGCAGAAAAGAATTACCTACTTATAAAGATGGGGATAGAGTAATAATCGATAATATTGTATATGAATTTGATGATTATAGAGAAAATGAATTTAGGCCTTATAACGCTAAATTTAGTGATAATATAATTTATCATAGTGCTTATTATCTTGATATGATTCATCCTGAAAAATATGAAGAAATTACAAAAGATAGTATGACTAGTAATGAACTATTTAAAATTGAAAATGGTAATAGTATTAATTATGCATATTCCCCACTAGATTTAGATGTTAATGAATATGCAAGATGTTATAAAGGATTTTATGTAATCGGAATTGATAATAGTCTTCGTAATGATTCGCTCGTTGATGTAACAATTCCAGGATCAATAGATGGTTATCTTGTACTTGGTATAGGTTATAAAGCTTTTGCCTATGCTAATATTCAAACAGTTCAAATCAGTGATTATAAATCGGACATATATATGGCGATTGCGCCATTTGCTTTTGAGAATATTAGTAATTTAAAGGAATTTAGTTCAGAGGCTAGTTTAGTTATATTTCCTAGAGCTTTCGAAAATTTAGAATTAGATATATTTAGAACAAACAACAGTTTAATACTACAAAGTGCATCTATTTATAATTCGGTAATTAATAAACTAGAAATAGCAAATTTATTTGCCTTTCAAGATTATCAAGTGAAGGTTTATCCACCTTTTTATGAAACGAAAATTAATAGTTTTAAAATTAAAATTAATAGTGTTCTAGATTCCACTAGATATGGAACTTCATTTATGATCTCAAATAACAATATTTATTATTTGTCGCAATCCCAATCTAATAATTACAATTTGTTTAGTAATATATTAGAAGGTAATACATTTGAACTATATTTAGATTACGGTGGTGCAATATATTCTTATCATTATGATTTAAGTCGTAGTATAAATTCTTTATATATGTTTGAAAATTATAAGTGTGTATCGTTTATAAATCAAGAAGAGTTTAAAAAACAAATTAAATATTTATATACGAAAAGATAGAAATAATTTTGTTGTAGAAGATAATATAGTTTATTTTATTAACAATAATGATAATAAGAAGTATGAAATTATTTCGGTGTCTTCTGATGTTGTTATTAATGTCTATGACATTTTACTTGAGCCTTAGCGGTAATAAATAAGTGAACAATAAAAAAAGGGCGGTGCCCTTTTTAATATTTATAATAATTAGCTAAAACATTAGCAAAATTTTCTACCTGTTCTTTTGTTGTAGCAAAAGAAGTAACAAATCTAACAATTAATTGCTCATCTTTTGTTTCTTGAATTTCAAATTCTACCTTATCTTTTAAGTAGTTATATAATTCTTTACTTATGATAGGAAAAATTTGATTAGTATCGTTGTTAACATAATGTTTAATTTTATATTTAGCAAAGATATTTCTTAATTCATCAGCCATTGTATTTGCATGTTTAGCTAAATTATAATATAAATCATTAGTAAATAAAGTTAAAAATTGGATACCTAATAAACGACCTTTAGCTAAGACAGCCCCTCTTTGTTTCATTAAATTTTTAAAATGGGGCTTTAATTCATCTTTTTTAATTATTAAAGCTTCACCAAATAAAGCACCATTTTTTGTGCCACCAATATAAAATATATCAGCATAATTAGCAATATCTTTCATGGTTAAATCATTAGATTTAGCTGTTAAAGCTTGAGCTAATCTTGCTCCATCGATATATAAGTAAAGTTTGTATTTATCACAAATTTTACGTAATTGTTCTAAGTCTTTTTTAGTATATATAGTTCCAAGTTCAGTAGAATTAGAAATATAAACCATTTTAGGAATGACCATATGAATATCACTATGCTCATTGATTTTCTTTTCTAGGTCTATAAAGTCTATTTTCCCATTTATGTTATTAGTGGTGATGACTTTATGACCAGTTAATTCAATAGCTCCAGACTCATGAATATTTATATGACCGGTATTACATGAAATTACGGCTTCGTAAGGCCTTAATACAGATATTGCGCATAAATTTGTTTGGGTTCCACCAATTAAAAAATGAATATCACAATCTATATCTAATAAAGCCTTAATTTTTGCCTCAGCCTTTTGTGAATATTGGTCAAAACCATAGCCTATGGTTGCTTCTAAATTAGTTTTTGTTAAAGCTTCTAATATTTCTTTAGCACAGCCTTCTTGGTAATCATTTTTAAAATATAACATTATTTACTCCTATTAGCCATACAATCTTCGATATCTTTTATTTCCTTTATTATTCCTGCGCTTAAGTTGATGTTGCCGTTTTCGGTTATGTATAAATCATCTTCAATTCTTATACCTATTTTCCATTCAGGAATGTAAAGTCCAGGTTCATTTGAAATTACACAACCTGGTTTTAATATATCATAATTACAATAATCATGACAATCCATACCTAAATGGTGACTAACACCATGGAAGTAGTATTTTCTAACTTCTTCAATTTTCTTGATCAATCCTATTTTTTTAAGTTGTTTATAAAAATATTTAATTAAGATTGCATTTAAATCTTTAGTAGTAAAGCCTGGTCTAGCTAGTCTTTCAATTTCTTTTTGTCCATTTAAAACTATTTCATAAACCTTTTTTTGTTGTTCGCTAAATTTACCACTAATAGGATAAGTTCTAGATACATCAGCACAATAGGTTTTAAGTGAAGCACCAAGGTCAAATAGAATAACATCATTATCTTGTAGTGTATCTGTATTAGCACTATAATGCAGGCAGGTAGAGTTGATGCCACTTGCCGCTATAGTTGGAAATGAATGACCTGTTGCTCCGTGATATTTAATTGCTTGATCAAAGAAAGATTCGATTTGATATTCTTTTAAACCTGGTTTTAAATGATCTAAAATAGCATTTAAACCATAATTTGTTATAATGTTAGCTTCTCTAATTAATTCTATCTCTTCTTTATCTTTGATAGTTCTTAATTCTTTTAAGAAAGAGTTGCCACTAGCAAAACGATAATTATTAAATTCTCTTTTAAAATAATTTACATAATTATAATCTTTTGTTTCATCTTCAGCTTCTAAAACATAAATTAAGGTTTCGTTATTTAAATAATTTAAAATATCACGTTTAAATGATTCAATTAGACCAATATTTGTTATACCAGATATTTCTCTAGCTTCATCTTCTCGAAGTGTTTTACCAGTCCACCGTTCTTGTTCTAAATCTATAGAATGTATATATAGTTTTGTTTTAGTTGCTTTTTCAGTTTTAATAAAAACTAAAATATCATCGTATTCACTAATTCCAGTTAAGTAGAAGAAGTTACGATCACAGTCATATTTTTTGGCATCTTCTCTAGGCATTTTGTTAAATAACACAAAAACTGAATTAAATGCCATATTGTTTAGAATTTTATTTTGTCTAAATAAATAATTCATAGTAAGATTGCCCCCTTTTCTTTAGCCTTTATTAATTCATCATCAGGCCATAAAGAAGATTGTACTTCACCAATATGTATTTTATTAAGCAATAACATGCAAATTCTAGATTGACCAATACCACCGCCTATAGTTAAAGGTAGGCTTTCATTAATTATAGCTTTATGGTAGTCAAAGTCTAGCCGCTCTAAATTATTTTTATAAGTCAATTGTTTTATTAAACTTTCTTTATTAACTCTAATACCCATACTAGATATTTCTACAGCTTCATCTAAAATAGGATGGTAAACTAATAGATCACCATTTAATAACCAATCATCATAGTCAGGAGCGCGTCCGTCATGGGGTTTACCATTATTTAAAGGCCAGCCTATTTGGCTAACAAAAATAACTTTATTTTCTCTAGCAAAAGCTGTTTCTCTTTCTTTAGGTTTTAAATTAGGAAATTTACTTTCTAATTCAGAAGAAGTAATAAATGCTACATCATCTATTACATATGGTACTAGTTCAGGATAAGTGTTTGTAAGATCTTTTTGAACTAAATGAAGTGTATGAACAATACTCATTACAATAGTTTTTAAGAAATCAACAGTACGATCATCTTTAGAAATAATCTTTTCCCAGTCCCATTGATCAACATAAATTGAATGTAAGTGATCAGGAATCTCATCACGTCTAATAGCATTCATATCAGTGTAAAGACCAGTACCGGGCTTAAAATTGTAATGTGCTAAAGCCATACGTTTCCATTTAGCTAAAGATTGAACAATTTCTATATTTTTATTATATCTAGGTGAATCAAAAGACACAGGTCTTTCTACACCACTTAAATTGTCATTTAAACCACTATTTTCATAGACAAAAAGGGGAGCAGAAACTCTAGTTAAATTTAGAGAATATGCTAGTTCTTTCTCGAATGAATCTTTTATTTTTTTAATTGCTATTTCTGTAGTGAGTAAATCTAATTTACTATTATACATATTATCTAATCCTTTCAAAAAACAGTATAATTATATCATTAATATAATAATTAATGTATATATTTCTTTTAAAAAGTTAACTTTAACAAAAAAAATTATTTTTTTTATTGACTTTAATTTGCTTTATGGTATAATTCTACATGCGCCGTAGTAGTACAATGGCTAGTACATCTGATTGCCATTCAGATGATGTGGGTTCGATTCCCATCTATGGCTCCATAATGGTAATTCATGTCTGATACTCCAAAAGGGGTGTGCAGACATTTTTTTGTTTCTAGGCTTAAATAGCCACTTTTTAAAAATACGCCGTTGTAATAGTGGGAGTCAAAATCCCTAAAATTCAATGAAAAACCATCATTTTTAGGGCTCACTTTGAAACAGCAGGTGTGCACTATTAAACGGCAACCCTTATTTTGCACACCCCTAAACACAGCAACTGCACATCTTATCTTTATTAATAATATTGATTGACAATTTGGTTCTTATTGAGCTAGGTGGTCTTATTTATGTTCAAATATAAATGCAAGACTCCAAATCTTGATGAAATAGAAGTGAAGTCAATGTTTCTAAAAGCCTATAACGAGATGATTATGAGTAAGTATTCTCTTATTGCTAATCTTGTAGAAACAATTAATAAGGCTCTAGATACAACATCATTGGATAAGAAGATAGAAGCATTAACTAACGAACTCAACGATATGAACAAAGAGTTTGAATTGCTTGTAAAGATGAACACGACCACGCAGCAAGATCAAACGATTTGGCGAAAAAAATATGCAGAACTTGAAAATATTTATAAAAATAAAGAAGTTGAACTTAATTCATTAATTGAGAAAAAGAACGAAGTCTAACTAAAAATAAGAAAATTCAATGTCTTCATAGAAACGCTTAAAAAAGGCGAGCTTATTACTAATTTTGATGAATCAATATTCAATTTCAACCTAGAAAAGGCGATAGTGCATAAAGACAAATCAATAACATTCAAGTTCTATAGTGGATTTGAAACAACGATAAAGGTTGAGGAGTGATTCCTTGGTCTTTTCATATATTAGAATCTAGAAAATAAGCATGTTTTCAAGTATAATTAACATAGCTAAGAAAGAGGGAAGAAGTGCAACTGGGTGTTTTTATCGTGATGGAACATCCTCAACTTCTATGAGTGAAGAAGAGATTGAAAAAAGATGGAAATATTCTTTCACAAATGAAGATTTGCTAAAGGAAACACCAGCTTCTTATAGTCCTTTGACTTTTAGGCAACTGAAAATTTTCTACGATGAGGTCGGAATGACGCTGAACGATGATACTTTTGCTTCTAATCTTAGCCTATTGACTAAGGATGGAGTGTTTAACAAGATTGCTGAATTGTTATCTGATAAAAACCATATTGGGTTCATTTATGCCAGATACAATGGAAAAGACAAATCATCCTTTTCTGAGACTGTAGACTTTGGCAACCAATGTTTACTTACGGCTGTCGAAAAATTGATGTATCGATTAGAAGCTGAGAATAGAGGTGTAACTGAAATATCTTCGACTACGAGAAGTAACAAAAGTTTGGTTGACATAGATTGCCTAAGAGAAGCAGTTTATAACGCGCTTGCTCATAATGACTGGTTAAATGGCGGGGTGCCATCAGTTTATGTTTATAACGATAGAATAGAGATTATTTCTTACGGTGGATTACCTTTCGGGCAAACAGAGGAAAATTTTTTCAAGGGCATCAGCAAGCCAAGGAGTGAAGGCTTTATTAGAATTTTGAGAGACTTGGATTTTGCCGAAAGGACAGGGCATGGAATACCTCAAATCATTGCCAAATATGGTAAGAAAGCCTTTAATATTACCGATAGTTTTATCTTGGTGACGTTACCATATGATTCAGATGTCGCTTCTAAATTAGTTAAAAATGAGCACCTAAATGAGCACCTAGAAGTGAAAGCTACGGATAGAGAAAATTTTGTCATCCAAATGATAAAAGACAACCCGTATATCACATATGATGATGTATCTTCTAAGTTAGGAGTTTCAATTGCAACAGTTAGAAGAATATTTTCAGCTTTGAAGAAAAAAGGCATAATTGTTGGCTCTAGAGCAAATAAGCATGACAAGTGGCAATTGAAAACTAATGATTAATCATCTTACATTATTAAACTATTTAATAATTAATCTTAAAAACCTAATACATACAATAATTAAGGCTGAGGAGTGATTCCTTGGTCTTATTTTTCACGCTTACTTTGTTTAGCGAAATAAAGCCAATGGTCAATCAAATTGAAATAAATGTGTTCCATCAAAGGAAGGAAGATAAGGTCTGGGCTGACAAATACGGTGTCATCTTGGAAGCGTGGGCGCCTTTTGCAGAAGGTAGAAATAATATGTTCCATAATGAAATATTAATGGCTATGGCCAATAAACATTATCGAAGCGTGGCGCAAGTCATTTTGAGATGGCTCTATCAAAGAGGCATCGTCTCACTAGCAAAATCGGTCCACGAGGAAAGAATCAAGGAGAATTTCGATATCTATTCATTCGAACTGGACGAAGATGATATGAAACTTATTTCTAGCATGGATAAAGATAGTTCAAGTTTTTTTGATCATAGAGATCCTCATATCGTTGAATGGTTTGGAAGTTTAGTGAAAAATGAGATGTGAGTTATGAAAATATTAGTTAGTTATTTTTCTGCTAGTGGAGTTACTAAAAAAGTGGCTTTACAATTAGCAAATTTATTACGCGCAGATTTAGACGAAATTAGACCTATTGAAAAATATTCTAACGAAGATCTAGATTGGCAAAACAATCATTCTCGCTCATCAATTGAGATGAAAAATGAAAACTCTAGACCACAAATTGCTAAACCTATTTATGATTTATCAGCCTATGATGTATTATTTATTGGTTACCCAATTTGGTGGTATGTTGAACCTAGGATTATTAATACATATCTAGATAGTTTCAATTTAGAAGGTAAAAGAATTATACCTTTTGCGACAAGCGGTGGCAGTTCAATAGGTGGAAGTGTAAAACATCTAAGAAGCTTATATAAGACCGCTAAGATTGAAGATGGCATACTTTTAAATCGTGGAATTAACGAAACTGTTATAAGAAAAATGATTGATGGAGAAAAATAAAATGAAACAAACAGCAGGAAGAAATGGCTTAGGAGATTTAGCACCTAAATTTGCTGAACTTAATGATGACGTATTATTTGGTGAAGTATGGTCTAGAACAGATAAATTATCTTTAAGAGATAGATGTATTATTACAGTTGTAGCGTTAGTGAGTAAAGGCATCACTGATAATTCGTTAAGATATCATTTAACCAATGCTAAAAATCATGGCGTTACTAAAAATGAAATGGTGGAGATTATTACTCATATTGCTTTTTATAGCGGATGGCCTAATGCTTGGGCAGTATTCCCAATGGTAAGAGAAGTTTATCAAGATGAAAAGATAACTAAGGAACCGATGTTCGGCTTAGGAAAACCTAATGATGCTTACGCGAAATATTTTGTTGGTCAATCATATTTAAATCCTATTAATAACGATAAAATATTTATAGCCAATGTGACCTTCGAACCAGGATGTAGAAACAATTGGCATATTCATAAAGCTAGTAAAGGTGGAGGTCAAATCTTACTTTGTACTGATGGTGAAGGCTGGTATCAAGAAGAAGGTAAAAAAGCTAGAAAACTTATGCCAGGAGATGCTTTATATATTGCCCCTAATATTAAGCATTGGCATGGTGCAACTAAAGATAGTTGGTTTTCGCATCTTGCTATTGAAGTACCTGGCGAAAACACTTCTAATTGGTGGTTAGAAAAAGTAAGTGATGAAGAATATTTAAATTTATAAAAAGCAGGTGATTTTATGGCTTTAACAATTAATATCTACTATACTGGTCAAAATGGTAGTGCAAAAGCATTTGTTGAAGAGATGATTTCTTCTAAAATTGTAGATGATATTAGAAAGGAAGAAGGAAATCTTAGATATGAATATTTTACCTCGTTTACTGATCCAGAAACCGTTCTTTTAATTGACAAGTGGATCAATCAAGAAGCTTTAGACTATCATCATGCTTCAAAAATGATGAAAAAAATTATAGAATTAAGGAATAAATATAATCTTAAAATGAAGGTAGAACGCTTTGTTGATGATATTGATATTCTTAATAACTCTAAAAAATTTATAAAGAAAAACTAATAAGCAATTAAAAAGTGGTAGTTATAATTTACTACCACATTTTTTACAATATGACGCGTCAGGATCATTTAAAGAATGGCATTTAGGACAAACATTATTAAGTGGCTTACCGCAGTTATCACAATATGACGCATCAACATCATTTAAGGTTTTACAATTTGGACACGTTATTTGATTGTTTTTAACATTGTTTATAGCATTAGCAATAGTATCGCTAGTTCCATCTACTAAATAATTTATAGTATCTTTTGCTATAGGTGCAGTTTGACTAGCCACGTAAGAACTCATTTGTTTCATGTAGCCTAGTTTAGTCATAAATAAACCAATAGCTATTAAAGGAATGGCAATGAATGGTAGCCAAATTAACTTTGGAAATTCCATTGAACTAAAAGCAATAAAGAAACTAATGATAAAAATAATAAATGATATGATGCCAATGCCTAAAATTATTGGGCCAATAATTTTAAATTTCTTGCGGGCTGTTTCATTTTTAGGATCTAATATTCTATTCATTTTATCATTCTCCTCGTATAATAGTAAGTGTAAGAATTGGTTACTCTTACACTTCTAAGATTCTAGATATTTTTTATCTTGATTCTAGTAAACAAGAATAATAGCT
>CASFCK010000008.1 GCA_949293265.1 uncultured bacterium
CCACCTATTATTGTAAAAGGTGGCCATATTTACTTGATTTGTGAAAAATAAATATTATTTTATATAAAAATCTCATTTTTTTGACTATATAATATATGAGGTAAATTTAAAATGATACTTAAACTATGGTTAAATGAATGGCTTAATAAATACATGAAGCCTTCAATTAAATTAAAAACATTTATTAAATATGATTATATTATAAATAAACATATTATTCCTATTTTAGGTGAATATGATATAGATGAACTTACACCATCTATCCTACAAGAATTTTTCTATAATAAAATTGAAAAAGGAAATTTAACTACCAGCAAAAGTCTAAGTATAAATACCGTTCTTGGTATATATTCAATCTTAAAAATAGCTACCACTGATGCAATTCGAATAGGTATTACAGTAAATAATTCAATAAGAAAAGTTAAATTACCTAGTAAAAAAGAAAAAGAAATAGAGGTCTTCAATCTAGACGAACAAAAAAAGATAGTTAATTATTGTCTTAAAAGTAACAAAAACAACTATCTTGGCATTTTAATTTGTTTATTTACAGGAATCCGCTTAGGTGAACTTTTAGCACTTGAATGGTCTGATATAGATTTTATAAATTACACGCTTAAAATATCTAAAACTGCTTTTACAATTACTAAATACGGAAAAGATTTAGCATATATTAATAGTCCAAAAACTAATACTTCTAAACGTATAATTCCTATTCCAATTAAATTAATTCGCTTATTAATAAATTCACGTAAAATAAGTAATAGTTTATATGTTATTTCAACTAAAGATGGTAGTATAGTTGAAAATCGTTCCTATCAAAGAACTTTTAAAAGTATATTAAAAAAATGTAATATTAAGCCTCGTAACTTTCACACTCTAAGGCATACATTTGCAACTAGAGCATTAGAATGTGGGATGGACGTTAAAACATTAGCAGAAATTTTAGGTCACAAGTCTGCTATAACGACTTTAAATCGTTATTCACACTCTTTATTAAATTATAAAATTGATATGATGAACAAAACTAGTGAACTGCTTTTCTAATTTTTTTGTAAAATTATATTCAACCACTTTTCATCTTCCCTATCTTTTCGTACATCATAACTAATTTTATATTCAATAATGTTAAAAAGCTTGGTATCAATATATTTTCCCATTTCTAGTTCGTTTAAATATGTAAAATATCTCCCATTTCTTTCACCATAAAAATCCCCATATTTAAATGACGCATATAATATACCTTTTCCCTTTAACGCTTTATAACACTTATTAAAGGCAAGCTTTAAAACATTTGGCTTGATATGAAGCAAAGATGCACATGCCCAAATTCCATCGAACATATTAATAAAATTCATATCTTCTACTTTCATTTCATAAATATTATTAAGCCCAAGTTTTTTAGCATGTTCACAAAATATTTTATTAGGATCAATACCATAAACCTCATAGCCTAATGATTTAAAATATAGTATATCTCTTGCACTACCAAAACCTAAATCTAATAATGTGGTAGCTTTTTTAGATAAATATCTTAAAAACAAATTATATTGTTCTTGCATATCACATTCAATGGTACTTTCTATAAATAATTTTGCATTTTTAGTGTAATATAAATTGTTTATATCCATCACCTAAGCCTCCATATTTTTCATAATATTCTTCTAAATACTTTAATTCTTTAACAATTATTTCATTTATTAGTTCTTTAGTTAATTTAGACCATAAAATAGAATTAAATGATATGATATTAAGATCACTTTTTTTAACCTGATTATGTTTTGATTCTTCCTTATCTGATAAATATAAATACATAAATCTTTTACGTTCATATTTTTCGAAAGGGTTATCTAACATATTTGTCTTAATTTTACTGAAGTTATTTAAATATTCTTTATCATAAATACAATTTGGTCGTTCAACCGGTAAATTTTGATTTAGCCTATTTAAATAAAATTTACGATATTCATTAGTTAAATCATTTAAATTAATATCTCCTTCATTATTTGCTAGTTTAAAAGCAGATAAGATAAATATTAATTTAAAAGAAAATGTTAAATCATTTTTATCGATAAAATCAATAAAATCTTGTAATATAGTTTCATCATTATGTATTGTTAATCCCTTGTCTTGCCTTATTCTAATAATGTCATCATTATTAAAATATGGTTCTAATCTATTACCAATTGGTAAATATAAACTAGCATATTTTTTAGACTTATTCCAGCTAGATAATGTTTTAGTGTCTATATAAAGTTCTCTTGCTGCCTGTTCTAAAGATAAATAATTCCCATATTTTTCTTCAAATGTAAATATATCAACTTCTTCCATTTTGATTTCTTTTTCACTTAAGCCAACTATTTCTAAATAATCTTTATTACTTAAGAGACCACCAAAAGGAACATAATTAGATATTTGCATTAATGAATGGAATGACCATGGTGTTAATTTAGCAGCATAATTATCAACTACATCAATTAAATATAAACATTTTTTATTTTCATAATGTCTTAAACCTCTGCCGATTTGTTGTAAATATAGCACTTTAGATAAAGTTGGACGTGCCATAACTATTATTTCTGTTTGTGGAGAATCCCAACCTTCACTTATTAATTGACAAGAACACAAGAACTGAATTTTTTTAAATGTATATTCAGAAAAATATTCATCATTTTTACTATTACCACCATAAACAGCTCTAGCTGTTAAACCTACTTCATTTAATAGTTTTGCCATTTTAGAGCAATGTTGTTTATTTACGCAAAAAACAATTCCTTGTTTAAACGGCTTATTTTTGCAATAAAAATATTTCTTTAGTGTATTTGCTATTAAGATATTTCGTGAATCAACAACAACCGTATTTTCTAAATCAGCATAATTGTAATCTTTACCATTATACCTAATGTGTTCTAAATTAATATTACTTTTTAGCCTAAAACAACTAATATCGGTAACAACCCCTTTTTTGATAGCTTCTTTTAATGACATATCTACTTCATAATGTCCAAATACATCATCTAATTTTTCTTTTGGAGTAGCTGTAAGTCCAATTAAATATTTTGGATTAAAATATTGAATTGTTTTTCTTAAATTGGCTGCTAAAGCATGATGTGCTTCGTCAACAATTATATAATCATAATATGTCCTTTTTTTATTTAATCTAGTTGCAAAAATATAATTATAACATGAAATATCTATATTATACTTTAAATATTCAAGTTCTTTAATCCTCTTAAACCAATCAGTTTTTATTTTTATACTTGGCACCATAATTAAAACATTACGAACTGATTTTTTTATATATTCTTTTTTTAGATCTTCTAGACAAATTTGTGATTTACCAGTACCAGTTGGAATAACAATTAAAGCTGTAGTTTTGCCATTTTTTCTATCTTCATCAAGCCTATTTAATATGTTTTCTTGATGTTCATACAAGCATATTTTTCTTTCACTTTTAAAATAGTTTTTAGGAATCAATTCTTCTTTATTCGTAATATATTTTTTTAAATTATCAACAACTTGATCTTTAAATTTTAATGTGTTACTCGCAAATCTGTAAACTTTTATGCCAAATAAAACCAAAGTGTTTTGTCTTTCTAGTTGGACCTCGTATCTTTCTTTACCTACGATTAAGGGATCGTGAAATTCAATTCCATTAGCTTCAAAACTATAGTTATGAGTTTTAGTTTCAACATAAAAATCCAAAGATGCAGTTTTATTATTGCCTATTGAAATTTGAACTTCTTTTTGTAAACAATCTAAGATATCCTTACCAAATGTATCAATAAAAGCATCTTCTAATAATTTTTCAGCAGGTGTATTATCAAAATGACTTTTATCTAGGTGACCGCCATTATCAGTTAGCTCTATTTCTTCTACT
The DNA here is from genome assembly GCA_949293265.1 of uncultured bacterium. Taxonomy (GTDB): domain Bacteria; phylum Bacillota_I; class Bacilli_A; order Acholeplasmatales; family Anaeroplasmataceae; genus CALUXS01. The sequence continues at coordinate 3,878 of CASFCK010000008.1, forward strand.
GAACATTTAATTAAATCTAATATTTTTTTGTATGTGTTTTCATCATCGTTAAGATTATTAAATCTTAAAACCCGATCGTATTGATACATATAACGGTTTTGCATTTCACAATATGTCGAATACAAAAAATGTTCATTACTTTTATCAAAATTATCGTCAATAATTATAATATCATTATTATATTCATAGACATATGATGAAAATCTATGATTAAATTTATATATTTCAATAAGCTTAAATCCTCTATTTTCAAAATAACAATAGTTCATCTTAATCACCTTTAATTATATACATTATACAACAATTAAGTGATTAACAAAATATAATTTTGGATATATAACATATCCAATATTTAATTTATTAAAAAAGGACCTAAGTCCTTATTTCATATATTAATGTTACAAAATCATTTACAGTTATATCATTAGGTTCAAAGTCTAATTGTTTATTTTGCATCATTAATGGTCTTATATCATTGGTACTAGGTCTAGTTACTAAATTTAAATTACTATTATTATCATAATTTATACTAATAATATCAGCTAATATTATACCTACTGCCTTAGCTAATATTTTAGCTTTGTTTTTTGCGTCTTTTACAGCTTCATTTACTAGTTTTGCCTTAAGTCTATTTTCTGCTTTAAGACTATATTCAATATTAATTTGCGGATTAAGTTTAGTTTTAGCAACTTCATTTAATATATTAGTTAATAATTTATGATTTTTATTGAAACTGATATTTATAGTTTCAGTATATTTATAACCAACTAATTTATTTATATATTTACCATCATTATCTTTAATTTGTTCATAATTAGGTTCAATTATAAAGTTTTTAGTTTTAACATCAGTTCTTATAAAACCTAAATTAACTAATATATCTTTTAATAAATTTGTATCATTATCTACTTCAGCTATTAATTCTTCATAATTTGTTTTAGTTTTTGCTAAAGTAAATTTTATGCTTGTTAAATCAGGTTTAATACTTAAACTTGCTTTCCCTATTACTTTTAGTGTTTTGTCCAAAATATCCTCTCCTTATCTTTTTATAAAATTGAATTAATATTTTTTTAAATTCATTAGGTAAAAAATTATTATAAATATTTTTAGATATAAAATCTTGATTTACATCATAATAAGCACTAGCTATAGCTCCACCTATGCTAGCTATAGTGTCACTATCCCCACCTATAGAAATAGCTGTTCTAATTGTATCTAGAAAACTATTACTAATTAAAAAACAATATATAGCTTGAGGAATAGAATTCATACATGATGAATCAAAGCTATAGTTTTTAACTAAGTCTAAATAATTAAAATTAAGCTCATAATACTTAGATGCAAATTCTTTAATAAATGCCTTAGTATAGCCACATTTAGCATAATAAATACACATAGCAACAACTAAAGCACCTTTTATTCCTTCTTCATGATTGTGGGTAATCTTAGTGATTTTCATTGTTAAATCTTTAACTTCAGCTTCACTCTTAGCGTAAAACGTAACCGGAGAAATCCGCATAGCACTACCATTACCATAACTATTATAAGGCTTAGGGTTTTTATTATGTAACCATTTATCAAATAAATTACCATAAGCTACATTATATTTATTAGCATAATATTTAATTCTTTCGATTATTTTATCTTCTGTTAATGATTCAGTTAATAATATATCACATACCGCAATAGTTAAAACAGTATCGTCAGTATAATGGTATCCTAACTTTTGGTCTTCTTTCTTTTGGGGAATTAAAAAATCCTTGCCTTTGTAATTATTAAATTCAAACCGTGAACCACATATATCACCAACTATAGCTCCTAAAATATTTAAAAATTTCATTTATTCACCTAGATTCTTAATATCATTAATAAATTTATTAATTTCCATTAACATATTTAATCTTTCTTCTTGGTCATATTTATTATGACTAGATTTTTCATATACTAAATATTTAATATTATTCATTAAATATTTATCTATTTTATAGCTGACCATTTCATCTGCTTTAGAATTGATAATTAAAATAGGTGTAGATATTTTTTTAATATATTTTTTAGCTAAATGACTTAATTTAAATAATTCAATATAGCGAAGTGGCCATTTATAATAAGAAAAGATATTTTTAGTTGGCTTTAGTGCATAATATGTGCTATATTCTAATAATTTTACATTGTTTTTACTATATAAATTTAAACCAACTAGGCATGATCTAATCATAGCTTTTATTTTTGGCCTAATTTTTAATGGTAAGGCTAAACAAATAAGTTTTTTTATAATATTAGGATTATTATAAATGAAATCAATTAACAACAATCCACCCATAGAATGACCTATAGCATATATTTCATTACCTTCATTATGGAATTTATATATTAAATCTACTAATGCTTTACGCCAATCTTTTAAACCATGTTTACCAAAATTTAATGCTGTACTATCATGACCTGGTAAAGTTATAACCTGACATTTGATATCTTTAAAATATTTTATTATATCATTAAATTGTTTAGTTGATTCTACTATTCCGTGAACACAAATTAAGACTTTATTCATTTTTTTCACCATGTTATTTTAACATGCTAAAAAATAAAAGTAAAATAATGCTTAAAAAAAACAGCTGAAATGTTCAGCTGTTTTGCTTATTCGTTTTCTTCTTCTAAGCCTTGAGCTTGTTCTTTTTGTTCATTAACAAACTCTTTAGCGCCTTCAATCATTTTCTTAGTGGTTTTAACATTTGATTTAACAGGCTCATTAATAACAATTTGTGGGAATGGAATATTAACATTATGTTTATCAAATAATAATTTAAATTCTCTATTTAAATCCCGTTGAACTTGATAAATATCTTCTTCCTTACATGTAGCTACTAAAAGTAAATCTACACTTGAAGCATTTAAAGCTTCAACACCTTTATAGTAAGGACCTTCTATAATTGAAGGAATATTAGCCTTAATAGTTTCTAAATTATCTCTAATTAAAACTTCAACTCTTGGTAATGATTCACTATATTCAATTCCGATCACACATTTAGCTAGTGATACATCTTTAGTTTGGTTAACAATAGTAGTAATTTCACTGTTGTTAACAATATTAACATTACCTGATGCATCAACTAATTTAGTTGTTCTAATTCCAATTTGAGAAACTGTACCACGCCAACCATTTACAATGACGATATCTCCAATTTGAAATTCACCTTCAAATACCATGAATATACCAGCTACTATATCTGCAACTAAGCTTTGAGCACCAAGACCAACAACTAAGGTTAAAATACCAGCGTTTGCAAGTAATTTTGTTGTATCAACACCCCAAGCATTAAGTACTACGAAAACACATACAATAGCTATTACCCAACGAACAAAGCTTTCTAATAGTTTTACTATTGTTAAGCTACGATTGTTTTTAGCAAAAACTACTCGCATTATCAAGCGAAGTAAAAATGATAAAACCATTCCAATTATAATTATTTGGGCTGTTCTAATTACTGCTGGTATTTTTTGATAAATTAGATCTACAAAGTTGTTTTGTGAAACACTTTTATTGAATATTGATTCTTCACCAAAAATTTTATATTTTCAAACATTTCCTTCTTTATAAAATTGAATTACATTATTGTTATTTGATTTAAATGTAAGACCATCAGTTAAATATTGTCCGCTAATTAAATCGGTAGCATTACCTATTTGACCAGCATTATAAGAAATGTTAGAGTTTTTAATACTTACATTTTGATTCACTTTATTAACTTTAAATTGTCCAGCTAATACATTATTAAAAGTATAATTTGAAGTAGCTGTAGATGTTACATATACTTTAACATTACCATTTGCATCTGGTTCTGATAATGTATAAGTAAATTCATTATTATTAAATTCATAACCATTATAAGTTAATGTAAAATTTGTTGGTAATTTTAAACTATCTTTATTATCACCAAACGCTAATGTTTGTGTATAACTTGCTAAATTAGTACTAATACCACTATTTATATTAGTTTTATTAATTGTTATGGTTTTAGTAATAGTAGCACTATTATAGTTATTACTTCCAACTGCAGTAATAGTTAAAGTTATTGTACCTGCCTTAGTTGGTATTAAAGTATTACCACTAATAGTTGCACTACCAGTTCCAGCATTAACACTATATGTAATATTACCAGATTGATTACCTGCCGTGCTTGAAGTAGATAGTGTTAAATTAGAACCAAAATTAACAGACGTATTGCCTTTATATGTTAATGTTTGATTTGCTTTATTAATTTTCCAAGTAAAAGTTTTGGCAGCTTTACTACCAGTACTATCCCAAGCATATTTCATTCTTGGCTCTAAAGTTATAGAATAACTACCTGCATCAGTAGCACTTTGCGTTCCACCAACTACTTTAACATATTCTGATAAATTAGCTATAGCATTTTTAACATTACCATCATAGGTAAAATTTTGTAATTGTTCATTTACATATTGATTTAATGTTTTACCACCAACACTATTATTAGCAGCAACAACTGTAAAACGACAAATATAAAGAAAATTACCATCTAAATCTGGATGAAGTGTATCATTTTCATCAACTTTTTTATTAGCTGTATGCATAGTTGAATTATCACGAGCTGTAAGTGCATAAGTCCCAGGTGTTGAAGGAATAACTAAGTCTGATTCCTTTCCCGTATATTTACAAGGTACTTGATAACCTTGACCAGCTTCATCAGTAATCCTAAGTAGCATAAATTTATTAAATCTTGGAGGTGTTATTTGACTCTCATCAAACAATGTCCAAACAATTTTAACTTTATCACCAGCATATAAAGGATTATCTAAAGGTGTAATAGCCGCATGCCCTCTATCTGTATACTTATAACTATTACCTTCATCCGGGAAAAAATAATTATTTCCAAAGCTTTCTACAGTATAAGAATCACCATAGACCATACGTTTGACCACTAATAAATTGATTTTCACTATTTTTTAAATAAATAGCGTAAGAAGCCATCTCAGGACCTGTTGGATATGTCTCAACTTCATCATCATAATTAGTTGAAGAAAAAGCTGATGTAGCTTCTTCTACTATGTCTTCACTCTTAGCTTCTACTTTATTATTAGTATTAAATAATATTAATGAAATAGAAGTAATAACTAATAGTGCAAATAATAATTTAATTGTTCTTTTCATAAATAACCTCCTAATTAGTATAGCTTAATATAGCTTCTAATATTTTACCTATCATTTTTTTAGCATTTTCATCAATTTCCTTATTAGAGATATCATGAACTTTAGCCATAGAAATAGCACTTTCAATAATGATAGACCATATAAAGGCAAATACGCCTTCACTAGTATTTCTTTCTAAATTTCCCATTAATCTACCAAATACACTAGAAAAGAAAATATAGGATGCATTATCTGTAGTCCATATTTCTTTTGTAATGTAATGGGAATGAATATAAGAATCATAGAATGCTCGTTTATTAGGGTTATCCCGCCAATAACTATAATAAAGTAGCCATGTCTCAAGACAATTATTAGCTTTATCGTTATCTAAGACTAAGCCTTTAGACATAAAATAATCCTTAAATATTGTATCTATTTCTCGATGAATATTTAAGAATGCTTGTTTATATATGTCTTGTTTGTTTTTGTAATGATAATATATCATTGCTTCAGAAGCTTTTATTTCTTCAGCTATACGTTTAGTAGTAATATTTTCTAAACCTAATCTAGCTGAAATACTATAAACGGCTTCTAAAGTTTCTTCTTTTACTTCTCTTTTTGCCATTTTTAGCCTCCTTGAGTAAACACTACTAAATTATAGTTGTTATAACTAATAACAGTCATTTAAAATTACTATGTAAACGCTATATTTTTAGGTTAAAATTAATGTTTTTTAGTATACGAAAAAAGGAAGTGATTTTTTAATTTTCACTTCCATTTTTTTCATTTATCTAGCTTCTGTAATTAGGCCCACAAATGTGCCTTTTATTTCATATTCTAAAGTCTCTGCTGGAATAAATATACTATCGCCTTTACGATAATTTATCTTTCCACCAGCAAATATGACTTCACCTTGACCATCATAACAAAGTAAATGACTAAAACTAGCTTTTGAGGCTTCTAATTTGGCTGAGTTTGTAACATCTAACCTTGTTACATCGAAATATTTAGAAGTCACAACATGTTGTTTAGTGTAACCATCACATTTTATTTTAGGTCCTTGTCCTATGAAAGGATTTACTAATTTGTGGTAATTTAATACATCTAAAGCCTTTTTTATTTGGAATCCACGGTGTCCTGGTTTTTCACCAAAATTCCAAATATTATAAGTTGTATTAGAATTCTGTTGGATTTCAATGCAGAAAGTACCAGCAGCTAAAGCATGAATTGTACCAGCAGGAACTAATATAGCATCACCAGGGTGAACTTTTACCTTATTAACTAGGTCTAACACTTCGCCAGCAACGAGTTTGTTTAAAAATTCTTCTTCGGTGACATCTTTATTAAATCCTACATATATATGGGCATTATCATCTGCTTCAAAGAAATAATACATTTCCATTTTTCCAGGTTCATGTTCAACTCTAAATGCATATTCATCATCAGGATGAACTTGAATAAATAGATTTTTTTTATTATCTAAGAATTTTATTAATAATGGAAAACGGTCATATTTTTCAGAATATGTACCAAGTATTTCTTTACCATTTTTAGCAACATAATCACCTAATTTTAAGCCTTTATCAGGCCCACTATCAATTAGGGATTGACCAAATTCATGGGCAGATAGTTCCCAGCTTTGAGCTATGGTTTCTGAATCTAATTCTTTATTAAATTCTTCTTTTAGTTTTGTACCACCTAAGGGCCAATATGGTAGACCCATTAAAGCGGCTTTTAATTTTACAGGTTCCATTAAAATAATTGCTTCTTTCCTAAGACAAACACTTTATCATATAACAAAGGTGAATGTCTTAATTTTGTTACTAGTTTAGCAAAATGCATTGCTGCAATTTCACCTGCGGCTAATAGTTGAGATTTTGTCTTAAATAAGCCAAATATCTTACCATCAATTATTTTTTGATTAGAATATAATTCGGGATTTACTAATTCAAGATAATGGAATAATTCGTGAGCAGTAACTGTATTTTTTAATGAATCTATATCAACTAAGTCACAAATATTATATTGATTAGCTAAATCTTTAACAAAGTCTATTGTTTCAATATTTAAAGTTATAGTTTGATTTTTTTCAGTAAAGAGACCTAAATAAGCATAATATTTAGTTGGTTTCTCTTTTACATAAACAATGGGAACGTTTAGTTTAATAGCGTATTTTATTGGTGTTAGTTCACCATAGTCTTTGACTAATTTTTCATAACACTCTATTGCCTCTGCCATTGAGTTTTTAACTATTTCTTCTTTTTTAGCTTTATCTAATTTATGAGCTGATATATCTCTATCTAATTTTTCCATATAAATATCAAAATCAGATTTTTTGCTTAATGCAATTAATGTCTCACGAATATTTTCCATAAATTACCTCTTTTTAGTACATACCATTTTTCGCAGCTACAATACCGATTTCTGCAGCTTCATCTAAATCAATTAATTCTGTTTTTGCAAGACCGATAACTTGTTCTACTGTGCTTAAACCTGAATAGTCAATTACACGTCCACCGACGATAACATACATATCAGGATTAATTCTAACTTCGCTAGAATAGTTACTTGTATCATGCCATAATTTCTTTAGAACATCTTCAATATCGCCAAATGGAGTTTTTACAACTTTACCATCAGCACGTTGAACTTTAACGAAGCCTTTATTATCGATAATACGAACGTTATCATGGGTTTTATTCTTACCTGTAACAACAAATGTATTGCCGTTTGAGTATGCAACTTTAATATCAGTTGTATCTGCAGCAAATGTTTCTTTAGAAATTTCTAATGCTTCTGCATCATCAACTTTCTTAGATAAGTCTGTTGTTTTAACTTCTGTAGAACCCATTGCGATTGCTGTAACTTTTTGAGTAGTTTCATCAATTTCTAGGAATACTTCTACAGTGTCAGGTACCGCACCACTACGAACTGCTCTATCTTTTGCTTCACGTTTAATCTTAGCTATATCTTCAACAGTTGGGTTTGGAATAGTTCTTTCAACCATTTCACGAACCATCGCTAAAGCAACACCAATTGATGAAATAACTTCAGCGTTTTCAGGAATTTGATATTTGAACTTCATCATATTACCTGTATAAGCAAGTAATACACCAGCACCACCACCGGCACCAACTAAGACGATTTGATCACGTTCAACTTTATATTTAGCAATTAATTCTTCAATAACAGGAATAATCTTATTTCCTGATGTTGTTAAAATTTGGTTTGCTGTTTCTTCAACAGTTTTACCAATATAGTCAGCTAATAATTTAACTGCTTTATAACTTGCTTCATAACTACCTTTAGCAAAATCATCATCTGCTAATAATTTTAAAGCATTTGCAGCACAAGTGTTAGTAATAGTAATACATTTACCACTCTTACATCTAATAGCCACATAATCAGATGGATCATTTGGTTTAGGTTGAACGAAATATAATTCTGCACCATCTAATTCTTTTGGATCAGTAAATGCTGCATATTCCAAATCAGCAATATGGGCAGAACGTGGACCTACGTCAACGATACCATCTTTATTAGCTCTTACCATTGAACCACCGGCAACACCAAGTACACGAACATCTAATGAGTTAACATATGTACGGTGACCACCTAAGATTGTGTAGTCAACGGCAGGACGACCATTTTTAATAACACCAATATTTGTTGTTGTACCACCAACTTCAAAATAGATACCATTTGAAGCACGTAGATACATTAAAGCACCGATAACTGAAGCAGCAGGTCCTGATAACATTGTTAAAATAGGACGTTTCTTCATTTCAGTAACTTCCATAACACCACCATCACCACGCATGATCATTAGTGGAACAGTGATACCAGCTTGACGAACACTTTGTTCAGTACTATTAGCTGTTTCTAGCATCTTTGGAAGAATACTAGCATTAATTACTGCTGTTTGAGTTCTAATAGCTAAACCATAAAGTTTAGTGATTTCAGAAGCTGCAGTACTTAAGATACCCCTTCTTTGACAAATATCAGAGATAACTTTTTCTTCTGTCATATCATCAACACCAAAAGCTTTTGATGCAACGATAACTTGAGCGCCTTGTTTAATTAAATCATCAATTACTTCTTCAGCTTTCTTTTCGCTGAATTCTTTTAATTTGATATAAGCACTAATAACTTCAATTTTTTTACCATTACCTAAATCAATGCTTTGGATAGTAGTTTGTTTTTTAACTAACCAACCACCTAGACCGCCACCGCCTAAGCCAATTACACCAACTTTAGCAACGTCACCTTCAATTAAAGCATTTGTAGCTTGAGTTGTTGAATGTGCTACGAATACAACTTCTTCAGGTTTAATATTGTTATCAGCCACACATTTTTGGAAGGCTTTAACTACACCGGCAGCAACACCTTGTTTGTCGTCATGTGTAGTTTTACAAGAGCCTTTACCAACTATTTGATTAGTAGCGTTATCAATGGCAACAGCTTTAGTATGTGTACCACCAACGTCGATACCAATTCTTATATTTCTCATTTTTACACTCCTTTTGAGTTTAAAGTTTTATTATTTCTTTTTTATTACATTAAGATTAAGTATGCTAATAAAATGTTAATTGCACAACATACCCAGCCCCATGGAAGGTCTGTTTTAATGTATGTGTTAGGTTCATATTTAGCATATGATAATGCCCACATACCCCAAGATTGAGTAGGACAAGAATCAGCTGTAATTGCAACTGGTTGAACATAGAATAATACTAATAATAATGGACTAGTTGCAGGAATAACTGCAAATAGTACTGAAGCTAAAGCAATACCAGAACCCCAAATCATGAATGGTCCACGGAATAATGCTAAAGGTGCTAATACGATTGCAGCTACAACAACGATCCATGCTTTATCATTTACCCAATCTAAAGCTCCACCTAATGCAGATTGGAAAATAGGTGCTGCTAAGTTAGAAGCTGCAGTTGAGAACATGTTCATTACTAATAACATACCAATTAATAATGCAACGTCAGAAATACCATTAAATAAGGTCTTTTGAGTAGATTCAAGAGCTTTCTTATAAGTTTTTAAATTACCTGTTAGTAATAAACCAAAGAAAATAGCTACAACGAATAATAAAATTGGTGCGAATGTTGTTAATTTTAATTCTGGTGCAAATAAGTTAATTAATGCAATGATTAATGCGAATACGATAGGAATGAAAGGAACAATGAATGACCAATTAGAAACTTCTTGTGTTTCACCATCATCTTCCATAGCCCAAGCTTTAACTTTACCTTTTGCCATCCAATAGTTGAATAAAATGAAACCAACCATAATAACAACATGTACTAAGAAAGCTAACCAAGAGAATAATAAGAAATCATTTTCGAAGCCTTCAACACCCCATAATACTTCAAATAAGTCATGGCCGCTAAATTGAGTGTAATAACCACTATTTACATACATACCAGCAGCAACACTGAATAGGAATGAACCAACAGCTATTTTCTTGCTAACACCAATAGATAATAAGATAGGAAGAATAATAGCACCGATAGCCATAACACTACCAGGACCGAATACTGATGTGAAGATTAATGCAGAAACGATTGATACAGATAAAACTGTAATTAATTGTTTGTTACCAGATAATTCTACAACTTTTCTAATTAAAGCTTTTGCGATACCTGTATCAACAATAACACGACCAAACCAGCTAGCGAAAATAATAATTGTTGTAGTTTGACCATAACCGATAGGACCATCACTATATACTTTATTTAAAGTACCAACAATTAAATTCCAAACATCTCTTCCGCCTTCAATTGTGTTATTAGCACCAGCGTTCCATAATACATAAACGATACCAATTAGTACCCAGAATGTAGTAGTGATGATTAAACCTATAATTAGGTTACCACCCTTCATACAATAATAAACGAATGCAATTAATGCAAGTAATAATAAGATTGAAGCTATTATTGAAAATACTTCAAGACCAGTCATTAAAAACATAATATTTTTTACCCCTTTTTATAATTTCGTCTTTATTCAAAACATATTATATAGCCTTTGCTATATTAGATAATAACGGTTTATCCCGTTATTAAGCCTTTTTTTCATTTAATTTAACATCTTACTATTGGCTTTTAATATCGTAGCACTAATATTTAAAACCAATATTTGTGAAGTGCATATTCTTTGTGGCTAATAAGAACATTTAGTATGATGAATTTGTTTATGTGGCTGATTCATCAAACTTCACAACATCTATGTTCTAAAGGTTTAACCTTTGAACGCAAAATAATTTATCTTTTTTCTTCTTTAGAAATTGCTTCCCAAAGTCCGTTTATATAACACGCACCAAGTGCTCTATCATATAAGCCATAACCTGGCATACCTACTTCTCCCCAAATCATACGACCATGATCAGGACGAATATAACCATCAAAGCCAGTTTGATATAATGCTTGAACGATTTTGAACATATCCATAGAACCATCACTTGATAAGTGAGCTGCTTCTTCAAAATCGCGTGGTGTGTTATATTTTAAATTTCTAACATGCGCAAATGGTATTCTACCTTTTGCAGCATGAATAATTTCAACTATATCATTTTTAGGATTTGTACCTAATGAACCTGTACATAAATTTAAGCAGTTATAAGGTTCATCGACTGCTTTTAATAATTTTACGATTTGATCTTTACCTGTGATAATTCTTGGTAAATTAAATACTGGCCATGCAGGATCATCTGGATGGATAGCCATTTTAATATTGTATTTTTTACATACAGGGCCTAATTTCTTTAAGAAATAAACTAAATTGTCAAATAATTTATCTGCAGTAACATCCTTATACATATCAAATAATTCTTGTAATTTAGCTAATCTATCAGGTTCCCAACCTGGCATAACAAAGCCATTTGAATTATCGTTAACTGAATCGAACATTTTAGTAGGATCAATCGTATCAATAATATCTTGATTATACGCTAAAACAGTTGAACCATCTGGTCTTACACGGGCTAAATCAGTTCTAGTCCAATCAAAAACAGGCATGAAGTTATAAATAACTAAATGAATGTCTTCTTTTCCAAGGTTTTCTAGAGTTTGAATGTAGTTATCAATATACATATCACGATCAGGTGTACCTACTTTAATCGCATCACAAACATTGACACTTTCAATTCCCGCAATTTTTAAACCAGCTGCTTCAACTTCTTCTTTAAGTTTATGAATATCAGCTTGTGACCAAACTTCACCAGGTTTAGTATTATATAATGTTGTTATAACACCTGTAACGCCTGGTATTTGTCTAATTTGTTGTAAGGTAACGCTATCATAGCCTGTACCAAACCAACGGAATGTCATTTCCATAGACATTAAACCTCCTTTTTTATCTATGTTTCAAAAAACGCTTTTCCGTTTTAATTTTAAAAAAACTGGTAGCCACAAAAAGCGCTTTTTGGTACAATTGTATTATACTAAAAAAATAAGATCTTGCAAGCGTTTTCCAGTAAAAAAATATAAAAAAGATAAGAAAAAGCATTTTCATTAAATTTTCATTTTATTAAAAATACTAATTTAATAAAAATAAAGAGATATATTATCACCCATTTAATAATATATCTCTCATTAATTATTAATATTAATTAGAAGCCAAAGAATTCTTTTGCGTTATTATAACAAATATCTTCAACAATTTGACCTAGTGTATCTAGTTCTTCAACTGGGTATTGACCTGATTCAACTAAGTTACCAAACATTTCGCAAAGTAAACGACGATAATATTCATGACGTGGGTAAGCTAAGAATGAACGAGAATCAGTTAACATACCTACAGATTGGCTTATTACTGCAACTTGCATTTGAATTTCTAGATTTTGACGCATACCATCTAATTGATCTAAGAACCACCATGCAGTACCAACTTGTACTCTTGATTTAATGCCTTCTTTTTGGAAACAACCAGCTAGAACAGTTAAAGCATAGTTATCGCGTGGATTTAAACAATATAGAATTGTTTTAGGTAATTCATCAGTTGCATCTTGTTCACGAAGTAATGCAGATAATTTTTCCATATATACTTCGTCTTCAATAGCATCAAAACCAGTATCAGGGCCAATAGCTTTTAACATCTTTTCTGAATTATTACGTAATGCACCAATATGATATTGTTGTACCCAACCATGTTTATGATATTCTTTACCTAAGAATACTAAAACATAACCTTTATAGACATCTAAATCATGATTTGTTAATGGTTCTTGTTTCATAGCTTTAACAAACACTTCATTAGCTTCTTTTTCAGTTGCTTTAACGAAATGAACAACATCTAAGGCATGATCTGATAAACGTGAACCATTTTCATGGAAGAATTCAATACGTTCAGCTAAAGCTTTTAATAAGTCGCTAATTGAATTAAATTTATAGCCAACAACTTTTTCTAATTGGTGAACCCAATCAACATACCAGCTAGCTTCACAGTTAATAGCTTTATCAGGACGGAAAGCCGGACGAACTACAGTCTTTAATGTTTTATCTTCAGTCATTAATTTATGATAATGTAAGTCATCAACCGGATCATCTGTTGTACAAACTGTTTTAACATTAAATTTATACATCATTTCTCTAGCTGTTAAAGTTTCTAGTTTTTTGTTTGCTTCTTTCCAAATTTTATCAGCGTTTTTTGGATTAATTGTATCATAGATATCAAAATATCTTTGCATTTCTAAATGAGACCAATGATATAATGGGTTACCAACAAAATATGGCATAGATTCAACAAATTGATCGAATTTTTCTCTATCATCCCATGGTCCAGAAATACTGTCTTCGTTATAGCCTCTAGCGCGTAGAGCACGCCATTTATAATGATCACCATAACGATCACCAGCACCTAGCCAAACTTCTGTTAAATTTCTAAATTTTTTATTTTCATAGATTTCTTTTGGTTGTAAATGACAATGATAGTCAATAATAGGCATTTTTTCAGCATGTTCATGATATAGTTTTTTTGCTGTATCTGTTGTTAATAAGAAATCCTTATCCATAAATTTTTTCATATTTTTCCTCCTAAAGCATTACGCCGTCTTTAAATATCGAAATTTCTCTAAATTCATTTAATTCATTATTGGTTTTTTTCTTGCCGCTTGCAACATCAGCTATATAATCAACAAATAGACCTAATAACTCATCCATTGATTTTTCACCAACTAAAGCACCAGCGTTAAAGTCAATCCATTCCGGTTTAGCCTTATAAAGCTCAGTATTACTAGATACCTTAATTGTTGGGATGAAACCGCCAAATGGAGTACCACGACCAGTAGTAAATAAAACCATTTGACAACCAGCTGCACCTAGAGTTGTAGTAGCAACTAAGTCATTACCAGGTGTTGAAATTAAATTTAGGCCGTGAGCAGTAATTCTTTCACCCATTTTTAAGACATCACAAACAACACTATGACCAGATTTTTGGGTACAACCTAAAGATTTATCTTCTAGTGTTGTAATACCACCTTTTTTATTACCTGGACTAGGATTTTCATAAATAACTTGGTTATGGTTTTTAAAATAAGCTTTAAAATCATTAATTAAATTAACAGTTTTGTTAAATGTTTCTTCATCTTTAGCTCTAGCCATTAAGATTTGCTCAGCCCCAAACATTTCTGGTACTTCACCTAAGACAGTCGTACCACCATTAACTGCCATATAATCGCTCAATGCGCCAAGTAATGGGTTAGCAGTTATACCTGACATACCATCACTACCACCACATTTTAATCCTATTCTTAAAACAGAAATTGGCTTTGTTACGCGTTTATCTGATTTCATTTGGTCATATAACTCTTTTAATAAAGCTACACCATCTTCAATTTCAGATTTAGATTCTTGAAGAACCATAAAGCGGGTTCTTTTTTCATCATACTTGCCTAATGTTTCTTTAAACACAGAAACTTGGTTATTTTCACAACCTAAGCCAAGTACTAAAACACCACCAGCATTAGGGTGTTTTACCATGTCTTGTAAAATAGTACGTGTCATCGTATGGTCATCACCCATTTGTGAACAACCAAATGGATGATTAAATGTATAAATGCCATCAATAGCTGAAGTATCATAACGTTTCTTGAATTCAGCAATGATTTTATGGGCAATACCAGATACACAACCTACAGTTTGAACGATCCATAATTCGTTACGAATACCATATTCACCACTACTTCTTTCATACACATCAACTGTAACATCTTTTTTTAAAGTTGTAACGGTATCAAAATGGGGATGATATTCATAATTAAACAAATCATTTAAATTAGTTTTAGTATTATTAACATGAACATGTTCACCTTTAGCTATATCTTTTGTAGCATGGCCAATTGGATATCCATATTTAATAATATCTTCATTTACCTTTATATCTTTTATTGCTACTTTATGTGCTCTTGGTAAATCTTCTAATAAAATAACTCCGGCAACTTCTTCACCTTTTTTAAAATCACGTAGCGCTACTGCTACATTATCTTTTTGATTAATTATAATGTAATCATGCATATTAACAACCTACTTTATTTACTAAAGCTTCACGCATTGGATGATTTACAATTTCATATAATGAACTTGCTACAAAATCAGTAACGCCTTCTAATTCATTTAAATCCATTTCCCAATGTTCTTTTAAGCCTAGTACTTGTGATACAAGTTTTCTAGCCCCTTCAGGTGTGTTTTCATATTCAGACCATAATTTCTTAAATAAATCTAAGAATTCAGGATTATCTTGTAAAGCTATATCTTCTTCGCCTCTTTTACCACGATAAAATACCATTAAAGCAGCTAAACTAAATAACGCATGAGTAGGGAAATGATGTAGATCTCTTATGTTTTCTACTACAGTAGGTAAAACTCTAGTTTTATATTTAGTTACGCTATTTAAAGCTATGCTCATTAATTCATGTCTAACGAATGGATTAGCATATCTTTCTAATACAGAATTAGAGAAAGAAACCATTTGATCCTTCGGAATATTAATAGTAGGAACAACTTCATCAAAAATGAATTCTTTAACAAATTTACCAAGTTGAGCATCTTCAATAGTTTCTCTAACAGTATCAATACCAGCTAAATAAGAAACAGGTACTAAACAAGTATGAGAACCATTTAATATTTTAACTTTTCTTTCCTTATAAGGTTTAATATTATCAACAAATAAAACTTCAAGTCCAGCTTTAGGAGCAGGTAATTTAGCTTCTAGGCCCTTAGGTCCTTCGATAACCCATAAATGGAAAATTTCCCCTACAACCATATTGTTATCAACATAACCTAATTCTTCCCATAATTGCTTATCTTCGTTTCTAGGATATCCTGGTACGATTCTATCTACTAAGGTATTGTAATATCTATTAGCGTTACCTAACCAATTAATAAAATCTTTATCCATATTTAAATGATCAGCAAGTTTTAATAAAACTTCTTTTAAAGTATTACCATTATAATCGATTAATTCACATGGTATAATTTCTAATCCCCTATTTTTATCACCATGGAAATGATCATATCTTGCTTTTAAGAAAGCTAATAATTTACCTGGATAACTTTTTGGTGTAACAGATAAATCAGTATCAGTTGGATCATAAGCAATACCAGCTTCAGTAGTGTTTGAAATAACAAATTCTAAATCTTCACTCTTAGCATAATCTAGATATTTATCATATTCAGTAAATGGATTAATAAAATCTTCAAGGCAGTCAATAACTTTCAATTTTCTAACATCTTCTCCATTTTGTCTACCTTGTAAAATTAATGTATATAACCCATCTTGACTAGCTAAATCAGCTACTCTACCAAATGGCATAGGTTGTACGACGCATACCCCTCCGTCGAATACACCTTTTTCATTCATTGTTTGGACAATCCAATCAACGAATGCTCGTAAAAAATTACCTTCACCAAATTGAAGGATTTTTACTTTTCTTTCTTTTTTGTCATAAATTTTTTTACTTAATTTTTCCATTTCTTTTCCTCCGAAAATCATCATTTCTGACATAATTTCTATACGTCATTTTATCACTTTTAAGCATTTCAGTCAATTATATTATGATTTAATTTTTAGCACCATTAAAACAAAAAAGGGCTTTCATTAAATGAAAGCAGTTTTACTGTTTATGATAATTCTCGTTATTTAATATTTTAAATGCTCGATATATTTGTTCTAAAAGGATAACTCTAGCAAATTTATGCGTAAAAGTCATTTTCGAAAACGATAAAATAAAGTCACTTTTTTCTAGTACTTTTCTAGTTAAACCTAAAGAACCACCAATAATAAAACAAATATTTATACTAGAAAAACTATAAATATCATTTATCTTTTTAGCAAATTCTACACTATCTAACATTTTACCATGTTCATCACAACAAATAACATAACTATTACTTGGGATCTTTTTAATTATTTCTTCGCCCTCTTCCCTTTTTACCTTTTCGTGATCATTTGTTATGCTTTTATCTGGTAATTCTATAATTTTCAATTCACAATATTTACTAAGTCTTTTTACATATTCATTAACCGCATCTTTTAAATAGCTTTCTTTAATAGCTCCTAGGGCAATAATTGTTACTTTCATATTTCAACTTCCTCAATATCAGTAGGTAGCGTCATAACAAGTTTAATATTTCTATTATCAACACCTAGTTTTAAGAAAATTCTCTCATATGTCATTTTAACGATTTCTCGCAAATTACATTCTTGCGAAATATGGGCACAAAATATATATTTTGTTTTATCGCCTACTATATTAGCTAAAGTATAAATGCTATCAGCATTAGATAAATGACCATAATCAGATAAAATTCTTCTTTTTAAGATATAAGGACGATCAGAATTCATTAATATTTCAGGATCATGATTGGTTTCAAAAATATAACAATCACAATTTTTAATTAATTTAACAACATCTTGATGAACATAACCAGTATCTGTTAAATATACTGTTTTTTTATCATCATCGTTAAATAAATAACCAACTGGTTCATTTGCGTCATGAAATGCCATTAAAGGAGTAACAACAACATTATTTATTAAAATGTTTGGATAATTATTACCAATCTTTTCAATTATTATAAAACGTTCTTTATTATCTTGATAATAAGCTTTAAAGCCATTTAAATAATTGATTAATCCCTCTAATGTACCACTAGTTAAATAGATCAAAGCTTTAGTATATTTTAATAAAACCATTAATCCTGCGATATGATCTTTATGTTCATGGGTTAAAAAAATATAATCCAGATTTAAAACACTTTCACCAATTTTATTTAAACGCAGTTCGATTTGCTTTTTAGATATACCAGCATCAATTAAACATTTAAAATTAGATGTATTGATATATGTCGAATTACCAGTTGAACCACTAGCTAAAATTTTAACTATCAATGTTATCACCTTGAAAGATTATATCATTATTATTTTATTATGCAATAAATAATCTAATATATTTAAAAATAGCCCTTTAAAAGACGTTTTAAGCTTAGTAAAAAAAGATATTTAATATTGATTTTAAACTTGAAAAATGCTATCATATAAAACGCTAAAGTTTTTTAGAAAAGGAGTATTTTAAATGTCTAAATTAAAGATAAATGGGAAAAGACTTCTAACCCTAGGTTTTATTCCTGTTCTTGCTATAACTATGACTTCTTGTTCACAAAATAAACTAGATGCACTTGATACTAACGCTAATTATTTAACTGTTGGTAATTATAGTGTGACAACTGGTGAGGTTTGGAACAATCTAAAATGGGACGCTTCAAGCTTATTTACTGAATATAAGGAAGAAGTTGTTCTACAAGATAAAATTAGCCAAATCAAAGAAGTTTTAGCTGATAAAAATAATGAAAATTATGAAGACTATGTATCAAGCTTACAAAACTACATTATTGAAGATGTTTATGATTTTACTTATTCTACTGAAGGTCACGAGGATGAAATAGCTGATTTGTTACCTGCAACTAGAGAACAAAACATCAAAGAATATGCTGATACTACTTATGTTAATTATAGGGTTGATATGACTAGAGATGCTATTTGCACTGCTCTAAGAGATGAAAATTATGATGCTTTAGAACCACTATATTATATCTATTATCATGATTTAGCTAGTCGTTTATTTGCTGAAGACAAATTAAACAAAGAAATTGAAGAGACTAATGCCAAGGCTGATGGTGAAGATAATGTTGGTTATTTCTCTAAATCTGATATCGTAAACAAATATGAAGAGAATTATTATAATCAAGGCGATATTGATATCATAATGATTAGATTTTCTTCTGAAGATGAAATGAATAACACATTAAGATCATTTGGTATCTATGTCCATGATGAAAAATTCTACTATCTTACAGATACACCTGTATCTTATACTGAATATGTACAATATTACGAAGATTTCGATTTTGAAGATGCTAACACTAATGAATATTTCGATTTAGATGCTTCATATGGTCATTCTATTATGCTTCAATTATATATTGCTATGTATAATTATATTTATTCATATCGTGAAGCTATTCCTAACATTAAGGAAAATGAATCATCTTTATTCGAAAACAATAATATTATCGACCAAAGAAGTGTAACAAAAGACTTAATAGATTTTTATAACACTAATAATTTGGTTTATGATGCCGATAGTGATAATGCTAGATTAGCTCAAATTGTAGATGGCGCTAAATCTGAATCTAATGAATATATTACTTATACTGCTGAAGAATTAAATGATCTAAATACTAGTATTTATACTTATGCTTATGAAACATTACAAACTCCAACTGAAAATGTTTTATATGATAATACTAATAATCGTTATTCAAACACAAATAGTGTTTATGCTGATGGTAATTATCAATATATGATATTTAAAATCAACCAAAATCTAACTGATAATGATGTTAGAAGGGTAGATGGTGATAATACATATTATTATAATTTAGATTTATCAACAAATGAAAAATATAATTTATTAACTCAAGACACTTATGCTAACTTATTAGCTGATATTAAAGCTGATTTATTTACAGAAGATTTAACTGAAAGCTATATAACTGATTATTTAAATGAAGAATTAGCTAAAGTAGAAGTTAATATTTATGATCAAGCTATTGAAATTTCTTATTCTGTCAATAATTCTGATTATAATAAAACTTTAGGTAAAGCACCTAATAATAATACTGTTGCTAAATTTAAGTATAATGATAGAACACTTAATGCTAATCTAACTAATGCTGAAAAAACTGGTTTATGGGATATTTTAGAATATCGTAATGGTATTACTGCAGCCGCTAATATTATTGCAAATAAAATGGCAAAAGATACTGAAGAATATAAAAATATACCTAGTGAAATCGTAGATAATTTCTATAGCACTATTGAATATCTACTTGCTACTTTCGCTAATGATGGTTTATCTTCAAGCGGTTATCCTGCTTCTATTGGTAAATATAATTTCTTAATGTTATATTACCATACTGCTAATGTTGATGACATTGTAAATAATGTAATGAAAGTTTCTTATGTAAATCAAATTGTATTAACTGATTATAGTTCTGATGAAGTTATTAATTTCTTTAATAATTTCACTACTAAAGCTTATGACAATTACTTCAATATTACTGCTCAAAGATTAAGCGTATACCTAGATATAAATGAAGATACAGAACCAGATGAAATTGAAAATTGGCAAAACGATACTGTACAATTTAACGGTAAAACTACTACTTATGGTAACGTTGCTAAAGAATTAATTAACACTATATATGCTTTAATTGAATCAAGTTCTGAATCACATGTTGATGCTTTAACTGCTATTGTTGAAGATTATAATTCAGCTAGTCGTTATAATCCACATGAAGGAAATAGATTTGATGAGGAAGATGGTTACTACGATCCAATTGGTTCTGAATGGGACTTCTCAGCATTTAAAAAGTTAGGTTTTGCAATTAGTACTGAAGAATTAAGCGTTACAAATTCTTCTACTGATGTTGATGTAGCTTTAAAGGATGGTTTATATAATATTTATAATAGTCCTGATTTCGTATTAGATTTAAATGGTAATTATAATTATCCTAATGCTTATTTACCTGATGTTGAAGAAAGCTGTGTTGAAGCTCTAGATTCATATAATTACTTTGTAGTAACTGCTGCTAGTGGTCCTACTTCTGCAAAATATGAAGCTAGTGATGACACTTTAAGTTTATATGAAAATTTATACTATATCTATAATGAACAATTAATTAAAATTGATAATGTTTACAATTCTAATGACACCCTAAATTACAACCAAATTAAGGCTTATTTACTTGAATATTTAGAATCTCAAACATCTAATTTATTACCAAGTGATATCTCTGATAGTATAACTAATTATCTATCTCCTGTCTTAACTCGTTTCCAAGAAAGTGGTACGCAATATTTAATCATTATTAATTATATTTGTAATGGTGATTTAACTAAATTAACTTATGGCGAATTAAGCTCATATGATAACACTAGATTAGAAGAAATCTTAACAATCAACAAAGATGCTGCTGATGAATATGTTGATTATGGTGATAATGCTGATAAATATGATAACTTCTATGGTTGGTGGGACGATTTATCTACCCTATTAAGTGGAGGTAATAACTAATGAAAATGCTTAAAAAAGGTTTGATTTTATCTTTAACAGGGGTTTTTGCCTTAACATTAGCTTCATGTTCAGATAAAGAAAAAAGAAATCAAACTGTTCCTTATGGCTCAATTAGTGATACTGTTGTTGCTAGTGCTGGTGATATTAATTTAACTCAAAAAGAACTATATAATCGTTTAAAATATAGCTATGGTTCTACTGTTTTCACCAATAAATTAAATCGCGTTATATATGCTGAAGAATATAAAAACTTCAGCTATAGCGGTGATGATAAAATAACTATTGATGAAGCTGTAGCTAGTGCAATTTATGGTTCTAGTAGTGTTGATACTTTAAAAACTTTAACAACAAAAGAAAAAGAAACTAGTATTGCTAAATATATTGATACAATGACTAATCAAGGCTTTATATTAAATGCTGATGAATTAGTTTTTGATGAAATTACTTCTTCTACTAAACATGTTTCATTCTCTAAGTTAAGTCAAGCATTAATTGAAAATTATGCTGTTGATCTTATTAAAGAGGATGCTAATATAGCTTATCTTCAAACTATAGCTGATAGTGAATATCTTCCTGATGAAGATAATCCTGATAGTGAAGAAGAAAATGATTACTATATTGATGAAGATGCTCTTGAGTCTGAATATAATTCTAATTCTAAAGAATATTATTCAGCTCATGGTATAGTTTTACGCTTTAATAGCTTAAGTGAAGCTAATCGCATGATGACTTTAGCTGGTTTTAGTGAAGCAGATCTTCGTTCAAGTTATGTTAAATTATATAATGCTTATTATTCATATAAAACTGAATTAACTGCTAACAACATCAAAACTACAAAAGATACTACTTTTGTTTATGATGAAGAAAATAATGATTTAACTAATAATTTTTCTAGTAGTGTTAGTACTTTCTTTAAAGATAATTTAAATAATGCTGATGGTTTAACAAAACCACGTAATATTGATGGTTCATATTACTTAATTTATCGTGAAGATTTAATCTATACTACAACTAATACTGCAGAAGTTGTTGAATATGCTGATTTAAATACCTTAGGTACTGATTTAGTTACTAAAATTAAGGCCGATTTAAGACAAAACATTTTAGAAAATAATGCTTCTAGTGTAAGTTCTAAAGTATTTACTGATCGTATGCTTGACGCAAATTTAAAGATATATGATCCATATCTAGAAAATTCATTTGCTAATTCTTATACTGATTATGAATATGTAACTACTGTTGATAATAATTTAATTTTCTCTAGTAGCCTTGGTGATTACTCTGTAAATGATTTTTATAAAGATTTAACATGTTATAATATTAATGAAACATTAATTACATTACTAGTTAACAAATTCTTATATCAAAATGAATATTCCTATTTAGATGATGATGCTGAAACAGATTATAGAAAAACATTAAAAGATAATATTAAAGATTTTAATGATGGTAAAGCCAATTTATCTCAAGCTTATGGTGAAGCAAACTACTTATTCTATACTTATGGTTACTATACAGTAGATGAAGTTGTTTTAAATAATATGGCTAGTCAAATCCAAATAGCTTATTTAGCTGATTACATTTATGATTCATGGGCTTCAAAACCAGAACTTAATGATACTAATAGTGAATACTATAACAATGGTGAATATTACCAAATTAACTATGATAAATTAAATATTTTACATAACATTTTAAATAAAGCTTTAGAACTATATGGTGATAAAGAATACTTAGATTTAAATGTTGATCATATATTAATTTCTGTTGATAATAATGGTGATGGTGATCCTGATGATATGGATGATTTCTTAAGTTCATTAAGTACTGAAGAAAAAAATGAATTCCAAACTGCTTTAAATGATTTAGCTAAAGCTATATTAGCTGAAGCTGAAGCTATTAGTTTCCATACTAATATGGATAAACTAAATTATATAGTTACTGCTTTTAATCGTAATTTACCATTACATGATGGCAGTACTTGGGATGAATATAAAACTTACAATTTTATCTTAACTGCTGAATCTTTAGGCGATGTTACAACAAGTTCTGTTACAAATTATGTTGAACCTTTCCAAGATTATTTAAAAGCTATCTATGCTAAAGCAATTGAAAATGAATTAGAAATTCCTGAAGATGATAAAAATGGTATCTTCTATAGTGCTAATGGTGCTTTAACAAGTACTGATTTTAAAGGAATTAATTTTGATAGTGAAGAAACTTCTGATTTATGTCAAACTAATTATGGTTTCCATATGCTTAGTTTGAATTCATATGATGAAGAATCTACAAACACTTTAAATTTCGAGTTCTTAGCTTCTTCTGATTCTGCAAAAGATTATTATGAAATTGTTGTTGAAATAGATGAGGATGCAGAAATTGAAATTAAGACTGATACTTATAGTACTACTAAAGATGAACCAAGTGATAATCAATTATTAGTATATTATGTACAATATACTGAAGGCGATGTTAACGGCTTTAGAACTTCTATTGAAAATGATTTAAGTGATTTATTAGATGATACAATTGCTAAATTCCAAACTAATAATTTCCAAACCTACTTATTAATTCAAAGAATTGGAACTATTACTACTGCAAAAGAACTTGTTGGTAATTTCAATTATGAATTCTATATGGATTATTTAGTAAATCAAATGGAAGAATATGAAGTTAATGACGATTATGCAAATTGGTATGATGGTTCATTAAATTGGTCTAGATATTAAAAAAATAAAACTGATTTAAAACTACTAGAAAGTAGAATTAAATCAGTTTTTTATTATTCTTTATTTTTATATAGTGAATAACGCCAATTAGTTACATATGTTATTGCATTAGTAGAATTGCTCAATGTTGCTTCATCGATTACTACATACCTATTGCCATTGTAATATGACCAATTTGTAGGATCAGCAAAAATAATTTCTTGTAAATTTGGACAATCTTTAAATATGTAGTAAGGAATGGTGGCCGCTGGGTCTTTATATTCCCCATATTCTAGATAATCACAAGCTGCAGGTATATAAAATGAGCTTATTGCTGTATTCATAAATGCTCCTGTATAAATAGATTTTAATTGGCTATCTTCTAAAATAATAAACTCTTCTAATGCTACACAATCTTCAAACGCTCTTTCACCAATACTTAATACTGAATTTGGTAAATTAAATGTTTTAAGTGATTTACAATTATTAAATGCTTCTGTACCTAATGTTTCAAGTAAACTATTTTCAGCAATATTAACGGTAGTTAATAAACTTGAATCTTGGAAAGCCCAACTATCAATTTTTATAACCGATGCCGGTATATTTAATATTACCATATCAGAAGCTCCAAAGGCTTGATCACCTATAATTTCAATGCCATTTGGAATGATTATAGTTTGAGCATAACTGTAGGCAAAAGCCATTTCTCCTATTTCTTTTACCTCTGAAGGGATGATTAATTCTTCAATTGCACAGGCAGCAAATGATTCTGGCCAAATTATTTCCGGTCCTTTATTACCTAGATTTAAAGATTTTAAGTTAGTATTATAATAGAATGCTTCTTCAGCTACATCTACATTACTTGAATCGACAAACACAACTTTCTTTAAACCATATTCTGTACCTATGACTTTAACCGTATCAATTGAAAATGCCCTATAATCAATTAAAGTAACTGTATCTGGAATGGTTAAAGTATCTACACCGATTAAACCATAGAATGCATATGGTCTTATTTCTGTTACACCATTAGGTATTACTAAATCTTTTACAAGTTGATTATTAACATATAGATTTTTACAACCATACATCGGATTAGCACTTAAATAATTATAACCATAAATTTCAAGTCCACTAAGTAGGGTGTCATAAGTACATATTTCACACCATTTAGCTAAATCTGTTATATAAAGGTTTTCTATAGTTGTTCCTTGAAATGCATAATCATCAATTAAAGTTAAACTACTATTATCAATTTTTAAAGTTTTTAAATTTGGACAATTTTTAAAAGCTTCTTTACTAATTGTCCTAATCGTATTAGGTAATGTAATACTTTCAATAACATCATTATTCCTAAAATTACTTACTGAAATTACTGTATAGCCATCCTTAGTTGCTGGTATTACTATGTCTTTAACATCTTTAGCATTACCAATTGATACGCTACAAGTCTTGTTACTCTCATTATAACCATATAATAAACCTTCAGTATATGTTTGTTCATAACCACAAACCTCACATATTCCATTAACTAGGGTATGTGTAAATTTATCGTCTACATTACCACAAACACTACATTTATGATAATGATATGAATCATCATAAAGCCATTTTTCATATACATGTTCACCTCTAACTTCAACATCAAAACTAAATGATTGATTATCAATTCTATAGGTGTATCTATATAAACCTAGTTGAAGGCAAGTTGGCACTTCAATAACTTCATAATTATTAGGATAATTAGCTACTTGTAAAGCTGGAATAGATTTTGTTTCTTTAATAGGGCAATAATATTTTGGCCCGTTCCAATTATCTATTACTTGTTCACATTCTCTAATTAACGTTCCAGCTTTAGCAGCCGTAGGTTTTACATCTACAACCCATTTGCCAATTTCATGACCAGGAGCTTCAATTGTTTTAGTCCATGTAAACCAATCTGATGTTCCATCAAAATTTTCAATTTTTAATGTAAAAGTAACCCGTCCATCTTCTGTACAAGTTGCATGAAATGTTTGTTGAGTATACATTTCTTGAGTATATTCATTCAATTCATCTAAAATTAAAACATCTTCTTTATTACAGTTTTCACAATATCTTACTAATGTTCCTGTACTATTTTCAGTTGGATCTAATTTAATTTCATAATCGCCATAAATATGATCTATTTTTTTAATTTCAAGTTGAACTAAGGTTGTCTCGGTATTGCCTAAATTATCTGTAAACAATTTATGACATCTACTACATTCATAATGAACTTTATAACCAACTGCATCACATGTAGCTGCAACTTCGTCAACTAACTCTAAATCATGACCTAAAGCCTTAATTGTTTCAACAACATCAATTTCCACTTTACCCTCATTATCGCTAAACAGTTTTTTACAATCACGACATTCATAATATTCTTCTTGACCATCAGCAATACAGGTAGCTGCAACTTCGTCATGATGGATTAAAACATGAACATGTTCATCCTTCTGACATGACACAAAGAAAATCATACATGTTAAAATAATTAATATGTATTTTATTTTTATTTTCATGTTACCCCCCTAATTAAAGCGCTTTTATGTTTATAATATAGCTAATATTTTTCTCTATGTCAAATTAAATATTTATTTTGTCTTCATAATTAAAAAATAAAAATGACTATAAACCAAGTAAATAGTCATCTTTTAATTAAATCTAAATTTTACTGTGTATGTCAGCAAACTCTTGTATAATATCTTCACTTAATAGTTTTTTATTATATGCTTCTTTTAAAGAATATATCTTTCTATCCTTTATAGCAAGAAAGTTATATCCAGATGGAAATGTTATTACAACATTGCCAAAAACTTCTGTATGAACCATTTGTGCGAAATCTCCTTGGGCAAATGATGTTACAATATAGCAATTAAAAACACCACAATATCTATAAAACCTTAATTTACTGCTTCTTATGTAAAAAGTCTTCCGCACGAAGCTGTAAATAAATTCATCGCATCAACTATTTCATCAATATTAAAATACGGCATATCTCTCTTAGTAACAACTTCTTTATATTCTCCTATTATTACTAATGCACCAAGATCATAATTGATATTAGTTTCAGGATTATAATCAATACGACTTATATATTGAATATATGGTGTTCTTTCTAATTCAAAATAAGGATCATAATTATCTTCTTCTACTTTTTTATTACATGAAATTAAACATATTAGTAATAATATAGTGCTAAATATAGTTAATATTATCTTCATTGTTTTATACCTCCTTATTTATAAAATATAGCTTATTCTAAGTATATAATAGCACTTTAAAAAATATAATCAAGTCTATTAAACCTTATAGGTTTAATTATTATGTTGCTTTTTGTAAAATCTTTTTTTTTTTAATTTTTTACATATTTAACTTTTAATGCATCAAATGTTTATTTTTGTTATTTATATTAGCTTTATTATTCTTGTTTTCACTTCATTATTTTGTAAATAAAATATTTTTTTATATATAAAAATCCTCATAGGTTTATAATGCCTATGAGGACTTATTCTATAAATTATTATATATTTTATCTAATTCTTCAATCATAGCTTCATCATCTACTGCTACTAGCGTATAGTTATTACCTTCTTTTACTACTAAAAATGGGTATACATATGAAGAATTAAATTCTTTAGTATCATTTTTAGGATGTAAAATAGTATAGATATCTTCTTTATCAGTATATTTATCATAATAAGGTATAGTAGCAATTTGTTCAAAAATAACTTCCATGCCATAATTATCATTCATTATTATGTCATTTGTATTATCTTTGTCTAAAAGCATATTAATTATTTCTTTATTTTTTAATTTAATCATTATTCACCTTTAGGTTTATATAATTTAGCTTTTTCTAAAACCGGTATATTTTCTGTATATTCTCCCGGATTAGTTTTTGCTAATTCATCACCTATTACTTGAAATTTAGAATCAATAGTATCTAAATACCATATTAAAAGTGCTTCAGCAGTTAATGGTCTTCTAGCTGAGCCATATTGTAGTTGACCATGATGTGAAATTAAAATATGTTCTAATATTAGTGCTTCTTCAGTATTAGCATAGTTTAACTCATTTGCTACTTCATGAACTTTTAATGCACCTATTACTAAATGGCCTAGCATTTGACCATCTAGAGAAAATTCAGCATTTTGAGGATCGGTAAATTCAATAATTTTTCCTAAATCATGTAAAATTATCCCAGCATAAAGATAATCTTTATTTAAATATTTATAAATTTTTAAAACACTTTTAGCTATATTTAACATACTTAATGTATGAAAAACTAATCCACCTAAAAAACTATGATGAATTCTTGTTCCACCAGGATAAGTTAAAAAATCCACTAAATTGCGCGAAACTAAAGTGTTAGTTATATCATAAAGAACTTTATTGTCGATAGCATTTATATAATTAAATAATTTTTCTTTGGCTTCATTATATGTTAATTCCTTATGATTTAAAAATTCTCTTAATACATTATCTCTTTTTTCATCATTAAAAGAGCTTACATCATTAACTTTATCTAATATGTAACGTGTTCTTTGTCCTTCTTCAACTTTAACAGTAAATTCATATACGTGATTTAATTTTAACTTTTGACTAACATCCCTGGTTGTTTTAATATTGTACATAACACCACTACTATTTTTAATTACTAAATTAACAATATCATCATTTGTATTAGTAGTGCTTATTATGCCATATATAATCATTCTTTATTCCTCCTATAGATGTATATACCACGGTCTTTTAAGCTGATTTTCTTAATTGGATCATTCAATAATTTAGAACCATCAAATATTAAATTAGCATTTGGACTTTTTAAAACAAAACGACCTCTTCTATTTTTCAAAACGATGAATAAATCGCATTTCTTTTCTTTAAGTTCAAATACATACGTATTTTCATTAGAGTATTCAGTTAAAAATTTAACTCTAAGTCTAATTTCATCCTCATTATCAAGTCTAAAGACTTCATATTCTTTCCGAATAACTATCAGATCTCTAACCATTTGAATTAAAGATTCATACGAGTCTTTACGATCCCAATCAACACCATTAATATCGTCACCTGAGTTATAGGAATTTTCTATTCCTTGTTTTGTACGCATAAACTCTAAGCCGCAATGGATAAACGGGGTTCCTTGAGCTAAAATTGTAAGACCTAGCCCTAATTTTATAGCGATATATATATCGCGTTCTTTAATATCTCTAAAATTAGCTTTTATAAAATCGTAAACAGTATAATTATCATGACATTCAATATAATTTACGCTTTGATGCGGATACATAAAACGGTAATTATCTAAAAATGAGCCTGTTAAAATATGAAACAAATTATAGCTATCTATGTTTTTACCAGTGATAAAGCCTTGATGGTCTCCCCATTGTGAGCCCTTAATATTATCTCTAAATATATCATTAAAAAAGGCGTAATTTGGCAATAGTTTATTATTGCTAGCAGATGGCCTCATATGATATGGTAAGGTGTTTGGCATATCCCAACCTTCACCATATAACATAATATTAGGCTCTATTTTTTTAAGTTTTTCTTCTACTTCTTTTAATGTGTTAACATCTAATAATCCCATCAAATCAAACCGATAGCCACTAAAGTGATATGTTTCTGTCATATATATTAAATTATCAACTATAAATTTAGAACACATTTTTCGTTCGGTTGCTAGATCATTACCACATCCTGATGTATTAGTTAAATAACCATTGTTAGTTCTAAAATAATAGCCTGGAACTAATATATCAAATGGAAATTTCTTTACATCATTAACATGATTGAAAACAACATCCATATTTACTAATAATCCATAAGCATGACATAAATCAATTAAAGAAATAAGTTCATTAATACGACAATATGGGTCATTTGGATCAGTTGAATACGCACCTTTTGGCACAAAATATTGTAATGGATTGTATCCCCAATTATAATAACGCTCAGGATTTAAATCTGATATGCCATAAAAGTCGAATATTGGCATAAGTTGTAAATGGGTAACCCCTAGACTTGCTATATAATCAAGCCCAGCCATTTTACCACTCTTTGTAGTATGTCTATCTAGTAAGGCTTTAAATGTTCCTTTATTTTGACAGTCTAATTTACTAGTTAAATCACGAATTGATGCTTCATAAATTATACTATCTACATAACGACCTGAAAAATAAGGTTTTGAATAAATAAATTTTTTAAATTTTTTAGGATCAACAACGTAGTTAAAATTACCATTTGCATCACTTGCTATACCATATGGATCATTAACTACCCGATATTCTTCTTCAAATATTCTAATCCGATAGCGATATTTACTACCTTCATAATCACCAAATAGAGTTACTTCATGAAGACCCTTGCCTTTATGAATTAGTCTTTCATTAATTAATTGACCATTTTTAGTAATAAGTTCTAAAACTAATTCTCTAGCTACCGGTGTCCAAACTCTAAATGTTGTTTTTTCTTTGGCATACTTAATGCCTAGCGGGCCATCATAACTATAATATTCATCAAAACGGTAATCTCTTACGAAAGAACCTGTAACAAGTAGAGCTTTAGTATTGCCAAATGTTACATATATGTCTTTAGTCATATCTAATATTTTATTAACTATTAGGCTATACTTAAACCATGTGCTCTCTTCATAGCGACCCTCTACTTCTAAATGGTATGTTTCACCATTATCTTCTAGGATAAAATTATCTGTAATCGCAATACTTTTATCGACTAAAACAGTAATCCTATCCACGGCGTCTAAAAAAGCTCTATATAACAAATTTATCCCTCCAAACCATTTTATTATATCATAAATTAATAAATTTCATATCTTTTTTTTACTAAATTATGTTATAATTTTTTTGGTGGTTAATATGTATTATATTAAAGAAAAAACAGAAAATATTATTACTATAAATAAGTCTAAATTTATTACTACTTTAATCCCTGTTTATAATCAAGAACAAGCTAATGAAGAACTAAAAAAAATAAAGAACCTATATAGTGATGCTACTCATAATTGTTATGCTTATATTATAGGTGATAATTTAGAGATACAAAAATGTTCTGATGATGGTGAACCACAAAAAACAGCTGGCTTTCCTATGCTCGATGCTTTAAAAAAGAAAAATATTACTAATATTTTAGCTGTGGTAACAAGATATTTTGGTGGTATTTTACTAGGAGCCTCTGGTCTTATTAGAGCTTATTCTACTTCTGTTATTGAAGCTTGTGATAAGGCAACATTATATCAAAAAGCTTTAGCTTTACAATTTGATTTGGCACTTGATTATAAAGAATATAACCAACTTAGTAAATTAAGTTATCTTAATATTAAAGATATTGTTTTCAATAAAGATGTTGTTTTAAGTATTCTAATAGCTTTAGAAGATAAAGAACGACTTTTAAAAGATTTAAATAATATTCTAAAAGAAAATATAAATATCAATTTTAGTACAACTTACAGCTTAAAAAAAATCCTTTAAAATAAGGATTTTTTTAAAAGCCAAAAACTCGATCTCCACAATCGCCTAAGCCTGGGACTATGTAGCCTTTTTCATTAAGTTTTTCATCTAAACTAGCTAAATAAACATCAACTTCCGGGTACGTTTCATTTAATTTTGTTAAGCCTTCAGGGGCACCTACTAAACCTATAAATGAGATTTTATTAGCACCAGCTTTTTTTAAACTGTTAACAGCATCAATAGCTGAACCACCTGTAGCTAACATCGGGTCTAATAGATAGACATTATAATTCTTTAAATCGGCTGGTAAACGGTTGTAGTAATCATGTGGTTCTAAAGTTGTTTCATCACGATACATTCCTAAAAAACCCGTTTTAGCGAATGGTACCATTTTTCTAAATCCTTCTAAAAAGCCTAAGCCAGCTCTTAAAATCACAACAAATAATATTTTTTCTGCCGGCTCATACCCTTTAGCTTTACTAACCGGTGTTTCTATATTTTTTTCTTTTAATTTTAAATCTTGGAAAATATAAGGACTCATTAATATTGCGATATCTGTTAATTCTTGATAAAACACAGCACTACAAGTAGATTTATCTCTTACTGTGCTTAATTTGATCTTAATTAATGGGTTATCGATAATTTTATTCATTTTCTTCCTCTAAAGCTTTAATTTTATCTATTCTTCTTATATGACGCTCATTGTTAGAGAATTTAGTATTTAAAAATATATCAACTATTTCTTTACAAGTGGCAAAATCAATCAAACATGCTCCTAAAGCTAATACATTCGCATCATTATGTTCTCTCGTTAAACGAGCAATTTCCGGCTTATCTACTAATGCACATCTAATACCTTTGATTTTATTAGCACATATTGACATGCCTATTCCGGTAGTACACATAACAATAGCATACGTTACTTCTCCACTTATAACTTTTTTACAAGCTGGTATACAATAATCAGGATAATCACAACTTCCAGCTTCATATGTACCACAATCAATGATGTTATATCCTTCTTCAACTAAATATTCTTTTAATCTTGTTTTTAAAACTAAGGCACCATGATCACATGCTAGTGCTATATTCATGATAATCACCTTATCCTTTCTCTATGTATATGTTTTTATTATTATAGCACTTATTTAAATAAATAAAAAGTTTTAATGCAAAATTAACTCGCATGTGTTACAATTAACTATGTGTAAAGGTGGTAAATATGAAATATATTATTGATGAAAATACGAATATTGACAATATAATAAATAAAATAGCTGATTATGATGAATTATTTTTTAAAAAAGGAATTTATGATTTAAAATTAAATTTTAAAGCCAATTATTTAAAAATTACTGGTGAAGATAAAAATAAAACCATTATTAAGCATAATGATCATTATCATAAAATCATGTCAGATTATAACGAATGTAATACTTTTAGGACAGCAACCGTAACTATATTAGGTGATAATTGTGTTATTGATAATTTGACTATTTTAAATACATGTGATTCTAAAACCTATGGTCAAGCTGTTGCTTTAATGGTTTGCGGAAATCATTTTGTTTGTCGTAATTCGGTAATAAAAGGTGAACAAGATACTTTATTTACCGGGCCATTACCTAAGGATTTACAAATACGTTATAAAGATTTTTTAGATGATTTACCTTTAAAGAGTAAAGAAAGTAAACAAACTTATTTAAATTGTCAAATTTATGGGAATGTTGATTTTATATTTGGGTGCGGTACCTGTCTTTTTAAGGAATGTGAAATCATTTGCTTGCATGATCACGGTTTTTTATCAGCCCCAAGTCATGAATTAGAACAAAAATATGGTTATTTATTTACTGATTGTAAAATTACAACCGTAGATAAAAATGCCCAATTTTATTTAGCTAGACCTTGGCGTGACTATGGTATGGCATATTTTATTAATTGTACCTATGATACCGGGATTTTAGAAGTTGGCTTTGATAAATGGAATGACACTTCTAGAGATAAAACTTGTCGCTTTTATGAATATAACCCTAAAACTTATCAACGCGCATATTTTGTAAAACAACTAAATGAAGATGAAGCTTATAAATATTTAGATAATTTTCTTGATTATCTTTACAAATAAAAAAGGCTTATCACTTTTTCTTTTTTAAAGTGATAAGCTTTTTTATTACTTTTTAGTTGTTCTTTTTAATGGTTGTTTTTGACCTGGCTTTTTAGCAGGTTGTTTAGTGTGGTCTACAACATTTGCTAAAGAAGCAAAATTTAATATAGATGTAACAACTGAATAAACCGCGTTACTAGAATCATAAGATTCACCAATATTAGCTAAACGACCTGATTGTGAATATAATTTAAATTGATAATTATTGCTTTTATCTTTAGATAAATAGAATTTACCACTACCAACATTTTCTTTAAAAGCTGCAATAGCATTTTCAACACTATTTTTAGAGCTATAGCCTGAATGTTGACATAAAATTTCACCATTATTAGCCTTTAATTCCCAAGAAAATTCTTTGTTAATGTCTTTTTTAATGACATATTTGCCACCTTTTTTATCTTCTTCCTTAATCTTAGTAATTTCTACTAATTGTGAATCGATTTCTTCAGCTGGCAATTCAATATCAACTATGTCATTTGTCATAGCAAAACGTTTAAATGATTCTAAAGCACTTTGGGCACCTTTTTCGCTAGGATAGTTAGCACTAATTGCCATTACTCGGTTATTAGAAGCAGTTAACTTAAATTTATAATTCTTTTTCTTATCAGCAAAAACATCAGTTCTGCCTGTACTTAAATTACGTTTTAAATTATCAATTGCCTTAATAACTGTAAGTCTAGAAGTGTACATTTCAGAAACAAAAAGTATTTCACCATTACTAGCTTTTAGGCGATAGCGATAGTAGTTGTTTTCTTGATAAATTTCATATTTACCATCATAACTACGGCCTTTTCTTTCTTCATCTTTGTCATCATCGACATCTTCAGCAATATCTTCTTCTTTAGGCTCTTCTTCAGTTTCAACAACTTCAGGTTCTGCCTCAGATTCTTCTACAACTTCACTAACTTTAGGTTCTTCTTTAGCTTCAACAACTTCAGGTTCTTTAGTTGATTTTTCTTCAACTACTTCATCTTCCTTTTTAAGTTCTTCTTCAGTTTCAACAACTTTAGATTCTTCACTTGGTGTAGCTGCTGCTACAACATCTTCTACTTCGTTTTCAACAACTGGATTATTTTCTAAATTTGCTTTATCTTGAGCACTTAAATTAGCAAATTCTTGTTTAAGTATTTTAGCAGTCCTAATATCATTAATCTTTTTAATAATTAAAAATATGATTAAGATTACTAATAGAACTGTAAAGCATCCTAAAAATACCCAATCTACAGTCTTCAATTCAAACGCATTAAACATATAAAAAGCCTCCATTTCCTTCTATTTTTATTATATCTTATTTAGTCAATAATAACAATATTTTTGGCAAAAATCTGACCAATTTTTCACAAATTTTTTACATGTCAAATTGACTATTATACAAGCTAGCATAAAAGCCACCTTTAGCTAATAGCTTTTCATGATTTCCTTGTTCTACAACATTACCATCTTTTAAAACTAGTATAATATCAGCATTTTTTATTGTTGATAAACGATGGGCTATAACAAATGATGTTCGATTTTCCATCAGTTTATCCATTGCATTTTGAATTAATAATTCCGTACGCGTATCAACTGATGATGTTGCTTCATCTAGTATTAACATCGGCGCATTTTCAATCATTGTTCTAGCTATTGTTAATAATTGTTTTTGACCAGCTGATACGTTAGCACTTTCAGTAAAAACATAATCTAGACCACCAGTTAATGAATTAACGAAATGATCCATATGACAAGCTTTTAAAGCTTGCATAATATCTTCGTCTGTAGCATTTGGATTGCCAAATTTTAAATTATCTCTTAATGTCCCTTCAAATAACCAAGTATCTTGTAAAACCATTCCAAATAAAGATGCTACATTTTCCCTGCTTATATCTTTAGTACTAATACCATCTATTAATATTTCACCACTACCAACTTCATAGAATCGCATTAAGAGATTTACTAACGTTGTTTTACCTGCTCCTGTAGGTCCTACAATAGCTATTTTTTGACCAGCTTTAACTTGACAATTAAAGTCAAATATAATTTGTCTATCTTCTGTATAGCCAAAATTAACATTCCTAAATTCTACATTTCCTACAACTTTATCATTTTCTAATTTTGTTATTACGTTTTCGGCTGGTAATTCTTCTTCACTTAAAAACTCAAATACGCGTTCAGACGCTGCTGCACATTGTTGAATAACTGTCCCCATTTGACCGATTTGTTGCATCGGCTGATTTAATTGTCTTGTATATTGAATAAATTGTTGAATAATCTCTAAGCCATATGTACCGGTCATACTTAATAAGCCACCAACAACGCAAATTGATGTAAATGATAAATTGCCGACAAAACTCATTAATGGCATCATCATGCTAGATAAGAATTGGCTTTTCCATCCAGTATATTTTAATTCTTTATTCATTTTATCGAATATAGCAAATTGTTCATCTTCTTGATTGAAAACCTTTATAACATTTTGCCCTGAATAAGCTTCTTCAATATGACCATTTAAATTACCTAGGGCTTTTTGTTGAGCTCTAAAGTATTTTTGACTTATCTTTATTAAGAAAATCATAATAATTAAAGATAATGGTATTGTAATAACAGCTATTAATGTCATACTAGGTGAGATTATTAACATCATTGTAAAAACCCCAAAGAACATAACAATTGAAGAAATAAATTGTGACAATGTTTGATTTAAATTTTGTCCTATCATATCTATATCATTGGTAACTCTACTTAAAACATCTCCAAAACTTCTAGAATCAAAATATGATAATGGAATTTTATTTATTTTTACTGAGATATCATTACGCATTCGATTAGTTATTTTTTGAGTTACACCTGTCATAAAAAAGCCAGAAAAATAATTACATGTTGCACTGCTTGAATATAAGAAAATTAGTATAATTGCTGTTCTAATAATATCGCTGCGCGGATCATATGAGTTATTTGCAATAAAATTTTGTGTATATTTAGTAATATCACCTAAGAATTTAGGACCTAAGATCATACAAATAGTTCCACAAATTGATAATGATATTGCTAAAACTATAAATAATATGTGAGGTTTTAAATATTTAGAAAGTTTTATTAATGACCCTTTTGTATCTCTAGCTTTTCCGTAATTAGAATTTAAATTTGGTCTAGGCATTTTCTAATTCCTCCTTTGAGAATTGTGAATATGCTATTTCCTGATATACAGAACAATTTTTTAATAATTCTTCATGTGTTCCATAGCCAACCATCTTACCATCATCTAAAACTATTATTTTATCAGCATGTAAAATAGTACCTATTCTTTGCGCTACTATTACATTTGTAGTTCCCTTAGTCTTTTCGTTTAAAGCTTCCCTTAATTTTTGATCTGTCTTTAAATCTAGAGCACTAAATGAATCATCAAAAACTAATATTTCCGGACGTTTAATAATTGCTCTTGCAATACAAAGTCTTTGTTTTTGGCCACCAGAGAAATTAGTCCCGCCTTGGGCAACAGGTGCATCATATCCTATTTCCTTAACAAACTCACTAGCTTGAGCTATATCTAAGGCATATGATATGTCATCATCATTTAAATTTGGCTTACCAAAAGCTAAATTTGATCTTATAGTACCAGAAAATAATACAGCTTTTTGAGGAACAAAACCTATTTTGTCTCGCAATGTTTCTTGTTTTATATTTTTAACATTTACACCATCGACTAAAACCTCACCGCTTTTAACATCATAAAAACGAGCTATTAAATTAACTAAACTTGATTTACCACTACCTGTTCCACCTATTATAGCTAATGTTTCACCTTTATTAATTTTAAAATTAATGTTTTCTAAGACATCTTCTTTACCATCACCATAAGTAAAATTGACATTTTTAAACTCAATAGTACCTACCTCACCAACCTTAGCTTCAACTTCAGGATCATTTATTAAAGTATTAGATTCTAATATTTCATTAATACGTCTTGCTGATACTATTCCACGTGGAACTAATACAACAATCATAGTAAGTTGCATAAAACCCATAACTATTAACATAGTATATTGTTGGAATGTAAAGATTGAACTAAAAGCTTCAGCTTGAGCAGTTGTGGTGCTAATTCCGTAAACAATAAAACCACCAACCCATAAAATTATAAGTGAAGCCATATTCATGATTATTTGCATACCTGGGTTAAAAATAGAAAAAACGCGATTAACAAAAATGTTGTTTCTAGTAATGTTGTCATTAGCTTCTTTAAATTTAGATTCTTCTTTTAATTGGGCATTAGATGCTCTAACAACTCTTAAACCTGTTAAATTTTCTCTAGTAACTAAGTTTAAGCGATCAGTTAATTTTTGAATAATATTAAATTTTGGAATAACAATCATAAATATTGTAAATACTAATAACACTAAAGCAACAATCGCACATATTATAACAACACTTAACTGTGATGAGGTTTGTATACTAATAGCCTTAATAATACCATATATCGCATATATAGGGGCTGCTACAGCCATTCTTAAGACCATATTCACAACCATTTGAACTTGCATAACATCATTTGTAGATCTTGTTATTAATGATGATGTTGAAAATTTATCAATTTCAGCCAAACTAAAGTTTTCAACTTTTTTATATACTGCTCTTCTAAGACCATAGGAAAAATTAGCCGCAAATTTAGCCGAAAAAAAGCAAACAAGAATCGTGCTACATACACTACCTAGTCCTAAAAGCACCATATATAAAGCGTTTTGCCAAATATTAGCTTTAGCTTCTTCTAAAATAGGATCAGTTAATATTCCTTGTTCTTTTAGGGCAGAAACAACGCTCGCATTCTTTAATATGTCTTGCATCCGTTCTGGTAAAGTCATATCACAAAATACTTGTGTTGCAACTAAAGCTATAATTAAAACTACAATTAAAGCATAAATCTTTTTTGTATATTTAAACAGTTTAAACATTTTTTTATTCACCTCGTATTTTTAAATTTTATTATATATATTATATTAAGTAAAGTATTGCTAAATATTTTACATAATTTTACACAATTTAAAAAACAAGCCTTAACGCTTGCTTAGTTAATCAATAAAATTTAAAATTTCCTTTAAATCACTTATAATTGGTGCCTTAGTTTTACTTAAAACTGTAATACTTTGATGCCCTCCTGCAAATAAGATTATTTTAAATCCCAATTCGCTAGCCACTTCAAAATCATGGGTTGTATCACCAACTAATAATACTTCTTTAGGATTAATCTTATTATTATTAATAAAATCCTTAGCTACTAAAACTTTAGAAGTTGCATATATGTTATCAAGTCCTAAAACATTATCAAATTCGGTTTTTAATTTTAAAATTTCTAATTGTTTTGTTAAATTATCAATTTGACTAGCAGATAATACTACTTTTTTAATATTTAATTTAGTTAATTTAGCTAATACTTCTCTTAAATGAGGATAAATAGCACAATGATATGATGCTTCTTGATAGTCATTTATAAATATTTCTGATAATTCCTCGAAGGAATTTAAATTAAAATCTATTCCCGCTAATTCATAATATTTCTTAATTGGAAAGGTAAAAACATTACGATATTCAATAATATCTAATTTTTTCTTATTTTGTAATGTTAATAATTTATTTAATAAATTTAGGCATAAATCAACATCATCTAATATCGTACCATTAAAATCAAAAAAAACATATTTAATCATATAAACTCCTAAAATACATATAAATATATACCTATAAAATGTAATAATGTTCCTGCAATACAAAAGAAATGCCAAACAAAATGAGCATATTTAAATCTAGAAGCAAAGAAAATAATCCCAATAGTATAAGCTAAACCACCACCTAATATTAGGTAAAAGAATGTGATATTATATTTATATAATAAGGGAATTAATAGTAAGCCACTCCAACCAAGTATTGCACACACAATTGTATGTAAAATAGTTGTTTTTTGCTTGATTAAAGTCTTACATACAATTCCTATTACAATTAATCCCCATTGAATACCAAAAAATATATTAGCAAGTAAAGGATTTAATTCATGAATTGTAACTAAAAGAATTGGAGCATATGTACCACCAATTAATAAGAAAATAGAGGTATGATCAAAGACTCTAAAAACTTTTTTTACTGTACTACCATTTTTAAAGCTATGATATAAACAACTCATTATATAAAGCATAAACATACAAAAGCTATAGATTATCGCTCCTACATATTCTCTTACATTTGTAGATTTTAATAATAATAAAACTAATGATACAATTGCAAATAAAGCCATTACACCATGAGTAATACTATTGCCTATTTCTTCTCCTAAAGTTTGAGGTCTACGTGTTCGTTTTCCCATTTCATTCACCACCTAACATATTATATAACTAGTTTATCTAGTTTTCAATACTAAATGTAGTTGTTTTCTATATCTAAAGCCTTAGATAACGGTGGATATATGATTAAAGAACCTAAGAAAGTTAAAGAGCCTGTTAAAATGCTAGCTGGTATTTTACTAAATGATAAGGTTAGGCTTGCTTCAAATCCCATTCTATCAATAAATGT
The DNA here is from genome assembly GCA_949293265.1 of uncultured bacterium. Taxonomy (GTDB): domain Bacteria; phylum Bacillota_I; class Bacilli_A; order Acholeplasmatales; family Anaeroplasmataceae; genus CALUXS01. The sequence goes on from CASFCK010000008.1 coordinate 44,577, forward strand.
AGATAAAACAACTCTAAATATGAATTCTCCACAAATATTAAAAATAGTGGCTAATGATACGGCTATTAATAAATAACTAAAATTAGAATTTTTAGTTAATAGAATAATTCCTACTAATATAAAAATTACTGTAAAGAAAAACAAACATATGGGAACTAATAAATTAAAAGTTATTAAAGTATCATTTATCTTTATTCCATCTATTAAATAAATATATAATGAGTAAATAGCTAAAATTAAAAACATAACCCCAATAACAATTAAAAAAATTGAACATTTTTTATTGTTAGGTTTTTTATCATTTAACAGCTTAAATAAAACACCACATATTAAGCCCATTAAAAATTTAAGTATTAGCGTTCTTATAATTGTTGATGGTGTATCTAAATAAAAATGCAAATCATTTAATCCCATTCCTAAAGAACCAATTAAACCACCTTTAATACCACCTAGTAAGAGAGCCGATAAAATACATATTAAGTTACCTAAATGAACCTTACCACCTGTAGGTAGCGGAATCATTATAAATGTTCCTATATAACATAAGGCTGTTAAAGCGGCAAATAAAACAATATTAAAAATTTTATTTTTATTTTCTAGCATTTTTATTACTTCCTTAAAAAAGCCTCTCCCTAAGGAGAAGCTATGATTAGTTTTTAGTTTCTAAATTTTCATTTGAATCAGAAGAATTTAGTTCATTAGAAATAGAATTTTCTTCACTTGGTACAACATCTTCTACTTGTGATTCAATTTCATTAACTTCTGTTTTTAATTCTTCTTCATTAGTTTGTTTAACTTCTTCGGTAATTGTTGTAGTTTCTATTTGTTTAGCAGGAGCTTCATTAGCTTTAGCAACTACAAGTTGTTTTTTGTATTGATCACGCATATAAGGCTTAGGCGTTTTATTTTTATTCTTTAATACAAAATAACCAAGAACAATACAAATAGCTAAATAAACAACCATAACTACTGCTGTTTTAACAATTGGGCTATTACCGATTAAATCTGTATAACTTTGAAATCCTTTAGCAAAGCCTTCATGACTTTCATATCTATCTATCCAACCTTCTCCTTCAGCTGGGTCATAGAAATTATTAAATATTTCTGCTCTTTCAGATAGATTATCTTCAGTTAAACCATCAACATAGGCTTCCCAAGCTGTAACTAATTCTTCTCCTAGGGTAAAGAACTCAGTATCGATAACTAAAGGTTCTGCAAAATCAACCGCTTGTAAAGGTGCTTTAGTTGAATCATTAGGATTTGCTTTACTATCATAAAATTCATAACCAGTAATTTGACCATCTAATTCTTCTTCTATTATTGCTAAATCTAGGTCAATCTCTAAGAATTTCATATCATCATCATCATCAATATAACCAGTATAATGTCTTGTTACTCCTTCAGCATCTGGACTAGTAGCATCATATGGTTCATTAAAGTTAAAACTATAACTCTTATCTCCATTTTTAAAGACTATTCTAGTGTAGTTATAAGTCTTATCACCTATTTTTACCCCAGCTAAATCAATATCGTTGATATGATTTAAAAAGAAAGTATAACCGGCATTATACATCTTAACTTTTTGATCTTCACCATTTAATTCAATGGTTTTATCTTCTGCTATTAAAGCCTGTAATGAGACTAAATCAAAGTGTTCGCCCTCATCTAAAGTAGTAATACTATCTTCATCATAATAAGGAAGAAATGACTTTGCTAAATTATTATATTCATCATGACTCATAAATTCTGTTATTTTTGCCTGTACGTCAGACATTTGAAATCCTGAGTAACCTATCATCATAATCATAAAACCTAGGATAATAGCTACCCCGAAGAATAAAATCTTTTTTACCATCTTAAAACCTCACAATTAGACTAAACCTATTTTACATTATTTTTTTTAAAAATCAATTAATAAATTAAGTTTCCACAAAATCACATATTTTTTATTTAAAACTCTTGCAATATTTTTAAAAATATGTATAATTATTGTGCTTGTCTTAAATATGGCGTATATGGTGAAGTGGTTAACACTCTGGATTGTGGCTCCAGCACGCGCAGGTTCGATCCCTGTTATACGCCCCAGATTAAGTATATTAAGAGTCTTAGGACTCTTTTTTTATTAATAATATAAAAATTAAAAGCTGTGACTATTAGAAAAATTTCTAATTTAACACAGCTTTTAATTTTAATTAATATTAATCTCTTCTAATGCTTTAAGTAATGGTTCTTTAAGAACATATTGATGTGTATTATCATATTCTTTTTCTGTGTTTGTGATTTGATATGCACCTTGTTCCCTAACATCAGAAAAATAATTAGAATAAGGTCCATCTAAAACTTCACTTACAATAATCGCATCAGATATGATTGAATAAGCAATATTACTATTAATTTTCGTTAATGTATCACTATAATTTATTAATTCATTAATATCATTAAAGCTTACACTGATTGTAAATTTTGAAGGTTCACTTTCTTCGCCCATTACAACCTTAATATCAGCTAAGAAGTTAGCTAGTTCTTCTTTACTAAATAGATTATATTGTAATTCGCTAGCTTCATAATCTTTAGTAATAATACTATAAGTACTAATATTATTATTAATCTCAGCCTCTTTACCAACATATGATAAATAAGAAGTATTAAGTTCAGAATCACTAGTTTGAGCAATTGTTTGACTAATTATTTTTTGTGAAATTGTAGCTCTTAATGTATATGATGTAAACATATTTGGAGTTGGATTATTAGGAACTTTAATTTCTATATCCGTATTTGTTATTTCATTTATTCCTAAAAGACTTAAATTATCAAATATTGCTTGTAATTCAGTTGTTGTTACTACTAAATCATTATATATATTATGACCTATCGTTTCATTTTCTATAAATGGTAGATATAGAGCTAAATTACTATTTTCATCAACGACTTGTTCAAGTAATTTATTAGAGATAGTTAAATAAACTATATTGCTTTCTTCTAAGTCAAGTACTGGATTTTTATTTGTTTCACTTGTAACTAAATTACTAAATATTTGATCGATATCAAAATGAATTGTACTACCTTCACCATCTAATTGGAGTTTATCTGAGATATTGAATAAATTCTTTAATTCTTTATTTTTATACCAACCACTCGCTTCTAAATCAGATTCGTTTGTTAATTTTCCTTCTGTTATTAATGCTTGTGGTTTAGATAATGCTTCAATATCATAAACATTATTAATCATAGTAGCATGTAATACAAAGCTGTATAACATTTCATTTTGTAAAGATGTTTTATATTCTTTTTCTTCAAGTGTATCATTCTTTAAAACTAAAATATTAGAAGCCTGTAAATTTTCTGAAATATAAGTCTGATAATTAGTTTTTTCAGTTTCTACACCTAAACCAAGCATCTTAAATACACTTAACATCGTCGTCATTTCACTTCTATTACCGCTATCAATAGATGAAATTGTACCATCTTCATTACGATTTAAGTACCACTTTGTGTCATTTGGTATAATTGTGTTATTTTCTTCATTATCTTCAAGTTCTAAATTGTCAACAATTTTAACTTTAAGAGTTTCTTCTAAGATATAAGAAGCAAAAATTGTATCAACCCTACCAACATATACGCTATCAGCATAAGGATTGTTCGTCTTTTCGCCTAACACTTTATTTACTAAGCTTATTGCATCACTTAACTGATCGGCTAATTCGCTATCTTTACTTAAGCCTAAACCATTTTCACCAAGAGCCGCAATCATTCGCTTCCATTCAGGTAATGTAATATAAATGTCATTACCATTAACATCAACTGCGTTAGTAAGATCTTTAATATTTACATCACTTACAGATTCCCTAACTTTAGTTGCTAAAGTCAAGCCTAAGACCTTAGATTCATTAATAATCTCAATCTTAGTATTATTTGTTTTAATCTTTGATTCGTCATTTAAAGCTAGTACTATATTAGCTTCAATATTAATAGTATTTGGTTCTTCTTTCTTAACATCTAACTCTAACTCATTTAAGGCAGCAAAGATATCTATTATTTCTGATGCAAATGATTCAATTTTATCATAATTAGCTTTAAGTGCAGATTCAGTATTATTACTATATTTACCATCTTCTAATTCTAATACATTATCTTTATTATATTCCCCCGGAATATTAACTGCATTAGTTTGTAATATAGTATTAATTGTAGTAGCTTTTAAAACTACACTTTGAGCTAAAACTTCTTGTTTATGGGTTTTTTCATTTGCTATAGCTGCAAATTCTTGATCATTGTTATAGTCTTCTTTAATTACTACTAAACTATAAACTGAAACTTTTTCTTCAACTTTATCTTCAAATCCTTCTTCACCATAAATAGCACCAATTCCAGTCACATAGAATACATCCATAATATGGCTTAATTCATTGCGAGATGTAATAGTTAGACGGTTAGCTAAATCGGCTTCATTGTTTTCGTCCTTACTAGTTAACCACTTACTGTAATCTTCACCTTCTAAATAATCTGGAATAATGACTGGCATACTACCATCTTCACCTAAATTTGAATAAATATTCTTAACTAAAGTATATTCTAGAATATTAGATTTTAATAAAATATCCCGTTTTTCCTCATATTCATTCTCTTTACCTGCAAATATGTTTTTAACCTTGACATTAATATTTTCTAATTGTGTTAAAACTGAACCATCTTTATCACTAATTCCTAAAGAATATTCTAAACCACATATTAATTGATACCATTCTACTTCTTTAATATATTGATCACCACTATCACTATCAGTTTCTAAAGTACTACCATTTTCAGGAACATAAACTAAGCCTTTCAAATCTTCATTTTCTTTAATTAAATTAGTCATTGTTAAAGCTAATACTTTAGATTCATAAATTATTTCAATATTATAAAGATTTTCTTCTTCATTTTTATCATTTAAGATTAAAATTTTATTTGTTAAAGCATCTTGGTCAAAAGTACCTTCAACTAATTCATTTAAATTAATTTCTAAAATATCAATTGAGTTTAAAATATTTTCAAGTTCACTGTTTGTTTTCCATTTAGATTTTTCAAAATTATCGCCAAATAGATAATTTGGATCAGTTTCATCATCATATGATACATTATTTGTATATAATTTAGGAATATAGATAAATTGATTTGTTTTTCCATCATTAGCTATGTTATAAATAGTATTTATTAATGTAGCATATAAAATATTAGACTTTAAAACTACATCTTTATTATCAATTACATTATCTAAATTATAACTTAATTCTTTATCTTTAACTTCTAAAACAACATTTGCTGACTTTAAGGTGTTATATAATTCTTCTTTATTAATTGCTTCATAATTAGTACTTTCATCATAAACAGATTTAGGAACTATAATTTTTAAATTATCTTGTTCTGGTAGTGTATTAATAACATTAGTCATACTATAATGAAGAATTTTTGAAGCAGTCAATTCACAAAAATTCTTATATGAAATCTCAGTAAGAGATATATAATATTCAGGATCATTATCTATTATTTTTTGAATGTCTAGTATTTTTTCATTATCTTCATTTTCTAAGGTTACAGCATTTAAAATTTTACTAAATTCACCAGTTTTACCAGTCCACTTTTTAATGACTTTTTGATTATTTTCTTCATCATCAGTATATTTTAAATGGCTAGGTATTACTACCATATTAGCTACATCAGGGTTATTTTCAACTGTGTTTACAATTAAACTTGATGCAGTAGCTACTAAGATATTAGATGATAGTATTTCATCTTTAACATCTTCTTCAGCTAATATATCTAAAACTGAATTTAGATCAGCACCTATTTGTTCAAAATCTTCAATTTCATTGTCGATAAATCTTTGAGTTAATGTTGTGGCTGGTTTAATTAAAGCTGTAATAGATTCCTTTTTAATAATATTTATGTCATCTATAACTTCATATTCTTCTTGTGGTATTAATACACTAATTTCATTAGTATCTATATTATCTAAAACTAAACTTGTTGTATAATGTAAGAATTTAGAATTAAAGATGTATTCTAAAACTGATTCATTATTTTCATCATTAATTGGTTTATCTAATATTTTTAAAATATTATTTATTTTAACTAATGGTGTTTCTTCTTCAGTTTTAATAAATTCATCTAATATACCATTTCTAACTAAAGTTTTTAAACAGTTAGATAAAACTTTAAATTCACCATCTTTATCCTCTTCATTACCCCATTTGATATCACGCGGCATTTTAAGATTGGTTACTTCAGTTTGATTTATTCCAGACACTAATGCATTTAATGTAGTGTCATATACTAATTCATACATAAAGCCTGATCCTAATAATGTATTAACTGTATCAAAATCACTGATTTTAGTTGTTAAGTCATCATAAGCTTTATCAATTTCAGTAACATTTTCATAATCTTCTTTTAAAACTATATTAATAGCTTTTAAAAAGTCATTATTAGCCGCACCTAATAATTCTTTTTCAACACTAGTTGAAAGTACTAATATATCATCTGACGTTTCAAATATAGCCTTAAAATCATCTAACCATTCAACTTTTATATCTTTAAATGGATTTTCTGAATCTATGTCTAATTCTTGATTTAAATATTCAAAAACTGCATCTACACAACGATCTAAAACCCGATTGATCTTATCTTTCTTATTTTTAACTATTAATTCACCATCAACAAATTTATCTTCTTCATTATTTGTAAAAACAGATAATTGATTTAATGATTCACTGATTGGTGAAACAATATTTAAAGATACGTTTAAAAGACCAACTTTATAACTTGAAGTTTCTTTATTTTCATTTACTTCAATATAATCTAGCGTATCAAATATTTCATTAGCACTATCAACGACACCATGTAATAATAACTTACAATCCCCAAATGTCACTAAATCAGCTGGACTTATGTAATCAGGATTATTTTTATCTTCAATAAAGATATTACTAACAACATCAATTAATGGATCATCTTTTTCTAAACCCATAGATACTAATAATGTATCAGCATTAGCAACAACTGTACCAATTGTTACTTTTAGTAAGTTATTAACAACTACTGAGCCTTCATAACTATCAATTAAATATAGTAGGGCTTCTTCAAATGTTCTTTGTTCACCAGCATATTCTATTTTAGTTTCACTTTCAAATAAATCAGCAATTGTGTCTAAAACTTCATCTGAATTATTCCCTTTTAAGAAATCATTAGCTATAGCCTCTCCACCATATGCATTAAATAAATCAAGCATATCTTGAGCTAAACCAGTAAAAGCCATAATTTCTTCAGTTGCATAAACAACTTCACCATTATAATCATATTTTGCTTGTAAAACTGAATTAGCAAAGAACATATAAAAAGGAACATCGTTAATATTTACATCATTAAATAATTTTAATATTCCACTATCTCCAAATTCACGAACATAATTATCAATATCATAAATATCGCTTAATGTACTATCCGTAAATTTAGAATCTTTTACTTCTCTGCCCGCTGTAAGAATATATATGCTTGTTGCTAATACGCTAATAGATACAGTAGCTATTATTGCGCCTCTTACAGCACCGACTAAAGATCCTAATAATCTATGTTTAGAATACTTTTTACCTCTAGCAAGACATTTCTTTTTATATTTACCTTCTCTAAAAAATGGAAGATATACAATTAGCCATAATAGTATTTTAAATACAATATAAACTAATAAACAAACAAGAAATACGACTAATCGTAATCCCCATTCGCCAATAACATTAGCTAATTGATAATATTCAATTGGAACATTTTCTATACCATCAAATGATTCAACAATAAGTTTAAATACATAAGTTGAAAGTGAATCAACTAAATTAACTTCAGATGCGGTAATATTAGTGCCAAAAATTGCATTAAAATCATCAGGCATATTGACACCAAGTTCAGCATCTAAATTTGAGCCAAACATTTGATATAAAAGTTTTCCACCATTAGCAGTTAATATTACAAAGACTATTATAGATAATATTAATGCTACTATCATAAGTGTAAATTGGATAATGCCTTTTCTAAAACCTTTCATTAAACCTCTTATTGTCCAAGTGACAATTATAGCAAAAAATAATATCGTTGGTATAAGCATAATCCAAGATTTATTGTTTTCTAAAAACGAAACAATTTGTTCTAACATTTTACCACCCTCAAACATTTATAATATATGTATATTATAAACTATTTTTATATGGTACGGTTTATTTTACACATTTTTTTCATATTACTATTATCTACTAATAAAAATAGCATAAATAATCATTGCATTTATCTTTTCTTTATGCTAAAATTACTAAGTCATATGACATAGGGGTATGGTGTCAATGGTAGCACGCGGGTCTCCAAAACCTTTAGTGTGGGTTCGAATCCTACTACCCCTGCCATAGAAATTATAGCCTAGTTAAGGGCTTTTTTTATTTTTTAAAATCTAAAATGTAAACATTTTTAAATAAAAATGCGGTAAGGAAGAAAAAAAGGAAGAAAAAATTGGGGTTTTTTGAATGTTTATTTCTAATAATGGCTTAAAATCGATGTTTTTTGAATTAAAAGGAAGAAGAAAAAGTAGAAAACCATTTATTCTAAATTTTCTTGACAAATTATATTCAATAATAAAATGCCACTACTTTATTAGTAATAGCATTAATTATTAATTTCATTTTTTATTTTCTTAACTAATTAATAAATACAAAGTCATTAGAATACACTTTAAGTCTTTTATAGGCTACATTTTGACAAATGTCATTTTCATTATTAGATACCATAATAAATTTTCTATTACCTAAGTCTTGCTTGTTTAATAATATAGTAGCTACTGCCGTTGTTCCACTACCAGCAAAGAAATCTAGTACTATATCATCTTTGTTAGTGCAAGCCCTTATTAATTCTTCTATTAATTTAATTGGTTTAGGTGTTGAAAAATAGTTTCTAGTTTTGAATATTTTTGCTAGTTCATCTTTTGCTGAAGATGTTGTTCCAAACATTTTAAATATTTTAGGTATTTCAGTTAATTTATAATTTAATTTAGTGTGTTTTAAATATGGTTGTTCTATTTGATTAAATTTTACAGCTTTACTCATTTTACATATTATTATATATTCATATTTAATTTTCTTTTTATTAGGTTTTAATTCTTTGTTTATATCAAAAAATTTATTAAGTTTTTCCCATTTGTGTATAGAAATTAAATCTTTTGAAAAGTAATTAAAACATACCTTTTTAATTGTTTTTAAACTGTTTTTATCAATATTAATTACTAAAAATCCATCACTTTTTAATAGATTTATAGCAAGGTTAATTCTATCATCCATAAATTTATAATAATCATTATAATTGTCTTTATATTCAATATAGCTAATATTTGAATTATATGGTGGATCAATTAAAATAGCTTTAATTTTATTTTGATACGATTCTTGCATAGCTTGTAATGTGTATATATTATTTGACTCTATTAAATAATTAGTTCTTTCTTGTCTTTTATTTATTTTAGCATTAGTGTTCAATGTAACATTTTTGTCTATATAGCAATCTTTGTAACAAGATATATTTTTTAAATTCTTACAGTGAGCAAACGCCCATTCCCCGATATATGCAACTAAATCTGAGCAGTATATTTCTTTTAAGCTATTACAATTAGTAAAACAACTTTTTGAAATAATTGAAACATTATGCAAATTAATACTTTCTAAATTTTCACACCCACTAAAAGCTCCTCTTTCTAATATAGTGACACTTTCTTTTAATGTCATATATTTACTTACTGCATTAGGAGGGCAACAAATTATTTTTGTTTTATTTAAATTATATAAAATATTATTTTCAACATTAAAATTATTAGATTTATTAATAAATTTAATATTATCACATCCAACAAAAGGATTATAACCGATCTCTTCTAAAGTGGTTGGTAATACAATTTCTTTTATGCTCTTACAATTCCAAAAAGCATTACGATTAATTCTTTTAACTGGTAGTAATTCTAATTTATCTATATTTATTTTAGGTATAGCACCAATTACACTATTTATATATTTATCATAAATTATATTATCTTTAATTAGATAATTATTACTTTCATTATTAATATCTAAATTAATACAACCAGAAAATGGATTATTTTCTAGTTTTATAACTGTACTTGGTATTTCTAATTTTTCTAAAGATTTGCACAAATAAAATGAATGTTTTCCTATTATTTTAGTGCCATATTTAATCTTAAGGTTTTTAATGTTACTATTTATTTTATGATATATTAACCGTTTATAATCTTTTGTATATAATGTATCATTTTCATAATTAAAATGTTTTGAACTATTAATTAGCTCTAAATTAGGACATCCAGCGAAAGGATTATTACCTATTTGTTCTACATTTTCTGTTATTATTATTTTTTTTAAATTAAAACAATTATAGAAGGTGTCACCACCTAAATTAATTAATGAATTTGGTAATATTACTTCTTCTATTACTTGGTTGTCCCAAAACAAACCTGAAGCTAATGATATTACCCCTTCAGGAATTATTACTATATTTTTTTTGGCTAAATAGCTTGTTACTACACCATTTTTAATTATAAAATCATTATCGTTAATTTCTTTAATATTAGAAAAAATATATGTATCTTTTTTTATTTTTCCTTCAAATAATCCATTATCATATATAATGTCATCTAATCCTTTAATTTTAGTTCTTCTTTCAATTAAACCACTAACTAACCTTGATTCGTAGTAAATAACTATATATTTATTAGATTTAAATCTTATTATATTATCATTTACTTTATTCCATTCAAAGCATTTAATATAAATACCATTTAAATATATATCAAACTCATTATTAAAGTCTAAAATTATCTCATTTGGTGAATATCCCATCATTAATAATTTATCTAAGCATTCTAGAATGACAAAAGATTTGTGATTATCTAAAATAAATTTTTCTTTATTTAATATTGTTATTTTATTAAGTAAATTAACTTCTGCTGTTTGAGCATTTATTAATATATAATTATGTTGATATTTCTTTAGATAAATGTCTTTATCTACTTCTTCATAACCTAATGACCAGTATAGTGCCTCATATTTCATATTTCTAGCTAATTTATAATCAATTATTTCCATTTAATTCTCCAATTCTTTTTAAGCATTCTTTTACAACTTCATCAACACTTAAATTATTAGTATCTATAACAACATAATTAAGTTTCATAATTTCACAAAAATAAATCATTTTTTCATAAGATTTAACTACTAAATATGTTTTCTTTAAATCTTTATCATATTGGTTTCTTGTTCTTAATCTTTTACATATTGTTATAGCTTTAGCATACAATATGATAGTTAAGTCTGGTTTTCCCATCTTTTCAATTAATAGCTTATATATATCTAAATTATTTTTTGTTCCACTCCAACAATAATTTGAAACTATATGACGATCAGTAATTATATTTTCATTCTTAAATTTTTGATATAAATACATATTTGAAAGTCCGTAAAACCATGCTGTAAAATTTCTATTTAAAATTTCATTTACTTCCCTTGCTATTTGCCTATAAGCTTCTATCTTATTATCATATGGCAACAAGCAATGAAGTGGTTTTTCAACAAATTTTAAGTTTAATTTTTCAGCTAATATTTTACAAATTGTAGTTTTACCGACACCATCAAAACCTTCTATAGCTATATGCATAATTTAATTTCTCCTTCTATTTTTCTCTTCAGCTTTCTTACCTGGTGTAAACCCATCTAATATTTCTAAATATCCAGAAACTCTTCTTATTCTTGTAATACTAGTACTATTACAATATGGGCATTTATCAAATATTCCTATATAATCACAATTATTACAGATGTCTTTAGGAAAATTGAAACCTAAATAATGAACATTATTAGTTATAGCAATATTTATATATTCTAATAAACCAATAGTATTACCAATAGGTGCTTCACCTAATTCTAAATAAGATATTGAACCTCCATTACATAATTCGTGAAATGGCCCTTCATATTGTAATTTTTTATAACCAGGTAAATTGCTATCAACGTCAACATGAAAAGAATTTGTATAATAACCTTTTTTAAATATATTTAAATTACCATAATCTTTTTTATCCAATTCAACAAATCTACCACTGATATATTCACCACTCGTAGCTAGTAATGAAAAGTTTAAATTATAAGTCATAATTAAGCAATCACAATAATCTCGCATATGTTTTATGATTCTTATTGCCATCAAATAATTATTAACATTATCATAATACTTTTTATTAGTTAATATTTCTATTGCTTCACTTAAACCAATAAAGCCAATAGATAAAGTGCCATGTTTATAAATTTCTTTTAATGGTTTATTAAAATCTTCGCACCACAACTTATATTTCATATTGTATTCATAGTTATTTTTGTCACTTAAGCACACCTTATCAAATCTGTCTAGTAATATATCTTTAACTATACTAGCTATTTTATCCCATTTACTGATGAATATTTCCTCAATAGTTTTACTATCTGATTTTTCTCTAATTGCTTCTAATGCTATTCTAACTAAATTAATAGAAATATTAGCAATATTACCTCTTCCAATAGCACCAATGTTACCATATATATCATTTACAACTCTTGTGCGGCAACCCATAACTGAAAGTAAATTTGGATCAAAATCTTTATCTTCTTTTGAATCACATAATAAATAAGTCGGTATCATCTTTTTAGTTGTACATTTTAATGCTAATTTTAATAAATCATAGTTTTTATCTTTTTCTTCAAAATTTATACCTTTTTTAACTTTAAAAACTATATTTGGCTTAATTATCTTATCTGAAGTTTCATAAAAACTTTCGAGTAGTATTTTAGATATATACCTAGATAATTCATTATTAGCTAATCCAATATTTAAAGTTATATAATAACTTGTTTGTCCCATTCTAGTATGATTATTGTTACACCAAATAATAAAATCGTTTAATAAAGCCTTAATTAGCTTTTTATTATTTAAATGATTAATATTTAATTTTGTAATAATTGAGGCTAATTCATTATCAAAGTTAGCAAAAGCCATACCACCTGATTGTTCATTTCCCAAATTAATGAGTAGCTCTTTTATGAAACTAAAAATATTAATTAATTTAGACTTTTCATCATAATTACGATAATCATTAAAAGGAAATATTTTAGCTAAATCTATCGTTAAGCAATTATATGTTAAATCATATGCATCTAAATCATGAATATGAATATAGCCTTTTTGATGAAGACTAGACCATTCTTTAGGAATATTATTTAATATATCTTCTTTATGCTTTCTCTCACCAATATTATAAATATATCCTACATAGCTTGCTCTATTAGCAGCATTGTCATTTTTCAATTGTTTCATTTTCAATAATCCTTTCAAATTTTTGATTCGTTGAACCTACATAAGGCACAACAGATGTTTGAAGTTTTTTAATGAATCTACCTGTTTTTATATAATCTAGGTGTTTAAATAATTCTTTAGGAACTTCTTCAAATTCATGACCTGTATATAAAGCAATGTTAAAATTAGATAATTTTAATTTTAATAACAATTCTTTAAGTGCAGCAAATTGCATTAATGGTTCGCCACCTGAAATAGTAATCTTTTTATTTATTACTTTTCTATTTAATTCCTTAACTAAATAATCTATTGATATTTTTTTACCTTTATTCATCTCCCAAGTATTTTTATTATGACACTCTGGACAATATAAATTACAACCTTGTAGAAAGACGACAGTTCTAATACCTGGTCCATCTACTAAACTACGGTTATATAATATTGTATTAATATAAATATCCATATTCTTTATCCTCAAATTTCTTAATTTCTTTTAGAACTTTTATTTTATAAATATATTTAGCTTTAACAATATTTCTACTTTCTTTTAAATCATTTAAAAAGAGTTCTTCTTTAATTATTCTATCATTGAAATTTTTTATTTTTCTTTGTTGCTGAATGTTTTTGCACTTAAGATATTCATCATTTAAATTGATTTTCTTAAGTTCTAAATAATCTATATATGGTATTTCAATACAACTTAATATAGCATCTTTATGATTATGTTTAACTCTTGGGAAATTTCTAACCAGTTTAGCAGCCTCTTTACCATCAATGGCTGTAACAGCAAAAGCAATTGGTATGTAATTATTTCTGCCAACATGACCACACTTGGCAACTACTTTATAATATCTTTTTTCTAACATATTTTTTGTATCCTCCTTAAGACACCTTTATTATAGTTGTTTAAAAAAATATAAAATAGCGCCGTATTTTCCCTATTTTTAAGCACAAAAAAAGGAGCTATTTTAAAAGCTCCATAAAACTAACTTCTAATACTCTAGCAATCTCAGAAATAGTTTTTAAACTATTAATGCCATTTTTAATCCATTTACGAACAGTCGTAGGATCTACAAACATACCATCGCAAGCAAACTTTTCTTGAGTTTTAAATCTAGATTCTCTTATTAGTTTTTTTAAATTAATACCTACTCTTTTTTCAATAGATATTTCATTTGTCATATTGCTTACCTCCTTTGCGAAGGCTTGCGCACAATGCTCCAGATGTAATAATATGACGCATTCATTATAACATTAAAAAAAACCTTAGACAAGTTATTTAAACTTCTTCTAAGGTCCAACCAGTATCATTATGACTTAATTTCAAATTGTTATATATAAATATAAATGTTCCCCAACTAGATTTAAAATTCTTTTTAATTTCTAGATAAATAAATAGTAAAAAGGAATTTAAAAATAAAGGGATCAACGTATATATCGGTGCATATACATTCTTTTTAGCAAATATGTTATAAAATATGCAAACAAAAAAAATAATCAAATTTAACATATTTGTTAAATGTACATTTTTTAAAATAGAAAATTTGGCAATAGATTTTAATTTTCCCTCATACACATAATATTTAAAATTCTTATAATTCCATACTGAATTAGTTTTAAAAACATTCTTTCTTTTAGCAATTTTATAAGTTAACATTGACGTAAACATTAATATTATTGCATCAAATACAACATAAAGTATAACTAAATCTAAGTAAATAGAAAATAATACTATGGCTGCAATCAGTGACAATAATATGATAATTATCATAATCATAAGATTATTTATATTTTTCTTTTTTCTAGCATTAAAATCAATAATGTCAGGTTCAACTACATAACCAACGCCTTTATTAATAATATCATCTATATTTATTTTATCTAATGATAATTTTGTTTTATTTAGTATTGGTTGACCTAAATATAAATCTTTACCTTCATATTGATTTGTTCCATTTGTAACTATTGTCTCAATATTTTTTAAATATTCAACTACACTTTTCTCCTTATTTGTCATTATTAATTAGCCCTTCTATTCTTTCTTTTTCTTCTTTAATAATATCATCAGTTAAATCTTTACCATTAATCATTTTAGCAACGATCCTTGTTGCTGCCCTACTTTCAATTAAATATTCTTTCATATTAGCTAACATATCTAATGTTTTATTTAATTTATTTTCCATAGAATTTAATTTAATATCCTTCAGAATTTCTATTTGTTCTTTCAAATAATTATTTTCTAAATCTAAAGTTTGTAATTTTGAATTCTTATTTTTAATAATTTGAGCATATCTGACTAAATCTACTTCACTCAGTTTTCGTTGTTCATATGATTCTTTAAGTTCGTCTGTCAATTTTATAACTTCATTTTTTAAAGCCTTATTAACTCGTTCATTTTCTCCAAAAATATCATTAAAATAATTACTATCAAATTTTATTTCATCATATTTTTTATAAGATAAGTATGAATTAATTAATATGAAATATATGCGTAAATGGTTTATTATAGTTTCTACCTCTAAGTTTTTTTCCTTTTTATGCTTATGATCATTGCATTTTTTAATGTAATCTATTAATTTTTCATATGTATGATCATCTAATTTTAACTGATTTTTGAAAAATATTTTGATTTTATCGCCTCTAATAATATAACCACATGTTTTAGATTTATCATATTGAATATTAAGATCGTCTAAAATGTATTTAATAGTTCCTTCAAGCAAATCTAAATAAGAATCATAATACGAATTACTTTTTGACTTAATATTAGTTTCCATAGTTAAGAATCTCGAATTGATAGTTTCATTAATAATAAAATTTTCCATTACTTATCACCATTTAAAATTATTGTCATTAATTCATCATAATTTACTCTAGCCGTTAAGCCAGTATGTGTTAATTTATAATACATTAATAAAGAATCTCTAATTGCATCGGTATTTGAAAAACCAACAAATGAATTAATTCTATCTAAAAATAACGAATTGCAATATAGTATTTCAGCATACGTTAATTTAGTAATTTTATATTCAAAAATATCTTCATCTGAGCATTCATTTGGTTCAATATAGTTGCAAGTATTTTGTTCAAATAATCGCCAATCAGGAATGTTTGTTAGATTAGCAATGTCATAATTCAGCTTATTCATCTTTAAAAATTTAAAAAATGGACTTATAAGAACTATCATTCTATTTTTTGATATAGAAAACATTTGAAAATTTTCATGAAAATATGTTAAATTACGAGCAATTCCATATAAATACTGCTTTTGTTCATCCGTATTTACTTGATTAAATAAATTTAAAACATAATCTAGTTTTTTATGATTTTGATTATAAATACCATCCCAACCAAGCTCATTTTCACTTGTCATACCTATATCAGTTATAACAAATTCTTCCCCTTTTGGAGCATCCCAAAAGCCAATATAAGCAGTGTTTACAACACATGCCCATCTAAAAGCCGGATAAGTTTTATTATCGTTTTCCATAATCGACAATGGTGTACCATCTGAGTCTAATATTACTTCTAAAGTTCTTAACCAATAATCATGGATAGTTTCATTAGATATTTGTTTTTCTTCAAATGGTATTTCTCTATCTATTATTTCTTTTGTTTGAACATTAGAATAGCCTTTATTTTTATATATTACTGTCAACTTCTCAGACAAATCATTATAAAAGTTTTTCTCTTTTAACATATAATCTTCGCTACCTAAACTTCTTATAATAGATACTAACAAAAATTTTTTTACTAGTTTTAATTCTTTTCTAGTTAAAGTAATTCTATTTTCAATATTACTAATTTTATTATTGAATACATTTGCAAATTTGCTTTCTATTTTTCTATTTAATTTATTTTCAACATCTGATGAATAAAAATCTTCTTCTCCAAAAACATTTTCAGGTTTAACATTTGTAGATAATTTTTGGTTTTTTATATTATATGTAGAAATTTTATTGCCAAAATTTTTTAATATAAATCTAGGTACATAATGAGAATAAGCCATAATTATTTAATTCCTCCAAGAAAGAAATATACATTTATATTATACACAATATGAATAAATTGTCTAACTGTTTAACTAAAAATAAATATTACAAATTAGGTTAATTTAAAATGGTATCTATATGGTTTTACCACACTAAAGGTTCATTTAAATAAATTCAATTTAATATATGAAGACGACAAAAAAGCTACATTCAAAAAGAAATGAAGCTGTTTTAATTTAAAAAGAAACAATTTAAATAGATTTTAATTCAAATAAATTAGCGCTTAACAGCATTAAAAGTGGTCGATTGGTCGATTCATTGGTCGATTGATTTATCTAACATCTTTAAAATTATAAATTTCTAGTTAATCTTTATTTAAATCATAATAAGTTGATTTACCTTTTCCATGTCGATATATTTTTAATTCTTTAATCAATTCATTTAATAAATTTGTAACTTGCGTTTTTTCTAAATTCAATAACTTTCTTCCTTCTTGATTATTAATTTTTCCATTAGTTAAAATATAATTTATTATTTTTTCTTTATTTAAATTTTCATCTACTTGTAATTTATTTTCACTTATTAAACTAATATCTACTTTAAATATATCTTTATCTTCTGAACCTTTAATTTAAACTCCTTTGAATTTATTCGAAGATGAAGTATCAAATGCACCGTCACCTAAAGCCGTATATTTATGAACCCATCTTGAAATCATATGTGTTCTAGGAATATTGTATTCTCTAGTTAAAGTGCTAGCTGGTTTACCATTTATATATTGTTTAACAATGTTAATTTTAAACTCTTAACTCTATTTTGATTTTCTTGGTATAAAAAACACCTCCAAAGTAGATTTTAATAATTTTGGAGGTTGTAAATTCCTTAAGGGATTTTATATATTCTCTTTAATTATTTTATTTGTCTACTTTGAAGATATCATAACAATTTGTTTTTATCATTTTTTATTTTGGTGCTTTTTTCGCGAATAAAATGGTAAAAATATATAAAACAATGATATTTTCTTGATAAAACGTAAAAAAAGTACGAATTAGTTAAAAAATCTCTTGAAAATTTGAAAGACATAAATTATAATTACGATGTAGTTATAAAAATGTTTGGTGGTGCTTAAAAAATGTTAATTAAATTTGAAGTAGAAAATTATGCCGGTTTTAAAGAGCGCTTTTCTTTTGATCTTACCAGCGCTAAAAGGTACAACTACAACCAGTACATGGTGAACAAAAAAACAATAATGAAGTCTTTAGTATATGGACCTAATGCTAGTGGTAAAACTTCTTTATGTATGGCATTATTAGATATCACTTATCATGTGGTTGATAAGGAGAAATTCTTCATTTCAAATGATTTATACCTTAACGTTGGCAATAATGCAAATAAAGCTACATTTATCTACACATTCAAATTTGGTAATGATGTTGTGAAATATGAATATGCAAAATCGACTCAAACAACACTTATTTATGAAAGACTATTCCTTAATGGCGATTTGATTTTAGAATATAATTTTTACGATTATGCACACAACATTAACAAAATTCTTGAAGCAGCCACGTTAAACTTAAACAACTTGCCACAACAAATCTCAGTTATTAAATATATTTATAATAACACAATTTTGCCAGAAAAATCGCCTATTTCTAAATTGGTTGATTACGTGAGCAGGATGTTGTTATTTAAAAACGTTGGCAATAATATGTACATTGGTTTTTCAAATGGTTCAGAATCCTTGTCTTCAATCATAATTAGAAATAATAAGGTCGACGATTTTAAACAATTTTTAACTAAGCAAGGTATTCATTACAATTTAGTATCTTATACCGGTGTAAATGGCATACAGAATTTAGGTGTACAGTTTGATAACGGTAAAATTACATCATTCGATAAAATAGCATCATCTGGTACTAAAACAATTTGGCTTTTCTATTGTTGGATGCTACAATTTTCAAATTTATCTTTGTTAGTATATGATGAATTTGATACTTACTTACACTATTCTACTGCTCAGGCTGTCTTAAGCATTATTAATGGTTTTTCAAACATGCAAACAGTTGTAACTACACATAACTTGACACTTATGAACAATTTAACTACTCGTCCCGATTGTTGTTTTATATTGGACAACAACAAAATAAAATCTTTATGTCAGCTAACAAAGAAGGAAATTAGAGAAAAAAACAATCTTCAAAAAATGTATATTGATGGCGAATTTTCAAATTATTTTGTTGAAAAATAATTGTTTAAAATATTAAAAAGGTCGAGATTACTCTCGACCAACTGTGGTAAAACCACGTTCGCAAAACAATTTTACCATAGTTTAATATTTTGTGTCAAATAAATTTAATCAAGAGGAGGATAAACTATGGTGAAAATAATACGGTTTGAATAATTTTACTGATTTTATGTTGTTATTACGGGGGTGTAAGTATGAAAAACAACAAAAAAATCAGTAAAACCAATAATATATATGTTGATAATTTTCATGAATTTATGATTAAAAATGCAACTTTTGACGGACTTTGGGAGTTCCCTATTATTAAAAATAATGTTTATAAATTACCAAAATACTTAATCGGATATGACCAACGTAAACGTAAAGGCATTGTTTATGAAGATTCATTTGTACATTTTTACATTGACGATTATAAATTTGACGGACCTAATGGTATATGGAATGGGTCATCGAAAAATCTTAATCAAAAAAGAGGATTTTCAATAGATTCATTAGCTAAATTTAGTGGGATTATAGGACCAGATTTTTCAGTAGGGTTTGGATTTCCATTAGCTACCCAACTAGATAGTATAAGGCGCACAAGATATTTTGAGCATTGGATGACTTTATTAGGCATTCAAGTAATACCGAATATTCGATGGACAGATGAAAGAAGCTATGAATTTTGTTTTTTAGGAATTCCAAAAAATAGCATTGTGGCTATATCTACTCTAGGTGTTTTAAAATACAAAACTTCTAGAAAGTATTTTAAACTGGGATTAAGCGAGATGCTAAAAAGAATAGAACCTTCATTAGTTTTAATTTATGGTGATTTACCAAGTGATGTTTTTCAAATATTAGAAAATCAAAAAATTTTGTGCTTTAAAAGTGATATCTCGTCATATCGACAAGGTGGTAAAACAAATGGGTGCTCCACGAGGTAATTCATCTGGCCCAGCTACTAAGGGTAATATTGAGGCGGCAAAGTCAGCAGCTAAAAAGTATATTCCATCACCAAAACACGAAATAGGTGGCTGGGGATCGCCTAATCCTATTAAAAGTAAAAAAGAAGGTCAAAAATTACTAAATACCGGAATTAGTGATGGTAAACAAATTTATAATATTACAAAAACTGGCAAATTTGTTAAATTTCAGCCTGATAATTCACCAAATAATGGATATCACGCTTATGAAATCACTAAATTGTCTGATTTGCCACAACGTGTTGCAAAAAAAATGTATAGCTCTGGACTAATTGATTTTAAGACATATAAAAAGTTATTGAAAAATAATTTTGGAGGAAAATAAAATGATAGGAACTAATAATTTTGGCTTTATATTAAAACAAATTGGCAAAAACAAAGTTGAAATTTCTATGTTTGTTAACAATGAAAATTTGATGTCTTATAAATATAATGGGAATTCTAAAATTTCTACTTGGGATTTCTCATTCATAGTAGAGTTTTTTAGAGATAATCTAAAATTCATTTTAACAGAGGATAACTATCCTATTAATGTTAATAAAGATGTAACGGGTATAGAATTTCTTAAAAACACTAATAAATATATGAATGGATTAATAGATTGGAGTAAGATTGATTCTGATGATGAACTAGAATTTGAAAAACTTGAAAAACTAGCAGAAATCAAGGATAATTGGGTATACAAACATGCTTGGAATTATTATAATACAGGCGCATATATACCAGATGTAGTTTTTAGAAAGATAGACCAAAATATTGAGGTGTCTTGGGATAATTCTGACAATGAAAAAATCAAATTCAATAGCATAAAAGGAACATATCTTATACCAATAAACGTGTTTGAGAGAATTATTAGAGATTTTATAATTAACTACAATAAAAATTCATGTTAAATTATCGTTTTTTTATATGCAACTGCAAAATTTAAAATTTGCGGTTGCTTTTTATATATTAAATTGTAGATATTAATATATATGAACATACAAAACAACTCCATTATCTAACTTACTTTATGTCTTATACAAACAACAAATACTATTTCCTATAGTACTTATTCCATAATTGCTTTAATATTTTTTAACAATCTAATAACTACAGCTACTGTTCATTTTTCAACAAGTATATATGTCACTATATCATCATTAGAACAAGCTTCTATTGATTCTATACCTAAGTCTTTCAATTTCTTTTTTAATTGTAGGAGTGAGCTTAGCTCGCTCTTTTCTTTTGGTTTAGAATCATTTCCTTCTAATATTTTTTCTAATATTTCTGAAGCATTAGAATCTGATGTTTTTATAAAGTGTGAATAAATATCTGTAGTTGTTGAAGTTCTTGAATGACCTGCTCTACCTGATACTGTTATTAAAGGTACACCACCTGTGATTTGTAATGTTATGTTTGTATGTCTTAAACTATGAACTTTAAAGTGAGGAAGATTAGCTTTCTTTAATACTTCATCTAGCCAAGCATTTGGTCTATCTGTTCCTATTAAGGAACCATCTTCTTTACTAAATATAAAGTTTTCATCTTTATAGTAATCACCTAGTTTTTGTTTTAAGTTATCTTGATATGTTTTATATTCTTTTAGAGTATCTATTAATATATTTGGAACTGTTATGGTTCTTAATGATTTTTCTGTTTTAGGTTCTTTAATAATTAGACCATATTTTGGATAGTTACCAACTGATCTATTTACTGATATTTTAGCTTTATTGAAATCTATATCATCCCATTTTAAGCCTATTACATCACCTTTTCTAAATCCTGTAAGTAATAGTGTTAATAATAAAGTTTTTTCTTTAATATTAGGCCATGTAATTAAAGTATTAAAGAATGTTTTAGCTTGTTCTTCATCCATAGCTTTTATTTCTTTATGATTTTTATCTCTTGTATAAAATACGAAGTCTGATGTAGCATAATTTTCTTTTATTAGTCTTTCTCTTTTAGCGTGAGCTAGTAATTGTCTTAAATAAGTTTTAAATTTTTTAGATATAGCAGTTAATTTTAATTGATTTAGAAACATAAAGTGGTTTCACTTATAATATATTATCCATCTGTTTGATTATGATCTGACTTTATAATCATTTCTTTTACAAATATCAGTTTAAAATCTATTTTTTTATAATCCAAGTACCAGATTTGTTTGACGTTTTACCTGATATATAGCCTTTATCTGTCAATTCTTTAATTGCTCTTTTTACAGTAGATAATGATAGGCCAAAAAGATTGCTAAGATCTTCACGACTGCAATTTAAATTTGCTTTCATATATTCAAATATTTTCTGTCCATTTTTAGATAGTTCAGTTTTTATAGGCTCATTTATAGGCTCATTTATAGGCTCATTTATGGGTTCATTATAACTTGGTCTATAAAAATTAACTCTAATTGCTGAATCCATTTCTATGAATTCTGGTTCTTTAACACTAGCTTCTTTACACAACAATATAGCTCGTTGTACACCTGTACCCCAATTT
Organism: uncultured bacterium; assembly: GCA_949293265.1. Classification (GTDB taxonomy): domain Bacteria; phylum Bacillota_I; class Bacilli_A; order Acholeplasmatales; family Anaeroplasmataceae; genus CALUXS01. Next base: position 67,652 of record CASFCK010000008.1, read on the forward strand.
TCAATAACATTTAAATAGGTTAATACATTAGCTATACAAGCATTTCTAGTAGCTGTTTTACCTTCTAGCATTCCTTTTAAAGTTAAACCATTATATAAAATACCTGGTGAAGTAATCTCAACTCTATCATCATATATAGCTACTTGTACCCTAGAATTATCAGTTAAATTTCTATGACAAACAGCGTTGACTAATATTTCTCTTATTGCTTCAGTAGGAATTTCAAACTTTTCTTCATGAGCAATTTTGTTAGGAACAATTTTAACTTCCATATTTAGATGATTCATAATAAATCTCATTGCATCGTCAATTTGCTGATAAATTGGTCCGCCATACTCCTTTTTATCTATAAATAAAATTCTGTTTGTTCCTTTAAATCTTGCACATTGAATATTAATAAATTGAAATGGATTATCATCTTTAAACATCATAAATGCATTAGACGGATAATATTTACCATCTTGTTCAATAACAAGTTTCCATGATAACATTTTCGATAAATTAAGCTGTTTAATTTGATTACTCTCATCAAATGATTTAGCGTTATCTCTAGCATAGACAGTAAGCCTATTACACATATCTTCAATATCATTTCCAGATAATGGTTTAGCCGTTTCATATGGTAAAGTATCAAATGATCTATTAACACCAACGAGCATCAATTCTTTTAACATAGATTCGTCAGCAAGTCTAGTTGTTCCAGAGGTCCTAATAAATGTTCCAGACTCCCTACCCAAAGATTTAATATAGTAAGGAGTAGACCCTCCTCTAAATATCTCGCAAACAATTACACTCTTATCTTCTATTTCTTCAACATAAATGTTGGGTATAATTTGTGGAGTTATTGAATCAGCTATAGCATTAGTAATCGCATCAATCTTTTTATGAATATCACCATCAATGCCAACAATTTTTAATGTTGCATCTTGTTGAATAGCATATTATTTAAAGAAACTTTTCTCAGTTTATTTAAAGACACATTATGAATATCATTAAACATATATCAATTTATTTGAAGATAAAT
>CASFCK010000009.1 GCA_949293265.1 uncultured bacterium
ACATCTTTTTATATCAGATTTCGACCTACTTTCTTAGTGGGTGTTTTGCATTGGTCAAATTGTCAATTTTTCTATTGACAGTTATACCGATTGCTTTAACAAGATAGTAGTATTATAATCTATATTTCATAAATTGTGAATTGTTATTTTATTTATTATGAATTTAGTTATATAATATATTAGGCATGAGGTTTTAAATATGAAGACAATAAAAGAACTATATTTTAATCGTAATCCCTATAGCATAAAAAGTGATTTTGGCAAAACACTTATAATAGCTGGTAGTAAAATGTATCCAGGGGCGGCTTTTATTGCTGCTTTATTTGCACAATTAAGTGGAGTTGGATATGTTGCTTTAGCTGTTCCTAATAGTATATATGAAGCGGCTATAAATAATGTTAGTTTTAATGTTATACATGAAATTATTAGTGAAGATGATAATTTTATTTTTAATGAGAAGATAAAGAAATATGATAGTGTACTATTTGGTAATGGAGTACAAATTAATGAATATAATAGAAAGTTTTTAAATGAGTTGCTATGGCATATTGATAATTTAATAATTGATGCATCCGGTATTACACTATTAAGTAAAAATTTAGCAATGCTAAATAGAAATAAAGAAAATAATATATTGTTAACTCCACATATTGGGGAATTAAAACAACTTCTAAATCTTGAATCTGATAGTAGAAATCCCGATGATTACTTACAATTAACAAAAGATTTTTGTTTAAAATATAAAGTAAACATTTTAATAAAAAGTTATAAATCTATTTTAGTTATGAAAAATGGTTCTATTTATCATAGTGAATATGAACCAACTCCTGCTTTATCTAGAGCTGGTTCTGGTGATGCTTTAGCTGGTTATATTGCTGGTTTATTAGCTTATGGTAGTAGAGAATTAGGTTATCCTAAGCTTATTATTTATGCTGATGATTTAATACATCAAGCAGCTTATAATTATTCGAGAAAAAATAGTGATGGCTTGTTAAATGCTAAAGCTTTAGCAGAGGCACTAAAAGAGGAGATATTAAATATATGAAGTATTATCTAGCCTATGGCTCAAATTTGAATTTAAAGGCTATGGCTAAACGTTGTCCTAGTGCAATTAGAGTTGGTAGTTTTAGATTAGATGGATATGAATTAGTATGTTGGCATTACTTAAATTTAATTCCTAATAGTAATAGTAGCGTCGAAATAGGGGTTTTTAGATATGATGAAAAAGAAGAATGTTTATTAGATGAATATGAGGATTATCCTAATTTATATTATAAAAAAATGATTCCTTTTATGCTTAATGGTAAAAAAGAAATTGGCTTAATTTATTTGATGAAAGAAAAAACCCTTAAAAAACCGACAAATGAATATATATTAGAATGTAGAGAAGGATATAAAGACTTTAATTTTGATCTTAATTATCTAGAAAGGGTATTTAAAAAATGACAGAAAAAGAAAGAATGTTAGCAGGTAAATTATATATTGCTAATGATGAAGAATTAGCGAGTATGAATTTAAGAAAAACTAAATTATTAAGAGAATTTAATAATTGTGATGATTATCTAAGAAGAAAAGAATTAATAAGAGAAGTGATGGGAAAAATCGGTGAAAACTTTAATATTGAACCACCACTTCGGATGGATTATGGTTGTAATACTTATATAGGTAATAATTTTTATGCTAATTGTGAATTAATTATTTTAGATGTGGCTAGAGTTTTTATTGGTGATAATGTTTTTATTGGACCTAGAGTTTCTATTTTTACAGCTGGTCATCCTATAGATAGTAAAGTTAGAAATATGAATTTAGAATTTGGTAAAGAAGTTAAAATCGGAAATAATGTTTGGATTGGGGGACAAACTGTAATTAATCCAGGAATTACTATTGGTAATAACGTCGTAATAGGTTCAGGTTCAGTTGTAACAAAAGATATACCGGATGGGGTAGTAGCAGTTGGGAATCCATGTAAAGTATTAAGAAAAATCACTAATGAAGATAGTAAGTATTGGGAAAAATTAGCTAAAGAATACGAGGAAGATTAAAATGGTAGTTGCGTTCACAGGAGCTGGGATATCTAAACAAAGTGGCATAGATACATTTCAAGACCAACCAGGAATAAGAGAAAAATTATTTAGGGATTATGCTAATAGTCATCCTAAAGAATATAATCAGGTAATAAAAACATTAAAAGATAGCATGCGTAATGCATTGCCAAATGATGCTCATATTGCTTTAAAGGAATACCAAATCCCTATTATAACTATGAATATCGATGGATTGCATGAAAAAGCAGGAAGTGAAGTTTTAGCGTTACACGGGACTTTACCTACTGATGAGGAATTAGATCATGCTTATTTGTTATATAATAAACCAGTCTTATATGGAGATGAAGCACCTAATTATATGAAAGCATACCAAATAATTGCTAATTTATATCCTGGTGATGTCTTATTAGTTATTGGTTGTTCTTATCATACGGCTATTGCCTGCGATTTAAGGGATTTAGCTAGAAGAAGAGGAGCTAGAGTAATTGAAATTAATGATGATGCCGCAACTAAGACTAGAAAAGTATTAGAAGAATTATTTAAACCTAAAGAACATAAATATTAAAAAGGCGCCATATAGCGCTTTTTTAATTTAGTATTTTATTAGTTGCTTCTTTTGCAAATTGAGTTTTATATAAGTCGAAATAATAACCTTTTTTCAGCAACAATTCATGATGAGTACCACATTCTATTATTTGACCTTTTTGCATAACAAGAATTAAATCAGCATTAACTACAGTCGATAATCTATGGGCAATCATAAAACTAGTTCGACCTTTTAATGCGACTTCAATTGCGTTTTGAATTAAAGTTTCAGTTTTAGTATCAATAGAAGAAGTTGCCTCATCTAAAATTAAGATCTTAGGATCACGAATTAAAGCTCTAGCGAAAGAGATTAATTGTTTTTCGCCAAGTGATAATTTTGATCCACCTTCACCTATATATGTATTATATTTATCATCTAATTTTTCAATAAATTCATCAGCATGTACTAACTTACAAGCTTTTATTACATCATCTATAGTTGCATCTAATTTACCATAGGCTACATTTTCAAATATAGTTCCACTAAATAGTTGAGGTGTTTGTAAAACATAGCCTAAGTTATCGTGAAGCCAAGTAATTGAGCGCTCTTTATAATTTCTATCATCAATAAGTATTTCACCATTAGTTGGTTCATAGAACCTACAAATTAAATTTACTATTGTTGATTTCCCTGAACCTGTATGACCAACTAAAGCCACATTAGACCCAGCTTTAATATGTAAATTAAAATTAGTTAAAACTTGTTCACCAGTTTTATATTTAAAGGTTACATTATTAAATTTTACATCACCTATTAGAGGTTCAAAATTTTCTCTTTTTGGTTCGAATATAGTTCCGTATTTAGCAATAACTTCTGGTGTATCTAAAATATCAGGAGTTTCATCAATTAAAGAAACAATTCGTTCAGCTGAAGCTTGGGCTTGTTGGAAATCACCAATAACCCTTGAAATAGAAATTACAGGATCAAAAAATCTAATAGTATAATCGATAAATAAATATAATTCTGACAACAATAAAACATTGCCAAGAACCATTATGCTACCGCTATATAAAGTTAAGGCAACTCCAATATAACCAATTATAAAAACAACAGGTCCAAATAGCGCGCTAAATGCGGCGGCTTTTAAAGCGGCTTTTTTATATGAATTAGCCTTATTTTCAAAACTTGCTTTAAATTTATCTTCGATAACTAAACTTTTTATAGTTTTAGCACCTAAAAAGCCTTCATTATATGCACCAGTAATCTCAGAATTTATTTTTCTAGCTTTACGGTAATATTTTAAAATTACTTTTCGAATGAAAATAGAAAATATTAGAAGTATTGGTAAAATAGCTATAACAATTAAAGCTAGTTTAATATTTTTAATAATTAAAATTATAAAGATACCAGCCATTGTTAAGAAGCCCCAAAAGAAATCTATAAAGCCCCAAGATAATATAATTGATAATTTACGGGAATCAGACGTAACTCTGGCCATAATCCATCCTTGAGGTGTTACATCAAAATAGCTAAATGGTAGCTCCTGTAATTTTTTAAAGCTTTGTTCTCTTAAAGTGTAAGCTACTCTAATTTCTATTTTATTAGCAGCTAAAATAAATAGAGAAACTATAACTCCGTAAATAAAAGCAAATACAAAATAGAAAATAACAAAAGGTATAGCATAAGTAAAATCTTTCTTTTCAATGAATTGTTCAATCGCATATTGATTTAATAAAGGATAGGCTAAATCAGCTAATGCTAATAATAAAACGGAAAAAACTAATAAAAAAGCTTCAGCTTTTTTCTCTAGAACGATTTTAATTATTTTTCGCCAAGGTTTAACAGCACCTTTAGAATAGTCTATATCTTCAAATTCTTCATCAAACATTGTTTTCACCTACCTTTAAAACGGCATTAAATTCAGTTTCTAAATCACCTTGAATTTGCCATAGTTCTTGATATAATCCTGGTTTATTAATTAGTTCTTCATGAGTGGCAAAATCTTCAATTTGACCATTATTCAAAACGAGAATCTTATCAGCTTCTTTAGCAGTCGTAATTCGGTGAGTAATAATTAGCATAGTGCGTTTAGATTTATTTTTTAAAGCTTTACGAATTAAATAATCAGTTTTAGTATCAAGGGCTGATAGTGAATCATCGAATATGATAATAGGTGAAGGAGAAATAAGCATTCTAGCGATAGCTATTCTTTGTTTTTGACCGCCAGATAAGGTTGTACCTTTTTCACCAACTATAGTTCGATATCCTTTTTCGAAATGATTAATTTCTTCGTCAACATAGGCTAATTTCGCAGCACCTAAAACATCATCATTGCTAAAACTATCATCTGTAATTGCAATGTTTTCATAAACTGTTTTTGTGAATAAGAATGGGTCTTGTAAAACCATTTTAACTTTCTTTCTTAAATAATGTTTTTCTATATCAGTAATTAAAGTATCATCTAAATAAATAGCACCAGAATTATAATCTAAGAATCTATTTAACAAATTACAAATAGTAGTTTTACCACAACCTGTTTTACCAACTATGGCTATAGTTTGACCTGCTTCAATTGTAAAATTTATATTTTTCAATAGTTCATTATTACTATCATTAAACTTAAAAGAAACATTTTTAAATCTGATTTTTCCTGAAATATTTGGCTTTAAAGAGCCATTATTTGTATATTCAATTTTCTCTTCTAATACATGCTCGATACGATTAGCAGCCACTATAGCTTTGCCATAATTTGAGATTATTCTTCCTAATCCTCTTATTGGCCAAATAACCATTCCAAGTAATAATAAACATGCTGTTATATCAGATGCTGTAACAAGATTTTTATAAGCTAAATAAATAGCTACAGCTATAGTTAAAGCATATTCAAATATAGCCACAAAATCAGATGCACCCCAGAAGAAAGGTTCCCGAACATATAAATGATAAAGCTTTTTGTAATATTTATCATTTGCGTTTTGCATTTTTGTTAGCTCATGTTTTTCATTAGCAAATGCTTTAACTACTCGAGCTCCATTAATGTTTTCTTGAATTACGGTTGTTAATTTAGCTTCTTCATTTTCGATATCAGTATAAGTTTTGTTTAAATAAATAAACCAAATAACACTTGATATACCTAAAATAGGTATAGATATTAAACTAACACCCATTAAAATTAAATTAATTTGTCCAACTTGATAAGCACCTATTCCAATAGTGATAAATATAGCAATTAATTCTGGAAATTGTGAACAAATAAAAGAAGAAGCCGTATCGACATCAGAAGTAGATCTTTGAATTAAATCACCGATATCAGAATTATTATGATAACTATAAGGAAGGTCAATGATATGATTATATAATTTAGTTCGCATATCATAAGCTATCATTTCAGTTCCTTTTTGTCTTAAATAGTTATCTAAAAAACGTAAAAATGACCGGAAAAGCTGTAATAAAATCATAGCTATTCCGACAACTAAAACGATGGTTAAAACATCTTCAAAAGAATTAAAAAAATTAACTAAAAACTTAGGTAAATTTACATCATTATTTTCTTGACCTAAGATAGCAAACGCATATTTAACAAATAGAGCAATATAAGAATATAACCATTGTAAAATAAAGTTTAAGGCTATTACTACTAAGATAATGTAGATATATTTTTTAGCCCAACGCCATAAATTTATGCTTGATTTCATAAAAACCCCCTAAAAAAAAGAAACCTTAAAAGGTTTCTTGTACTGGAATAAATCCGGTGTCTTTTTCTATACCAACTACAATTGAAGTCTCAACATTACCAACGTTATTAATAGCTGTTAATTTATTAACAACGAAATCACGATAATCATCTAAATCTTTAGCAATTATTTTCATTAAAAATAAACCGCCACCAGTAATCATATAACACTCTAATATTTGTGGATAATTTAGTGTATATGTTAAAAATTCATTAATACTATCTTGGTTAATTAATTTCAATTCAACTCTTAAGAACGCAGTTATATTATATCCTAATAATCTTTCGTTTAAGACGGTAACTCTTCGTTTGATGAGACCAGACTTTTCTAAACCTTTTACTCGTAATAAACAAGAAGAAGGGGCTAAATTAATCATTTTAGCTAAATCTTTGTTAGAAATTGAAGCATCTTCTTGTATTATTTTTAATATTTTTTTATCATATTCATCTATTTTTGGAATATCCATTATGTCTCATCTCCTAACTATTGTTATTATAACACTAATATAGATAAAGTCAAATTAGATTTTAAGATAACTTAAAAACTTTGTTTTTGGTCCAGCTAATTTTTTTAGTAATGGTATAAAAATATCATCTTTTCTAATGCTAATTATAGTTGATATATTATATTTCTCATTAATGTAGGCACTTAAAATATGTTTTATTTGCGGATCATCAATTGAATTAAAATGATAAAAGCCAATTATTTTATTAGTAAAATAATTTCTAATAATAATTAATCTATTTTTATTATAACTAATTAAATCTATTGAGAGTTTTAAATCGTTATATTCATTTAATGTTTCTTCATACTCTTTATCAAGTAGAGTTAAATAATTAATGTTCAAATAGTGTTTGAATAAATTATAAATATTATCTACATTGCGATCAGAAATAAAAATGTTATTCAAACTCAACATGTCACATATGCGCTCTCTACTATAAGCCGATTTTTTATAATAATAAATCATAAAACAAACTTTAATTGAATATTTGATTCCTTTAAAGGCAAATTTAGTAGCTGTTTGTGACACATATAGATGATTGCAACAAGGACACTTATAGGCTAAATTTTTCACAAAATATTGTCTACCTTGAGTAAATGTAATTAGTTTAGCACTACTAGCATAAGCATAAACCAATTTTTTATTACATTTAGGACAAATTAATATCTCAGGTTTATAATTTTTTTTAATTGTTTCCATCTTTAATTAAATAATAAGCTCCATAAATACCAGCATTATTGCCTAGACTAGCTAATATAATGTTGGTGTTTTTTATAACATTATTAGCATAATTATTAAACTGATTTTTAATTTTATCTAGTAAAAAATAACCAGCATTACTAATACCACCACCAATAATAATGGTTTCAGGATTTAAAAGCGATGCTGCATTAGCTAAGGCTAAGCCTAAATACTTTGTAAATTCATCAACAACTTTTAAGCATAACTCATCATTGTTTTTAGCTAAGTCAAAAACATCTTTAATTGTATATTCAGGACCTAAAGAAGTATTATGATTAGCGCGATAATACTTAATTAAGTTGTAAATCCCTTTTTGACTTGCTAAAGTTTCTAAACAACCAATATTTCCACAACCACAACAGAAATTATATTTATCATCAACATGTATATGTCCTATCTCCATAAATGCACCTGAAAAACCTTCTAGAATCTCATGATTATAGACAAAACCACCACCAACTCCAGTGCCGAGAGTAATGAACATAATATTATCTAAGTCTTTATATCTAGCTTCACCTAATGCATGACCATTAGCATCATTTATTATTTTAATAGGACAATCTATTTCTCGATTAAAATATTCTCTTAAATTTGTATTATTTAAGTAGTGTAAATTTGGTGATAATGCGATGTAATCATTTTTAATGAAACCAGGAATAACAACACCAATACCAGTAATATTATTAGTTTTTTCTTTTATGGAAGCAAGTAATTGACTAACTAATTCACTTGGTGTAGTTGCGGTCATTTTTATTTGCCAAGTTGTTATTAAATTATCATTTTCAAATAAACCTAATTTGCTTGATGTTCCTCCGATATCTATTCCTACATACATAATTATATCTCCTCAATTAACATTAAATATTCATTTTTAAGACGTTTCACATCTTCTTTAAAATCTTCACTAATAGTTATTATATTTGGCTCATGTAAAGTGTTAGCTTCTTTATCAAAATAAAAAGCCTCATAGTAAATGTTTTTTCCTTGAAAAGAAAAATCAGCAATATTTTTTAAAATCTTATTATCAGGATCATTATAATCTAGAAACACTTCACAACCAATAAAACGTTGACATCTTTTTAAATCGTTATTAGTAGTGTTAGTTTTATTTTGATTATTATCGGTATTTAAATATTCACTAGCATTTGTGATGATTGTTATTTTATATGCAACAACACCTAAAATTTTCATATAAACATTGCCATATCTAACTTTTTTCTCTTTAAAACCGTTTTTTAATAAATTATCGATTAATAATTCAGGATCATATTTAAAGGCTTTATTGAGATATTTTTTTGGTTTTGGTTTATATTTAAAAGAAGTAGAAATAGCAGCATTTAAAGAAAATGTCATAATAATAAAATCAATAACTATAAATACTATTATAGCAGTAGAATTCTTAACATATAAACTTAAACAAATTAATCCGACAGCAATTAAAAATGTGATTCCGACAATAAGCCATAAAACCCAAGGCTTCCTTTTTTTAGCCATCTTAATCATCCTCCTTATCATGACAAGCCAAGTCAAAAAATACGATAGTTCTATAATAACGCATTAAGTTAAAATCAAATTCTGGTAAAACATTATAATAATCTAAAACTGTTTCTTTAGCATTATAAATTAAGAATTGTTGATAACCATTTTTAGTTAAAATCGTATTATTTTTAGCAAATTCTCTAGTTCTAAGGGTGTTTTCTTCAATGATGTAGATATTCATGCTTTTAGTTAAATTAGCTTCTTCATCAGTTAATAAATTATTTTCACGTAAATATTTATTAGTTGTTTTACTAAGATCAAAACTAGAAAAATCAGAAATAAGAACAACTTTAAACAGATAATTATCATAAACTCTTGTTCGTAATATTAAATTATTTGTATGTATAACATAGCGTTCTTTAGCATATTCCAATTGATCATTAATATATTCAAAAGGTTTGCCATCTAAATAACCTACTCTTGTTAAAGAAGTTAGATCATTGTTTTTATTTTTTTTAAACATTTATTATCTTCCTTTTAAAATTATTATTTTTCTTTGTTATTATACCACATTTGTGGTATAATTTACACATAGTTTTTTTAGGAGGTATGTAAATGATTTTAGAACCAAAGAAAATAAATAAAAATGCTAAAATAACTTTAGTAGCTCCAAGTTTTGGTTGTACGACTGAACCATATTTATCTCGCTTAAATGAAGCGATTAAAAATTTTAAAAATTTAGGTTACCAAATAATCGAAGGTAAAAATATATATTTAGCTGAAGGTGTTGCATCATCTAATACCCCACAAGAAAGAGCCAAAGAAATAATGAAAGCTTTTGAAAGTGACACAGATGTCATTTTATCTGTTGGCGGTGGCGAATTAATGTGTGAAATTTTACCATATTTAGATTTTAAAAGAATAAAGAGACAAAAGCCTAAATGGTTTATTGGTTTTTCTGATAACACAAATTTAACTTTTACTATAACTACAATTAATAATATGGTAACAATATATGGACCATGTGCATCTAAGTTTTTCCAGTATCCTTTTAAATATGACACAAAAGATACAATTGGTTTATTAGAAGGGAAAAGAATTGTTAGAGGTTATCCAAGATGGGAATTAAAAAGTTTAGCTAGTGAGGCTAAACCTTTAGCTAAGCTTAATTTAACGGAAAGAAAAATTATTAAACCGTTTTATTATTCTGATCCTTTTTATGGAACTATGCTTGGTGGTTGTTTAGATTGTTTAGTTACTTTATGTGGAACTAAATATGATAATGTTAGCAATTTTGTTAGTAAACATACAGGTATTATTTGGTATTTAGAAGCATGTGAACTTTCACCACTTGGGATAAGAAGAGCTCTATTTCAATTAAAAGAAGCAGGTTGGTTTAGAAAAGTTAAAGGTTTTTTAATTGGTAGACCCTTATGCAATGAAGAAGAAATAATGGGTGTAGATAAATATACAGCTGTGATTGATGTTTTACAAGAATTCAATGTACCTATTTTAATGGATGTTGATTTAGGCCATTTTGCCCCTTCAATGCCAATCAAAAATGGAGCTAAAGCCTTAGTTTCTTATGTTGATGGAAATATTAAAATTGAATATTTAAAAAAATATAAAGTTTAACTTTATATTTGTGGATATGGCGAAATTGGTATACGCGCTATCTTCAGACGGTAGTAGGCTTTCTATGTGAGTTAAAATCTCATTATCCACACCAATAGCATATTATAGCTTATACTAATTTGTATAGGCTATTTTCTTGTTGTTAAGCGTTTTTTTATTATAAAAAAGACACCATTTTGGTGTCTTTTACCTTATCGTTTTATAATTGCCTAAAATTCGCATATTTAAAGAATCTTTTTTAATTTTATTTAATGCATTTATAACATTAGTATCATTAATATTTCCTAAAAAATCGACATAGAAATAGTATTCAAAAGGTTTGTTTTTTATAGGTCTAGATTCTATTCTTGTCATATTTAAATTATAATCTTTAATATCTTTTAATATTTGATACAATGTTCCGGTTTGATGACGTAAATTAAACATTATACTTATTTGATTAGCATCATTATCTATTTCTAAATTTTTACTAATTACGACAAACCTTGTAGTGTTTGATTTATCTTCATTGATATCTTCAGCAATAATATCTAAATTATATAACTTAGCACAAAGCTTAGAACTAATTGAGCCAATAGTTTTGTCATTTAATGAACTAATATATTTAGCACTAGTGGCTGTGTTTGAAAAATATTTGCCTTTAATATTATGTTTTTCAAGAAAATCTTTTGTTTGTAATATTCCTTGAGGATGGGAATATACAGTCTTTATGTCGTCTAGTTTAGAGCCTTTAATTCCTAAGAGATTTTGACTTATAGGAAGATTAGTGTCTTTAATTATATAGAATTGATATTCTCTGATTAAGTCATAGATATCATTAATTGAACCAGTAGAAGTATTTTCAATTGGTAATATGCCATAAGTTATTTCATTATTTTTTATAGCTTCAAAAACCGACTTAAAGTTTTCATATGGTAAGCATTTATTATCACCAAAAAGTTTTTTTGCTGCTTCATAGGCAAAGGCTCCTTCAACCCCCATATAACCAATAATAATATTAGTTGGTAAATTAAAAGTTGATAATTTAAGTTCTTCACCTAAAGCATCATTTTGGTATTCTTTTAAAATATCTATGATGGCAGCATTAAAATTATCTATATAAGAATTTGGGTTTAGATATAAGTTTTGTTCTTTTAATAATTCTTTAAAAATTTTTGTTAAAAGGTCTATTTTATTCATAATTTTTTACCAAATATAGTAGCTATCTTTTTAATGTCTTGCATCAAACTTTCATATTTATCAGGACGTAATGATTGTGGACCATCAGAGAAGGCTTTTTCAGGATCATTATGTACTTCAATCATTAAACCATCCGAGCCAGCAGCGATACTAGCTTTAGCCATTGGACTTACTAACCACCACTTACCACCAGCATGACTTGGATCAATAATAATAGGTAAATGAGTCAATTTTTTTATTACAGGTATTGCTTGAATATCTAGTGTGTTTCTAGTATAAGTTTCGTAAGTTCTAATTCCTCGTTCACATAAAATCACATTAGGATTACCATTAGCCATTATGTATTCGGCAGCCATGATCCATTCTTCATATGTTGAAGCTAGGCCTCGTTTTAGGAGAATAGGTTTTTTTATTTCTCTACCCACTTTTTTTAATAATGAATAATTTTGCATATTACGAGTTCCTATTTGAACTAAATCAACTTTTTCATTAAAAAGCGGAATATATTCAGCATCCATTAATTCCGTACAAATTGGTAAGCCTGTTTCGGCTTTAGCGGCTAATAATAAATCAAGAGCATTTTCACCCATTCCTTGGAAAGAATAAGGGCTAGTTCTTGGTTTAAATGCTCCACCTCGTAAAATGTTTGCCCCGCTTGCTTTAACACTTTTTGCAACTTCAATTATTTGTTCTTTACTTTCTACTGAACATGGCCCAGCAATAAGAGCTAAATATCCACCACCAATTTTAACTCCACCAACATTAATTATTGTGTCTTCGGGATGGAAAGCTCGGTTAGCTAGTTTATATGGTTCACTTACTCGCATTACATGATCAACGGCTTCATCAACTTCAATCGTTTTAGGGTCGATAATTGTTGTGTCACCAATAAGACCAATAATGGTTTGATCTGTCCCGATTACAACACTAGTTTTTAAGCCTTGTTTTTCAATTTGGCTTGTTAATCTTTTTATGTCTTCTTTTTTTGCGGTTTGTTTTAAAACGACGATCATATTTTTTCCTCCTTTTTAATAAAAAAAAACGCCTTAGTTTGCCTAAGGACGTTTTTAACGTGGTACCACCTTTATTTATCTATAAATAGATCTCATGTATCTAATAATACATTATGCTGTAACGGGCAACCCGATTTAACCTACTTGATTTCAGTTAATCATTCCAAGATGAATTTGTTATTTTTTTAGTCTCTTTTTCACCTAACAAGAGCTCTCTAGGCTAAATATTAAATAACCACGTTTCTTATCTTCATGTTTATGTTTAAATAATAAAGATTTTAAATTAAATTGTCAACTAAATTAATATTTTTTATTATAATAAATAGCAGAAATTATTAATATTATAACAATTAAAAGACTTTCTGAAGCAAGTACTATAAAAACTAAAGGTTCAATAAAGCCAAACACTATTAGCAAAATCGCATTTATAAATAAGATAGTTTTAATTGTAAAGCTATGGGTTTTAGCTCTAATAAAAATATTTCTTTCATCATTTATTTTTGTATATACTTTTAAACAATAATCTTCATTTTTTAAAATTAAAATATAATGAATAATTTTCAATATAATAGATAATTCACATAAAGAAAACACTAAGTATCTTAATACCAAAAAAGTAATTCCAAATTGTTTTTTTATAAAAGCTTCTAAACTTGAAACTATTAGAATTGGTAATAATGTGGCTAAGCACATTAAAATCAGCTTAATTTTAGTTACCTTTTTGTAGCGAGGGAGATTGTTCATATATCTTTTTCCTCCAAACTAAAGATATCTTCAACATGAACATTGAAGATTCGTGACATTTTCAATGCTAAAGGTAAAGAAGCAACGTAACGGCCTTGTTCAATTGAAATTATAGTTTGTCTAGTTACTCCTAAGATTTTAGCTAAATGTTCTTGAGTCATTTTAAATTTTTTACGATAAAAATAAACTTTATTTGTCATAATTTAATACCTCCTACGATAGGAAGTAATTTAGAAAGAATATTAGTAATAGTCTCGTTTAGAAAAGGAGAAGCAATACCAACTTTCTTAATTAAATTTAAAAATGAATCTGTACCACCTAAACTGCATAATTGTAAATATTTTTGCCAAGCATCTTGATGGGAATCAAGATCATTTAAGTAAAATTCAAGTGCACAAATTTGGGCTAATGCATAATCAATATAATAAAATGGTGAACTAAAGATATGGCCTTGACGATACCAATAAGTACCAGTAGCAGTAAAACTACATTCACCATAATTACGCCACGGCAAATATATTTGTTCAAGTTTATGCCAAATTTCTTTTCTTTCATTTGAAGTAGCGTTAGGATTTTCATATACTAAATGTTGAAAGTGATCAACAGCTACAGCATATGGTAAAAATGTTATAGCGCTAGTTAAGTGAAGGTGAATATATTTATTTGTATCTTCTTTAAAAAAATAATTAAGCCAAGGATAAGCAAAAAATTCCATTGCCATAGAATGAATTTCACATGTTTCTAAGGTTGGTGAAATTAATGCTTTATTGTCAATAAATTTAGAAGCATAATAAAATTCAAATGCATGACCAGCTTCATGAGTTAAGGTGTTGACATCGTCACTAGTATTGTTAAAGTTAGCAAAAATAAAAGGAGAATTATATTTTAAGAAATCAGTACAATATCCACCACTCATCTTGCCAGGCTTAGTTTCTAAATCCATTAAATCATTATCTTTCATAAAAGTAAAAAACTCTTTAGTTTCATTTGACATTTCACTATACATTTTATAAGCTTCTTGGACTAAATTATTACTTTTAGGAGTAGGATCACCATCTAAATAATTTAATGAATAATCATACATATAAGGATCTGTTATTTCAATTCTTTTTGCTTGTTCTAGATATAATTTATTAGCTATAGGAACAACTTTTGTTTTTATTAGATCTCTAAATTTAGCAACAGAATCAGCATTATAATCAGTTCTATTTAATCTTAAATAACCTAGTTCAATATAATTTTTAAAGCCTAGTTTTTTAGCAATTTGATCGCGAACTTTAACTAATTCATCATAGATTTTACTAATTTCGGCATCGTTTTGAGCATAAAAATTATCGACAGCTATAGCGGCATTTTTTCTTATTTCTCTATCTAAATTTTGGCCATATTTAGCCATTTGACTTAGATTATTATACCTACCATCAAATTCTATTTTAGCATTGGCTATTATAGTATCGTATTGATTTACTAATTTTGATTCTAAAACTAATAAGTTAATAACGCTATCGTTAAATGTTTTTGCTTCAGCTTCTAATTTTGTAAAATAGTATTGACCTAATAATTCTATTAAATATTCCTTTTTAGAATGATTTAATAGAACTTTATTATATTTATCAGAAATATCATTAATTAAAGGAGTGATTTCACAAATATAGTTGTATTCATCAGCATAAAATTTGTCATTTGTATCGATTGTGTGTCTAACTTCAGCTAGAGCTGTTGAGGTTGCTACGTCAATATAATTTTTATTATAAGTGTTAATTAAATCTTTTAGTTGTTTATGATCTACTGTATTATTTATTTTATTTATTAATTTAGTTTGTTTATCTTGATACTCTTTAATATCAACCCTGCAATAAGGTAGATCTTTAAATTTCACATAATCACCTTCTCGTTACATATAAAATTCCAATTGTATCTTTTCCACAATGTGAAGATATTACACAACCAGCACATGTAGTATAGAGATTAATCTTAGCTGGTAAGATTTTTTTTAACTCATCTACTAAATATTTTGCATCTGCTTCATTTAAAGAATGAGTTACAAAAATATTTTCAAGTTCTAAATTATCTAAATCTTGTTTAATCATATTTAATAAGACATTTAGGGCATTTAGCATTTTACCTCTTGGTTTAGGTCCGACGCTCATTTTGCCATTTCTTACTTCGATAATTGGTTTTATTTTAAAAACTTTACCGACTAAATTGGTTAAGCTACTGCATCTACCGCCTTTATATAAGTAATCAAGGGTAGGAATTACAAATTGTGATTTAACTCTTAACCTATAATCTAAGATGTCGTTTGTAATTTCTTCTAAAGATTTACCCTCATCACGTAATTTAGCTATTCTTAATAAGTTAAGACCTATACCAGTAGAAAGGTTCATTGAATCTATAATGCTAATTCTATCTTCATCTAGTTCGTTAGCGGCAATTTTAGCGTTGTTATAAGTTGATGATAAAGCTTTAGAAATTCCAGTATAAATAATATCATAGCCTTGATTTAAATAGGTTTCAAAAACATTAATAAATTCCATAATAGTGATAGCCGCTGTCTTAGGTAACATGTTATATTCTTTTACTTTTTCATAAAGGGAAGTGGTAGTAATATTTATGCCATCGTCAAAAGAATCATCGTTAAAATTTACATGGAGAGGAATAACGGCAATATCATGTTTTTCTAATAAATCTCTCCCTAAATCATTAGTAGAATCAGTAATAATTTTAATTTTATTCATAATGGTTAACCTCCTAAATAAAATTATACAATAAATTATATAGATAGTAAAAAGTTTTATTGATTTTTAAAAAAATATTGTATAATTTAGGTGGAAGGTGAGAATATGCGAGCGATTTTAGTTGGGATTAATTCTAAAAATGATTTTTTTGATATTGATTATTCCTTGCATGAATTAAAAAAATTAGCTGAAACCTTAGATTATGAGATTGTTTATAACATTAGACAAACTAAAGACAAACCAGATCCAGCAACTTTTATAGGCAAAGGTAAAGTTTATGAACTTGGTGAATTAATTAAAGAATATAAGGCAGAAATAGTTATTTTTGATGATGTTTTAACACCTGCTCAAAATAGAAATTTAGAAGAAATTTTAAAGATTAAAGTTATTGATAGAACCTATTTAATTTTAGAAATTTTTAATATAAGAGCCATGAGTAAAGAAGCAAAATATGAAATAGCCTTAGCTAAATATAAATATTTATTGCCTCGAATTGGGTTAATGAGGGAAGAAGAATCTCGAAGTGGTGGTACAAGTGGTAGTTTATCAAATAGAGGTAGTGGAGAGACACAACAAGAATTAGATCGGAGACATTTAGCAGATGAAATAAGCAAATTACAACAAGAACTTAAATTAATTAGAAAACAAAAGTTAAGTCAAATAAATAGACGTAAAAAAAATAGTATTCCGATTGTTTCGTTAGTTGGTTATACAAATGCTGGTAAAAGTTCTACTATGAACTCACTAATTGAATATTTAAATGCTGATAATGATAAAAAAGTTTTAGAAAAGGATTGTTTATTTGCGACGCTTGATACCTTTTCAAGAGGGTTAAAATATAATAATTTAAATTTCATATTGACTGATACGATTGGCTTTGTTTCAAAATTGCCAACTACACTAATTAATTCTTTTTATTTCACTTTAGAAGAGGTTAAAAATTCAGACTTGATTATCTATGTTATTGATATATCATCACAATATGCTTTGACTGAATTTGAAATTACATATAAAGTTTTAGAAACGATAGGAGCTAACAATATACCATTTATTGTTTTATTTACTAAAATTGACAAATTAGATGATAATAAGAGCTTATTGCCACCACAAATCTTAAATTATATTAGTCAAAATATTAAAGAAGAAATAAGCTATAAAGAATATAACTTTACGTTTGTAAATAATAAGAATAAAGCTGGCATTAATAATTTAGCTGAAGCTATCTATAAAAGTTTAAGTAAGAACTTTTTACATCTGTATTTAGAAATACCTTATGCAGATGGTAAGATTATAAATATAATTGAAGAACATGCCCAAATAGTTTCAAAAACATATTTGAATGATTTCATTTTATATGATATTTATACAGATGAAAAATATTATCCTTTATATGCTAAATATGAAGAATCTTATGGTAAAGAAAAAATAGCCTGATTAGGCTATTTTTTTATTCTAATTCTAATGCGCCAGTATATAATTGATAATAAACTCCGCGTTTGGCTAATAATTCATCATGGGTTCCGCGTTCGATGATTTTACCATGTTCTAAAACCATTATAGCATTGGCGTTTTTGATTGTAGATAAACGATGAGCAATCATAAAGACAGTTCGCCCTTCCATTAGTTTATCCATTCCTTTTTCGACTAAAGCTTCAGTTCTAGTATCAATAGAAGAAGTGGCCTCATCTAATATTAACACCGGTAAGTCAGCTATCATAGCTCTAGCAATAGATAATAATTGTCTTTGGCCTTGACTTAAATTTGCCCCATCAGATTTAATATATGTGTTATATCCGTTTGGAAGCCGTTTAATAAAGCTATCAGCGTTAGCTAATTTTGCGGCTAAAACGACCTCATCATCAGTTGCATCTAATTTTCCATATTTAATATTATCTTTAATAGTTCCTGTGAATAAATGTGTATCTTGTAAAACTATACCTAGTGATTGTCTTAAATCACTTTTTTTAATATTTTTAATATCTAGACCATCATAAGTTATAGTTCCGCTATTTATTTCATAGAAACGATTAATTAGGTTAGTTATAGTGGTTTTACCAGCCCCGGTAGATCCTACAAAGGCTATTTTTTGACCTGGTTTAGCATATAAAGATAGGTCTGTTAAAATAGGCTTGTCATCGTAATATGCAAAATCAACGTTATAAAATCTAACATCACCTCTTAATTTTACTAATGTATCATCAGCTTTTTTCCATGCCCAAAGATTGGTTTTTTCATTTACTTCAATTAGATTACCATTATTTTCTTTAACATTGACTAATGTGATATTTCCGTCGTCAATTTCTGCCTGCTCATCAATAAGTTTAAATATTCTTTCAGCACCAGCCATACCTCCTAATAGAAGATTAGCTTGTTGAGTAAATTGATTTATAGGCATTGTTCCTTGTCTTACAAAAACGAGATATGCGGAAATACCACCTACTGAAAAAGTTACACCAAGTAATGGATGAATCGTTAGTAAAGCTCCGATTATTGCCACAACGGCATAGTTAATATAGGAAATACTAACTACAAAAGGCACCATTGAAAAAGAATAGCGAAGAGCATTTTCACCAACTTGTTGAAGGAATTTGTTTTGTTTTATAAACTTATCAATATTATCTTGTTCATGGTTGAATACTTTAACTACTTTTTGTCCGGCTAAGCTTTCTTCAACAAAACCATTAAGTTTTGCCATAGCTTCTTGTTGTTTTTCAAAATTCCTTTTTGCTTTCTTGCTGGCGTTAACCACGTAAAGGAAGATTATTATATAAAAGATAGTACATAATATCGATAATAACCAATTTAAGATATAAATTAAGACGAAAAGTCCAATTATTTGAATGAAATTAGAAATTAACATCGCGAACGCATTATTCATTGCGTCGGCTAGCATATCGATATCATTAGTATAGTTTGACATAATTTGACCATGGGTTTGGTGATCAAAGAATGATAATGGTAAGGTTTCCATTTTAGAAAACATATCTCTTCTTAGTTCATAGATGACTTTTTGAGCTAAATAAATCATTATTTGAGTATATCCTAATGTTGATAAAGCTCCAACAAAATAAATAGAAGCTTCTAATAAAATTCCTTGCCATAGGATATGAAATTTATTACTGTTAGGATCAGCAAATTCATCAATTATAGGTTGAAACATAAATGTACCTAATAAATTAGCTAAGGCAGATAGTGTAACTAGTATAGCAACAATAAGTAATAAAAATTTATGTTTACCTAAATACTTCAGAAATTTTTTCAAGGTTCCTTTTAAGTTAGTAGGACGTTTACTTTGAAGAATCGGCGGCATAATTTATTCCTCCTAACTGAGTATGACATAGTTCTTGGTAAATAGTATTGCGTTTTAATAGCTCTTCATGGTTACCGATATCAGAAACAGTTCCGTTATCGAGAATGATTATCATATCGGCATCCATTACTGAAGTTATACGTTGAGCTATGATTATATTAGTTAGCCCTTTTAAATTTCTTATGTTATTTAATATTTTTCGTTCTGTTTCCATATCGCAAGCACTAGTAGAATCATCAAAAATAATTATTTTCGGATCTTTTAGTAAGGCTCTAGCTATACATAGTCTTTGTTTTTGACCACCAGAAACATTGACACCACCTTGACCTAAATCGTAATCAAGTCCACCAGGTAAGCGATCTAAAAACTCATCAACACAAGCTAGTTTACAAGCATGTAATATTTTAGAATCATCAGCTAATCTATCTCCCCATTTTAAGTTATCTCTAACTGTACCTGTAAATAAAACATTGTTTTGTAAAACTATTGAAATTTTATCTCTTAAAGCTGCTAAATTATAATTTTTAACATTTTCTCCATCGATTAAAACTTCACCTTTTGTCACATCATATAGTCTTAAAATTAAAGAAACTAGGGTTGATTTAGCACTACCAGTTCCCCCTAAAATACCTACGCTAGAACCAGCTTTGATATTGATATTTATATTTGAAAGAACATATTCAGAGCTATTTTCTTTATATTTAAATGAAACATCTTTAAAGGTAATTTGGCCATTTTTTACTTCAGTTAAGCCATTTTCATTTTCTTCAATAGTAGGTGTCTCATCAAAGATTTCTTTAATACGTTTTGAAGATGCAAATGATCTGTTAACTAATAAGAAAATATTTGAAAACATCATCAAGGAATTTAATACTTGTAATATATATGATAATAGAGCAGTTAAAGTCCCGATTTCTAAGGTACTATTATGTACAGCTACGGAACCACAGTATAAGATTGCAGTTGTAACTGCATACATCACTAATTGAAATGATGGTTGATTTAACTGAGCTATTCTAAATGTAAATTTTGTTATATCTGTTAAATTTGTGTTAGCCTTATTAAACTTTTCTTTTTCATAATCTTCCCGAACATAGCTTTTAACAGTTCTAATTGCAGTAACATTTTCTCTTACTACTAGGTTAACATTATCAATACTTTTTTGTAAAACGCTATATTGAGGAGCAGTTTTACGAACAATTAAAAATAAAATTATAGCTAAAACCGGAACACCACAAAGGAAAATCCAAGCTATACTTGGAGCCATAACTAAAGAAAGCCCAACTCCCATTATTAACATAATTGGAGCTCTACAAGATGGTCTTATACCTCCAGCTAAGGTGTTTTGCATAATTTGAACATCATTAGTAACCCTAGTTATTAATGATGCTGATTCAAAGTGATCAATGTTTGAAAAACTATAGGTTTGGATTTTTTTAAAAGTTTGTTCACGTAATTTATAAGAAAATTTAGTGACTAAACGCGCATTTGATTTAGAATATAAGTGTCCGGTAACTAGACTAATGATTGCACAACCTATTATTAATCCCCCATTATAAAGAATTTGTTTTAAGTCTTTATTTTCGATGCCAAGATTTATTATATCACGCATTAAGAAAGGGATAATTAACTCAAAAAAAGTTTCAATTATAACTAGAACTAAGGTTATAATTAGATCTTTTTTATAATATTTTAGATATTTTAAAATATAGATTAAATCATTCATAATTATCAATAGATTAAAAATCTACTTTTTCTAAGGCCTCCTTTATAATTGCTGGTATAATTTGACAATGTTCTTTAGAAATTGAACAAATTGCAACTCTAATTGCCTTACCAATTGGGGCAACATGAATTTTTTTAGTTACTAAATAATCATAAACTGCCTCATCATTTTTACATGGTATTGTAACGAAAAAGCCACATTTAAAAGGTAAGGTTTTAAGGCCTACTTTCTTGCATTCATTAATAAAAATAGTTGATCTTTCGGTTATAAATGAAGTTACAATCTCTAATTCCTTTTTAAATTCCGCTAAATAAGGTTCTTCACCAAGAACTTTAGCAATTAAATACATACCATAAGTTGAACACATAGAATATTTAGCTCGTGCACTATATTGACAACTATCTAAAAAATCATTTATAGTATTTTTATCTTTAGCTAAGCCAATCATTGCTCCAATTCTTAAGCCGTAAAGACCTAAAGTTTTTGAACCAGAAAAAGCAATTATAGTTAAAACATTTTCATTAAATAATCTGAAATTATAAATGTTATTTCTTGTGTATTCTCTGCCATCAATAGAGTAATCAATATAGGCTGTATCATATAAGAATATGAAAGGGTGTTCTTTAGTAGCAACAGAATTAATTATCTTAATTAATTCTAGCCATTCTTCGCTAGTAAGAGAATAGCCAGTAGGATTTTGACAGGGATCGTTAATCACAAATAAAATGCGATCTTGTGTTTTTTGTAGTTCTAAGAAGGTGTTTTTTAATTCAGCTAAATTAAAGGTTCCTTTTTCATTAAATAATTTATAAGTCTTATATCCTAAATAATTTTCATAGGCAACTTGAATGTAATTAGACCACATATGGTCAGGCAGTAACACATTTTCATTTGGGTTTAAGTAGTTAGAAAAAGCGTTACTTATTGCCCCGCTTCCACCTGGCGTAGCTATAATTTCAAGATTTTCATGTTTAATGAAATATTCTAGATGTTTATCGAAGACCCAATTTAAAACAGCATTGCAAAAAGGCTTAATCCCTATGCTGTTTGTATAAGGAAATTTTTCTGTATTTTTTAGGATTTGATCTACTTTTTTAACACTATTAAAAGTATAAAATTCTTCTTTTTCATCATATAACATACCGATAGTGGCATTAATAGTTTTACTATCTTTAGCTTTAGCTTCTTTAGCTATTACAGATTTAAAGATAATGCTAGAATTATCCTTTTTATTTTTTGCATGTTCAGTAACAAATTTCATAGACAATTTACCTCCATATGTATTTTTAAATTATAGCACTTTTTATTAAAATAAAAAATACAATTTTCTTTTTATTTATGATAGTTTATGATATAATTTTTTAGAAATGGAGGAAAATAATATGGATAATGTTTTAACTGAACAAGAACGTATTAGAAGAGAGAAAGTTAATTATTTAAAAGAATTAGGTGTAGAACCTTTTGGACATAAATATGTAAGAACTGATAATTCAAAAACTATAATAGAAAAATATGATCAATATAGTAAAGAAGAATTAGAGGAGAAAAAATTCCCTATCAGTATAGCTGGTAGAATGATAGCTAAAAGAAGACAAGGTAAAATTGGCTTTATTAACATTCAAGATCGTTATGGCCTAGTACAATGCTATATTGCTAAAGATATGATAGGAGAAAACAATTACGATATTTTTATTAAATCAGACATTGGTGATATCTTAGGTATTAAAGGCTATGTAATGCGGACAAATACGAATCAATTAACTGTTAAATGTGAAGAGTTTACACATTTAGCGAAAGCTTTAAGACCTTTACCAGAGAAATTCCATGGCTTACAAGATGTTGAAGAAGCTAGACGTAGAAGATATGTTGATTTAATTGTAAATGAAGAATCAAGAAGAGTAGCGTTTATGCGCCCAAAAATTATTAGAGCTGTTCAACACTTTTTTGATGGCGAAGGTTATACTGAAGTAGAAACACCAGTATTACAACCAATTTTAGGTGGTGCTGCAGCTAGACCATTTGTTACTCATCATAATGCTTTAGATATGGAATTTTATTTAAGAATAGCTACTGAATTACCACTTAAAAGATTGATAGTTGGTGGTATGGAAAGAGTTTATGAAATTGGTAGATTATTTAGAAATGAAGGTGTAGATGCTAAGCATAACCCAGAATTTACAACTGTTGAAGCTTATCAAGCATATGCCGATATGTATGATATGATGGATTTAATAGAAAATTTCTTTAAATCAGTTTGTACTGAAGTTTTAGGAACAACTATAGTTGAATTTGATGGTCATACTTATGATTTATCTAAATTTAAACGTGTTCATATGGTTGATGCTATAAAGGATAAAGTAGGAGTAGATTTCTGGCAAAATATGTCTTTTGCAGAAGCAAAAGATTTAGCTAAAGAATACGGAGTTGAGGTTCCTAATCACTTTACGGGTGTTGGTCATATTATTAATGCATTCTTTGAGAAATATTGTGAAGATGATTTAGTAGAACCAACATTAGTTTATGGACACCCAGTTGAAATTTCACCATTAGCTAAACGTAATGCTAAAGATTCGCGTTTTACTGATCGCTTTGAATGTTATATCGGATGTACAGAATATTGTAATGCTTTTAGTGAGTTGAATGATCCAATTGATCAATTGAGTAGATTTAAAGAACAATTAGAAGAAAGAAAATTAGGTAATGATGAGGCTTGTGAAATTGATACCGATTTCGTTGAAGCCTTAGAGTATGGTATGCCACCTACTGGAGGAATTGGAATCGGTATTGATCGTTTAGTTATGTTATTAACAGGTAAAATAAATATTCGCGATGTTATTCTATTCCCACATAATCGTCAAAGAGGTAATAATTAGTAATGGATATATTAACAGATTATGCCAATTGGAAAATTGAAAAATATGATTTAATTACTACTTTAAAAGAATTAGAAAGCAATATTATTAAACGCTATTTAAATACGATTAATGTCTTAGATTATTTATATGCTAAAGTTGTAGATAATAAAGAAGATTTAACTGATGATGAAGAAGTTATTTTTAATACGGGATTTGAATATTTAGATAATAATTTTATAACTATTGAAGATATCTTAAAAGATGACTTTAATAATAATATAAAGGCTATGGAAAAATGCTCAAAAACAGTTAATTTATTACTATATATAATTGATTTTGAGGAAGAATTGTTAAATAGCACTAATGATGATGATAAATTAATTAAGCCAGATTTAGAAGCATTTGAAAAATTAGAAAATGAAGTTTATGATTATTTAACTAAGGGTCAAAATGTAGATGATGCTATGTTTGTTAAGTTAGATGAATTAGCAGATAAAATTTTTACTAAACATCAAATTGAAATCAATCCGATTGATTCGATATTTTATCAAATAGCTGAAACATTAGGCTTGTTAGATGAAGAAGAAAAAGATGTATTTAATGAATATGTTAATGAATTGATTGACCATGATAAGACTTGCTGATAAATTTGATATACCAGAAATACTAGAAATTATTACTGATGCTAGAAAACAAATAAATGATTTAGGTTTTAAACAATGGACTAATGATTATCCTAATGCGCAAACATTTATTAATGATATAGCTAATAAAGAATTATATGTAGAAGATAAATCTGGTATTATTGCGGTGATGGCATTAGTAAAATCAATAAATCATGACTATGATAAAATAGACGGAAATTGGCTCAGTAACAATAAATATTATACTATACATCGTTTAGCTGTAAAGGATGGTTATAAACATTTAAAAGTTGCACAAAGCTTATTTGCTTTTGCTTATAACGAAGCATTACAGGCTGGTGTAAACTTAAGAATAGATACTCATCCTAGAAATATACCAATGCTAAATTTAATTAAAAAAATGAATTATGTTTATTGTGGTGTAATAGTTTTGCCAAATGAATTGGTTGAACCAGAGAGATTAGCATATGAATTGGTGATAGAATGAAAGTGTTATTATATTCAGAAAATCAAAAAACTTTTAAAAAGAGTGGCATAGGACATGCTTTATTACAACAAAAAGATGCCCTAAATCAAAATGGGATTGAAGTTACTTTTGATCCTAAAGATGATTATGATTTATGTCACATTAATACATTATTGAATAAAAGCTATCGTTTTTTAAAAAAAATAAAGAAAAAAAATATACCATATATTGTTCATGGTCATTCTACTAAAGAAGATTTTTTAAATTCTTTTAAGTTTTCTAATAGTATTTTAGCTCCTTGGTTTAATCGCAACATTTTACGTATGTATAATAATACTAAATATATAATAACCCCTACTCCTTATTCTAAACAGTTAATAACTAATTATGGAGTTAAAGCTAAAATATTTGCTATTAGTAATGGTATTAATTTAAATAAATATTTAGAAGATACTAAGTATAATGATGATGAAGTAAAGAAATTTTATGACTTTTTAAAAATTAAGGAATCAGATAAATTTATAATAGGTATGGGATTTTATTTTGTTCGTAAAGGATTAATAGATTTTATTGAAGTGGCTAGAAAATTTCCAGACATTAAATTTATATGGTTTGGTAAAAGATATCCTTTTATTACGAGTAGACCAATTATGAAGGCCATAAAAAATAAGCCTAATAATGTGATATTACCGGGTTATATTAATATGGAATTAAAAAAAATAGCTTTTGCGAAAGCTAGTTTATTCTTTTTCCCTTCCTATGAAGAAACTGAAGGTATAGTTACTCTTGAGGCTTTAGCATCAAAATTACCGTTATTAGTTAGAAATATAGGTGTATATAATGGTTGGTTAAAAAAAGATTATAATTGTCATATGGCTGATGATAATGAAGGATTTATTAAAGAAATAAATAAAATATTAACAGAAGATCAAACAATCATCACTACTAGAGGATATGAAGTAGTAAGAGAAAGAGATTTAAAAATTATTGGAAGTAAATTAAAATCTGTATATGAAGAAGTCTTAGCCAATCACTAAGATTTTTTTCTTAAAGAAAAAGCAGTTTGAGGATTTCTCAAACTGCTTTTTTTATAGTCCTAAGACTTTTTTACAATAATCTTTTATTGGACCGTCTTTAGCATCAGTAAAGAAATTGTTTTTAAAAGAATCACGATCAATAGTTTCTTTTAAGAAAGTTTGATCAATATGTTCTAATATATATAACATGTCAGTATGAGTAATTTCTTTAACTTGATCTAATATTTTTTTATTTGTTTGTTCAGGTATAGCTCTTTCGCGAGGATAACCTTGACCTTTAGGTCCGTTGAATAATTTTTCAAAACAATATTCTAAGTTTAATTCGGCACCCCATCCGAAACCTTTAGCAAAAGGGAAGGCTACAGCATTACCATCATTGATTTGATTAAACATATAAGCGTCTGATGGATCTACTATATGGCCACATAACACATTAGGGAAAGAATTAAGTGCTAGCATTGCACCTTCACCTGTACCACAACCTGTAACTACGAAGTCACATGCGCCTGAATTAAGTAAAATTGCTGCAAGTAAGCCGTTTTGAACATATGTTAATGATTTATCATCGGCACTGAACATACCATAATTTTTTACAGTATGGCCATATTTTTCAGCAACATTTTGTAAAGTAGTAAAAATTAAAGAATTTTTACTTGCTTGAGAATTTTCGTTTATTAATACGATACGCATCTTTTCACCTAAGCTTTATTTACTGAGCCAAAGATAGCCATTTTTTCTTTTACTAAATTTTTAATAGCTTCAGTACCAGGTGCTAATAATTTACGTGGATCAAATCCTTTACCTTCTTTATCTTTACCAGCTTCAATATATTTTCTAGTAGCTTCAGCAAATGCTAATTGGCATTCAGTATTAACATTAATTTTACATACGCCAAGTTTGATAGCTTCTTTAATCATATCTTCAGGAATACCTGTACCACCATGAAGAACAAGTGGCATACCTGGACATTTTTCTTTAATTTTTTCTAATACGTCAAATCTTAAACCAGGCCAGTTTTCAGGGTAAACGCCATGAATATTACCGATACCTGCAGCTAACATATCGATACCTAATTTAGCAATATTATGGCATTCTTCAGGATCTGCACATTCACCTAAGCTTACAACACCATCTTCTTCGCCACCGATACCGCCAACTTCAGCTTCTACAGAAGCGTTAAATTTTTTAGCTAGTTCAACTATTTCTACAGTTTTTTCTACATTTTCAGCAAATGGATAATGAGAACCATCGAACATAACAGAAGTATAGCCGGCTTCTAAAGCTTTTTTAGCTCCATCAAATGTACCATGATCTAAGTGTAGTGCTACTGGTACTGTGATTTTTAATGTTTCTACCATAGCTTTAACCATATCAGCTACAACTTTATAACCAGTCATATATTTGTTAGCACCTTCAGAAACACCAAGCATAACTGGTGATTTAGCTTCTTCAGCAGCTAGTAAAATTGCTTTAGTCCATTCTAAATTATTGATGTTGAATGCACCAACAGCATAATGTCCTTCTCTTGCTTTTTGAACCATTTCTTTTGCATTAACTAATGGCATAATAAATTCCTCCAATATTTTGAATTTTTTCACTAGTTATTATAGCTTAAAACCCTTTTTATTTCAACTTGTAATACTTTAAAAATGATAATTTAGATTTTTTTGTTATAAAAATAAAAAGAATAGCTAAACTATTCTTTTCGTTGATTATGATTTAAAATTGCCTTTTCAATTAACCCAATAAATAGAGGATGAGGTCTGTTTGGCCTTGATAAAAATTCCGGATGGAATTGACAACAAATGAAATATGGATGGTTTTTTAATTCAACAATTTCGACTAAATTAGCTTGAGGATTAATACCGCTAACAATCAAGTCTTTAGAGAATAATTCTAAGAATTTATTGTTAAATTCATAACGATGGCGATGACGTTCTTTAATTAAATCCTTATTATAATAATGTTTAGTTAAGGTATTACCAATTAATTTACAATCATATAATCCTAATCTTAAAGTACCACCCATATTAATGCCTTCATATTGACCAGGCAAATAATCAATTATAGGATGGGTAGTATTTGGGTCAATTTCAGTAGTGTTTGCATCTTCATAGCCAAAAACATTTCTAGCATATTCAATACAAGCTAGATGCATGCCATAACAAATGCCAAGTAAAGGAATTTTATTTTCTCTCGCATATTTTATAGCTAAAAGCTTGCCGTAAGTACCGCGTTCACCAAAGCCACCAGGTACTAAAATGCCGTCGTTTTGTTTTAATATTTCTTCATAATTTTCGTCATTTAATTTAGTTGAATCAATAGGTGTAATGATAACTTTTTTAGAGAATAAATAACCAGCATGTTTTAGTGCTTCATTAACAGATATATAGGCGTCTTGTAGGGATACATATTTACCTACTAAAGCAATTTTTACTTCACCATTTAAATTTTTAATTCTTGAAATCATTTGTGTCCATTCTGTTAAATCACAATCTTTTACATTATCAAAGCCAAAGTGCTTACAAATTAAATCATCTATTTTTTGTTCATGTAATGAAGTGGCAATTTCATATAAAATTTTAGCATCTTTAGCTTCAAAAACACATTGTTCTTGTACGTCACAAAATAAAGCTATTTTATCTCTTTGTTCTTTTTTTATCGAAACTTCAGTTCTTAAGATAATCATATCAGGTTGAATACCTAAACTTCTTAATTCTTTAACACTATGTTGAGTTGGTTTAGTTTTAATTTCACCTGCAGCTCGTAAATAAGGAACTAAAGTGTTGTGAATATAAAGAGTATTATTAAAACCAAATTCACGGCGAGCTTGTCGAATCGCTTCTAAAAAAGGTAAAGATTCAATATCGCCAACAGTTCCGCCAATTTCAGTTATTATAACGTCTGCACCACTAACTTGAGCGGCTTTTTTAAGTTTATTTTTAATCTCGTTAGTAATGTGAGGAATTACTTGTACTGTAGCCCCTAAATAATCACCACGACGTTCTTTAGCAATAACATTTGAATATATTTTACCTGTAGTAATGTTTGATTCTTTTGTCAAATTTTCATCAATAAATCTTTCATAATGACCTAAGTCTAAATCAGTTTCAGCTCCATCATCAGTTACAAAAACTTCACCATGTTGATATGGTGACATAGTACCAGGATCAACATTAATATATGGATCGAACTTTTGCATAAATACTTTTAAGCCTCTATTTTTTAATAATCTACCGATACATGATGCAGCTATACCTTTACCAAGGGAAGAAACAACACCACCGGTAACAAAGATATATTTTGTTTGCTTTGCCATAATAACCTCCAAAAAATATAAAAAAAATAAAAGTTCTTCCTAGGGAAGAACTTGTGTGCCCTTATCAATTATATTAAAAACACCATTTAAAAGCAACAATAATTTTATTTTTTTATATAAGTGGTGGTAAGCTTGGAAACAGTTTATGATATTCATCATAAATATCATCAAAATCATGAATTTTTAAAAAACTATGAACTTTTGATACTTGCCATTGCTTAACATTGTAAATTTTAAAGAAAGGTAGGTATCTTATACCTTTACAAAAATGTTTAACAACAGTGTCTTCTTTAATTTTTCTTTGTTCATTAAAACGCATAGGCATATATACCCTATAAGTAGATGCTTTATATAAAGCGGTTTGATCGCTAAAGAAATATTTTGTAGTTTTTAATAAATCAATAGCTTTTTCAAATAAATTAGTTTCTTTTACCTTCTTCATATTGATATATAAAACACCAGCATTAAAGTAATCTTTTTTTACCCAAAAACGTCCCATATAATCTAGGCAAACCCCAATTTCAGCATTAGAAATATCGACTTTAGCAAATTCTTCAAGTGACATATGACACATTGTGTCGGCATCTAAATAGATTAATTTATCGCAGTTTATATGTCTAGTTAAAAATAATCTTGTTAAAGTACCAGGAGTATAAGCAGGATTTTTATTAGGACTATCTTTAAAGTCGTTTATTAAATCTTCTGATACATCGTAATAAGAAACCTCACTTAGAGGACTTTTGTTTTTTACTACATTTCTTAACAAATTAACGCTTGATTCAGGTATTTTTTTCTCTTCATGCCAAGGTACTTCAATTGTCATAATATGAATATGAACAGGAACTTTAGTGTATTTTAAAATGCTTAAAGAGCATAAACAAATTCCTGTAAAAATTTTATTATTTCCGGATAGTAGTACATGAATCATTATTGAGCATCTCCTTTTTATGGTCATTTTTAACTTTTATTTCAAATATAATATAAGCTATAGCACTTATAAGCATTAAAAAGTAATAAGTGATTCCACGCCAAATAACCATACCAGCTGAACCGATACTCGCCGTAACGCCAACAAAGGTAGTAAAAATAGTAGTAAAAGCTATTTCTATTCCTCCAGTACCACCAGGAGTAGGTACCCAAACCATTGTAGTAATAGCAAAAGCACTAGCAAGCATAATTAGTGGTAGCATATTCCAAGCTAAATTTACATCTAAAGATCTAAGGATAAAGAAGGGAATAGCATAATAAAACACTAAAGAAATACCTCTAATTAAAATTGCTCCTATAAATGTTCCAACATGGGAAAAGATTTCTTTTGAAGCTGTTTGAGCATTAGTACAATATGTGTCAAATACGGGTACTAGTTTTATTAAGAATTTGCCGATAAATTTAATTTTACATAGAGCTAAGAGAACTTTTTTAAAGAAGTCTCTTATAAATTTACAGGTTGCCATTAAAATCATAAATACCAAAGTAAAGAAATTCATCGCAAAACCAAGCCCTACCATCCAAACAGTAGAAGGTGTAAAATTAGCACTAAATCTAGTATAAAAAGCTAAAGCTGCAATAGCGAAGGCGTTTGTAGCGATCATATAAGCAACAAAATTGGTCAGTATTAATCCTGTTGATTCAGCAGCTGTAATATTTCTTTTCGTGTATAAGTAGATTTGAATAGGTTGTCCTCCGGTTGAAAAGGGGGTAATACCATTAAAAAAATGTTCAGTATAACCAATTAGATAGGAGTCTAAAAAGTTATGTTTTAAATTTTTAGCTTTAGCAATTAAACATAGGGATAATGGCCAAATTAATGTATATAAAATTAGGCAGGTAATGGCTATAGCTAAATCTTTAAGATTTGCTGATTGCATAGTATGCCATACTTCTGATATATCTTGAAAGCTTAAAATTATTGTGAAAGTTACGGCTGAAATTAATAAAACTATTAATATTTCAGCTATTATTTTCTTTTTATTTATTGGTTTTTTCTCTTTTGTTGAGTCTAGAGAATTAGTATTGTCATCAGTAATATTAGTTTTTAATTTTTCATCAGTCATATTGACCTCCGTAAATAAAAAATGGTGCCCCAACCAAGAATCGAACTTGGATTTAAGCATTACCATTGCTTCGTTTTACCATTAAACTAAAGGGGCTTGATGTGATTATAACAAGATTATATAATAATTTCAAGATTTAAAGTTGACCATATTTTTTAAGTGAAAACAAGATGTTGTTATTGTTGTTAAAAATTATATTTTTAAAAATGTATAAAATAGGAAGTTTATTATTATTTTTAGCTTAAAGAATGTTGAAAAAGCGTTTACTAAGTTTTATAATATTAATGATATCTCATATCAAGGAGGAAATTATGAGTCAAGATAAAAAAAGAATGGCAGTCGATGGTAATTACGCTGCTGCCTATGCTGCTTATGCTTTTACAGAAGTAGCTGGTATCTACCCTATTACTCCGTCATCACCAATGGCTGAGTATACTGATGAATGGGCTGCTCAAGGTAAGAAAAACTTATTTGATATGCCTGTTAAAATTGTGGAGATGCAATCAGAAGGAGGCGCTGCTGGTACAGTTCATGGTTCTTTACAAGCTGGTGCTTTAACTACAACTTATACTGCATCTCAAGGTTTGTTATTGAAAATTCCTAATATGTATAAGATTGCTGGTGAATGTTTACCAGGCGTTATTCACGTATCTGCACGTGCTTTAGCCGCTCAATCTTTATCTATTTTTGGTGATCATCAAGATGTTATGGCATGCCGTCAAACTGGTTTTGCTATGCTATGTTCATCATCTGTTCAAGAAGTAATGGATTTAGCTGGTGTTGCTCACTTATCAGCAATTAAAGCTAGTATTCCTTTCTTACATTTCTTTGATGGTTTTAGAACTTCACATGAAGTTAACACTATTGAAGCTATTGATTATTCTGTATTTGATAAATTATTAGATAAAGAAGCAGTAGCTAAATTTAGAGAAAATGCTTTAAATCCTGCTACACCTAAAACTCGTGGTACAGCTCAAAACGATGATGTTTATTTCCAAACAAGACAATTACAAGCTTTACAATATGCTAAAGTTCCAGCGATTGTTAAAGATTACATGGAAAAAATTTCAGAAGCTACAGGTCGTCATTATGCTCCTTATGTTTATTATGGTGCTAAAGACGCAACTGATGTTATTGTAGCTATGGGTTCTGTTACTCAAACAGCTCAAGAAGTTGTTGATTATTTAACAGCTAAAGGCCAAAAAGTTGGTTTAATGATTGTTCATTTATATCGTCCATTTGCTAAAGAATATTTCTTAGAAGCAATGCCTAAAACAGTTAAGAGAATCGCTGTTTTAGATAGAACTATTGAACCAGGTTCTGTTGGTGAGCCATTATATTTAGATGTTAAATCATTATATTATGATGCAGATAAGAAACCATTAATCATTGGTGGTATTTATGGTTTATCTTCAAAAGATACTACACCAGATATGGTTTATGCAGTTTATAAGAATTTAGCTGCAAAAGATCCTAAAGATCAATTCACATTAGGTATTAATGATGATTTAGGTCATACATCTTTAGATTATTCTGAACATATTGATACAGCTGATAAAGATACTACAGAATTATTATTCTTCGGTTTAGGTTCTGATGGTACTGTTGGTGCATGTAAGAATATTTCTAAGATCGTTGGTGACTATACTGATTTATATGCTCAATCATATGCTGCATATGATAGTAAAAAATCAGGTGGTTCTACTCGTTTACATTTACGTTTTGGTAAGAACCCTATTAGATCTACATATTTAGTAAATAATCCTCACTTCGTATCATGTTCATTAGATGCATATCTAAAGAAATTTGACATGATCGCTGGTCTTCGTGAAGGCGGTACTTTCTTATTAAATACTGTAGCTACACCTGATCAAATTGAAGAATTATTACCAAATTCATATAAGAAAATATTAGCTGAACGTCATGCTAAATTCTATATTATTAATGCATATCAAGCTGCTCGTGAATGTGGTTTCCGTCCAGGTCTTGGTGTTAATACAGTTATGCAATCAGCATTCTTCAAATTAAATCAAAATGTTATGTCTTATGATGAAGCTTGCGTTCATATGAAAGAATTCGCAACTAAGACATATATGAAGAAAGGTGAAGATGTTGTAAAACAAAATCATTTAGCTATCGATCTTGGTGGCTCTCGTTTAGTTGAAGTTGAAGTTAAACCTGAATGGGCTAAATTAGATGCAACTAAGAAAGTGTCTGTAGATGAATCTAAACCTAAATTTGTAAGAGAAATTGCAGAAGTAATTGATTCAATTAAAGGTGATTCATTACCTGTTTCTGTATTTAAAGATTATTTAGATGGTCATATGCCTCAAGGCACAGCTGCTTATGAAAAACGTGGTGTAGCAACAGATGTTCCTGCTTGGAACCCTGAAGCTTGTATCCAATGTAATCAATGTGCATTTGCTTGTCCTCATGCATGTATCCGTCCATTCCTATTAGATGAAAAAGAAGTTGCTGCTGCACCAAGCAATGCTAAATTATTAGATGCAACAGGATTCAAAGGTTATAAATATGCTATTTCTGTATCAGTATTAGATTGTACAGGTTGTGGTGTATGTTTAACTGTATGTCCAGGTAAACCAATGGGCAAAAATGAAGATGGAACTATTAAGAAAGTTAAATCTCTTACTAGTCATCCAATCGCAGCTGCTCGTGCTAATGGTGAAGTTGAACTAGCAGATTATTATTACAATCATGTAACATATAAATCTGAAGTAGCTGGTAAGAATAATGCTAAAAATGTTCAATTCTCTAAACCATTATTTGAATTTAGTGGTGCATGTGGTGGTTGTGGTGAAACTCCATATGTTAAAGCTGTTGCTCAATTATTCGGTAATAGAATGATGGTAGCTAATGCTACAGGTTGTTCATCAATTTATTCTGGTTCATATCCATCAAGCCCATATACTACTGATGCTTGTGGTCGTGGTCCAGCTTGGGCTAACTCATTATTTGAAGATAATGCTGAATTTGGTTTCGGTATGGAAGTTGCTTATACTACAATGCGTGACCGTGTTCAAACAGTTATGGTAAATCATTATGATGAAATGCCTGCAGATTTAAAAGCTGTATGTCAAGATTGGGTTGCTCATCGTGAAGATGGTGATTATACATTAGCTTTAGCACCAAAATTAGAAGCTGCTTTAGCTGCTGTTGATGCTCCATATGCAAAAGAAATTTTAGGCTTAAAACAATACTTTGTTAAATCATCTCAATGGATTATTGGTGGTGATGGTTGGGCTTACGATATCGGTTATGGTGGTTTAGATCATGTAATTGCTAATAACCAAGATGTAAATATTTTAGTTCTTGATACTGAAGTTTACTCTAATACAGGTGGTCAAGCATCTAAATCAAGTCGTTTAGGCGCTATTGCTAAATTCGCTGCTGCAGGTAAACCTACAAAGAAGAAAGATTTAGCATCTATCGCTATGAGCTATGGTCATGTATATGTTGCTCAAATTTGCCATGGATATAATCAAAATCAAGTAATTAAAGCTTTAAAAGAAGCTGAAGCATATCATGGTCCATCAATTGTTATCGCTTATGCACCATGTATTGCTCATAATATTAAGAAAGGTTTATTCATGAGCCAAAATGAAGCTAAATTAGCTACAGAATGTGGTTATTGGCCAACATTCAGATTCAACCCTGATCTAGTAAAAGAAGGAAAGAATCCATTTACTCTTGACTCTAAAGAACCAGATTGGGATAAATACGAAGCATTCTTATTAAATGAAGGCCGTTATGCTCAATTGACAAAGATTAACCCTGATCATGCAAAAGAATTATTAGAATTAAATAAAACTGATGCACAACGTCGTTATGCTAGATATAAAAAGATGGCAGAAGACCCACATTATGAAGGATAATTAATCGAATAATATTTAGAACCTTAAGTTAGTTGCTTAAGGTTCTTTTTCATCTAAAATAAGTGCTAATATATATATTTTTATGATATAATATTAACATAATAAATAAAGGAGACAATTAAAATGATTAATAATATTCCAAATGTAAAAATTGGTATTGTAGCAGTTTCACGTGACTGTTTTCCTGAGAGCTTAGCCGTAAATAGACGTAAAGCTTTAGTTGCAGCTTATAAAGAAAAATATGCTGAAAATGCGATCTATGAATGTCCTATTTGCATTGTTGAAAGTGAAATACATATGCAACAAGCATTAGCCGATGTATTAGAACATAATTGTAATGCTTTATGTGTATATTTAGGTAATTTTGGACCAGAAATTAGTGAAACTATGCTTGCTCAAAACTTTAATGGACCTGTTATGTTTTGTGCTGCAGCCGAAGAAGATATTTCTGTATTAGCTGATAATCGCGGTGATGCCTATTGTGGAATGTTAAATGCATCTTATAATTTAAAACTACGAAATGTAAAGGCTTATATACCAGAATATCCAGTTGGTGATAGTTCATATTGTGCAGATTTAGTTCATGATTTTATTCCTATTGCTAGAAGTATAATTGGTTTAAAAAACTTAAAAATTATATCTTTTGGACCCCGTCCTCAAAACTTTTTCGCATGTAATGCTCCAATTAAACAATTATATAATCTAGGAGTAGAAATAGAAGAAAATTCAGAATTAGATTTATTTGAAAGTTTTAAAAACCATGAAGGTGATAGTAGAATTCCAAGTGTAGTTGAAGATATGGCTAAAGAATTAGGTAAAGGAAATCAAAAAGCTAGTATATTGCCTAAATTAGCTCAATTTGAACTTACACTTCTAGATTGGGTAGAAAAACATAAAGGAAGCAAAAAATATGTGGCGATTGCTAGTAAATGTTGGCCTGCATTCCAAACTCAATTTGGCTTTGTTCCATGTTATGTAAACTCACGTTTAACAGGTATGGGTATTCCTGTTAGTTGTGAAGTTGATATTTATGGTGCTTTATCTGAATATATTGGTACCTGCATTTCAGATGATGTTGTAACTTTACTTGATATAAATAACACAGTACCAAAAGAATTATATGATAAGGATATAGCTAATAAATATAATTACAAATTCACTGATACATTTATGGGATTCCATTGTGGTAATACATGTTCAAGATTATTAAAAAATCCAGTTATGCGCAATCAAAAAATTATGGCAAGATCTTTACCAGAAGAAGTTACAAATGGAACAATTGAGGGTGATATTAAACCAGGCGAAATAACATTCTATCGTTTACAATCAACTTCAGACAATCATTTATATGCCTATGTAGCTGAAGGTGAAGTTTTACCAGTAGCAAGTCATTCATTTGGCTCAATTGGTGTATTTGGAATTAAGGAAATGGCAAGATTTTATCGTCATGTCTTAATTGAAAATGGTTTCCCACATCATGGGGCAGTAGCATTTGGACACTATGCTAAATATTTATATGAAGTATTTAAATATTTAGGTGTAGAAAAAATAGGTTATAATAAATCAGAAAATGATCTATATGAATCTGAAAATCCTTTTTGTAGGTAAGATATGATATACGATAAATATAAAGAAAAAGATGTATGTTTATACAAATTAGAAAATAACTTTATTAGTGTAGATATAATCGATTTAGGGGCTAGAATTAATGCGTTAAGAATTAATGGTAAAGACATTGTATTAGGAACTAATAATGTGTTTGATTATTTAGCGACTAATTCATATATGGGTGCTACTATAGGTCGAGTTGCCAATCGAATAGAAAATGGTACTTTTAGATTAAATAATAAAAAATATACACTAGTAAAAAACGATGGGCCAAATCATTTACATGGTGGTGATTTTGGCTTTGATAAGCAGTTTTTTGAAGTTACAGAATATAGCGAAACAACTTTAAAACTACATTATTATAGCAAAGATTTAGAAGAAAATTATCCAGGAAATTTAGACTTTTTCGTTACATACATTCTAGAAGATGATGCTCTTTCAATTTATTATGAAGCTAAATCTGACCAAGATACATTATTTAACCCAACAAATCATACTATTTTTAATTTAGCTGGTGAAGATAGTGGCTCGCTTTTTGATAATTATTTAGAAATTAATGCTGATTTTTATAATGAAGCTAGATTAGATTTAATTCCTACTAGTAAGTTAATTGAGGTAACTAACACTGTATTCGATTTTCGAAAAATGAAAAATATAACAAAAGACTTTAAAGCTGAAGAATTAAAAAGCACTAATGGTTACGATCATAATTTTATTTTAAAATCTAGTAATGCTTGTCTAGCGTATTCACCTAAAACTAAAATCAAAATGAAATTAGAAACTAACCTACCTTGTCTACAATTATATACGGCAGGAGCATTAAAATTAACTAATGGTAAAACAAGACAATATGATAAACATTCAGGTTTTTGTCTAGAACCCCAATTTATGCCTAATGCCATTAATATGGATGTTGCTAAACCAATATTAAAAGCCAATGAAACAGCAAAGTATTATATTAAATATAAATTTATGGTGGAATAATGCAAAATATTAAATGTGTTATTTTTGATATGGATGGCGTTATGTTTGACACTGAAAGATTAGCAAGTCAAATATGGCTTCAAATATTAGATAAATATCATTTAGAACCTAAAAAAGAATTTTTAGATGGTATTAAAGGAAGAAATATTGCAGATTCTAAAATGATCTTTGATTCAATATATGGTTCTAAAATAGATTTTTTAGAATTAAAAGAATTAAGAAATAAAATGTTAGAAAGAACCTTAAGATTAGAAGGTGTACCTATTAAAAAAGGATTAGTTGAATGTCTAGCATTTTTAAAAAATAAGAAAAAGATTATAGCTATAGCTTCTTCAAGTTCTAAACAAATGATTCTTGATAATTTAAATGATACAAATTTAATTTCTTATTTTGACTTAATAGTAAGCGGAGAAGATTTCAAACAAAGTAAACCAAATCCAGAAATATTTTCAAATGTAGCAACCCATTTTAACTTAAAACCAAATGAATGTTTAGTTATAGAAGATAGTAAAGCCGGGGTTGAAGCAGCCTTAAATGCCAATATGCAAATTATTTGGATTCCGGATTTAGTTAGGTTTCAAGTTGATAAAAACGTCATAGAATTAAACAATTTATTGGAGGTAATAGATGTATTTAGGTCTTGATTTAGGTACTAGTGCCTTAAAAGCTCTTGTTAGTGATGATGCTGGCAATATTATTGCAAAAGCAAGTGAAGAATATAATGTATATTATGTAGCTAATAATGGAACTGAACAAAATCCGTTAGATTGGCTTGATGCTTTAGATAAGATATTAAAAAAATTAAAACCATTTTTACCTAATATAGAGGGTTTAGCTATCTCAGGTCAAATGCATGGCTTAGTAATGTTAGACAAAGAAGATAAAGTGATTAGGCCATGTATATTATGGAATGATGGTAGAACGATAAAAGAAAATAATGAGCTAAATGAACACAAAGAAGAAATATATGCTTGTTGTTCTAATATTAGTTATGCAGGATTTACTCTTCCTAAAATCTTGTGGTTATACAATAACGAAAGAGCTAATTTCGCTAAAATAGCTAAGATAATGCTACCTAAAGATTATTTAATATATTATTTAACAGGTGAATTTGTATCTGATTATACTGATATGGCAGGTAGTTTATTATTGGATGTTAAAAATAGATGTTATAGTAAAAAAATGCTTGATATTGCTAAAATTAGGGAAGAACAGTTACCAAAATTAAAAGAAAGTTATGATATAGTTGGCAAAGTATTAGATAATATATGTCAAAAATACAATTTGAATAATAACTGTTTAGTTATAGCTGGTGGGGCCGATAATGCCTTAGCCGCTTTAGGAACAAATACAATTTCAGAAGGAACATGTAATATAAGTTTAGGAACAAGCGGAACTATTTTAATGCCAGTTAAAGAAGTCCCAAAACTAAACAGTTATGGTGTTCATATATTTTCACATGTTACAGGTAGTTATGTTATGGGATGCATTTTAAGTGCAGCAAATTGTCGTAAATGGTGGTTAAAAAACATTATTTCTAATGAAGATTACAGTTTAGATGAAAAACAAATGTTAGAATCTGATACTACCAATCTTTATTTCTTACCTTATTTACAAGGCGAAAGAAGCCCACATAATGATCCTTTAGCTAAAGGAGCTTTTATAGGGTTGACTAATACCACTACTAAAGGTGCAATGTCTAAGGCAATTTTAGAAGGTGTAGCCTTTGCATTACGCGATTCTTTAGAAATTGTTAAGGAATCTAACATTAAAATTAATTCATTAACTTTATGTGGTGGTGGAGCTAAATCAAAATTATGGTGTCAAATAATAGCTGATGTTATGAATTTAGAAGTTAAAACTTTAGCAGATGAACAAGGTCCAAGTTATGGGGCAATATTATTAGTCATGTTAGGTTTAAAGAAAATCAAATTTACAGATTTGCATAAATTTATCAAATATGATAAAGTTTATTATCCAAATAACATTTATGAACAAAAATATCAAAATTATAAAAAAATATATCCAAAATTAAAAGAAATATTTAAAGATTAGCGTATACTAACCAACATTTATATTGCATATATCAAATAATTTGTTAAAATATTCCCGAAATAAGGGAGTAGTTTGCCTTATGGTGATTGGTCTACATACTGGATTTCCAGGCTCAATCTTAAAAAACGAGACTTATGGTTTATACCATAAGTTTTTTTAATGGAGGTAGCATGAACTTTAATTTTTATTTTAAAAGTATTTTATTTGGATGTGGTTTAGCAGCTGATGCTTCAGCTGTTTCAATGGCAAATGGCTTAGAAGAAGCAAACATGAAAAAAAGTAAAATGTTGTTTATGGCTTTTATGTTTGGTTTTTTTCAAGCTGGTATGCCTTTAATCGGTTATTTTGTCGGACATGCGTTTATTGATTATATAGAGCCATTTATTCCTTGGATAGCTTTAATATTACTTGGCTTTTTAGGAATTAAGATGATAATAGATGGTTTAAAGCCAAAAGATGATGAAGAAGAATTAAAAAAATTAACATTTAGAACTATTTTTGTACAAGCTATAGCAACATCGATTGATGCATTATCAGTAGGCTTAACTTTTTCAAATTATAGCATTTTAGAAGCGATAATTTGCTGTTTAATTATTGCGGTTGTAACTTTTATCTTATCTTTTATATGTATAATAATAGGTAAGAAATTTGGAACTAAATTTGAAAATAAAGCTGTTATAGTTGGTGGTATTATTTTAATAATTATTGGCTTAGAAATATTTGTTAGTAGTTTCTTTTAAAATTAACTAGTTAAAATAAAAAATAGGAGGTTATCATAAAAAGAGAAGCAGGATTATTATTACATATATCTTCATTACCAAGTAAAGGTGGGATAGGAACTTTAGGAAAAGAAGCCTATGATTTTGTTGACTTTTAAGTTAAAGCAAAATTAAAAATATGGCAAGTATTACCATTAGTTCCAACAAGTTATGGTGATTCACCATATCAATCTGTATGTTCAACAGCATTAAATTATTATTTTATTGATTATGATATTTTAAAAGAAAAAGGTTTATTGAAAGCTTCAGAATATAATCTTAAAATAGAAAACCCTAAAGTTGTAGATTATAATTTTTTATTTAACACCAAATTAAATATTTTAAATATAGCTTTTAAAAGATTTAGCGTAGATAATAAATTTTTAAAATTTGTTGAAGATGGAGAATATAAAGACTTTGCGGTTTTTATGACCTTAAAAAAATTAAACAATTATCAGCCTTGGTATAATTGGAATAATGAATTTCAAGAGTGGACACAAGAATTAGAAGATTATATTATCTCTAACTATAAAGACGATTATTTGTTTTTTTGTTTGGACACAATATGAATTTTTAGAACAATGGAATAAATTGCATAACTACGCTAAAATTAACGGTATTAATATTATTGGAGATATGCCGTTATATGTTAGTTATGATAGTGTAGAAGTATGGAAACATAAAGAATTATTCTTGCTAGATAAAAACAAAAAACCAACCTTAGTAGCTGGTTGTCCACCAGACTGTTTTAGTGAAGATGGACAATTATGGGGGAATCCAATTTATGATTGGCGATATATGCAAAAAACTAATTATAGTTGGTGGAATCAAAGAATTAAGTCAGCCTTTAATCTTTATGATATTTTGCGAATTGATCATTTTAGAGGTTTTGATAAGTATTACGCTATACCTTATGGTGATTTAACTGCTAAAGGTGGTTGGTGGGAAGAAGGCCCAAGTTTTGATTTCTTTAAAGATAAGTTGAATTTAAATATTGTAGCGGAAGATTTAGGTTTAATAGATGATGGTGTTAGGGAATTGATGCGGAAGGTTAATTATCCTGGCATGAAGGTTTTAGAATTTGCGTTTGACGGAAATAAGGATAACGATCATAAGCCTAGTAATTTTAAAGAAAATGTTGTTGTTTATACCGGTACACATGATAATATGCCACTTTATCAATATACTTTAGATTTAGATGAAAACAATTTAGAAATTTTTAAAAACGATTTAAAAAATGAGTGTTTACTGCTAAATGTTAAATATAGAGGAAGATCTGCGAAAACATTATGTCAAACAGTAGTTGAATTAGCTTTTGCATCTAAAGCTAATACCTGTATAATTCCTATTCAAGATTTATTAGGATTAGATGGTAGTACAAGAATGAACTTTCCATCTACATTAAGTACAGCAAATTGGAGTTTTAGAATGAGTAAAAATATGTTAAAAGATAATGTTTTAATAGAATTAAATGATTTTGTTGATAAATATATAAGATAAACTATATTGCAACTATTTAGAAATTGTGATATATTAAGCAAGGTTTTACACCAAGACAGTTCGTGACCATCCTGTCTATAAACAAAACTAGGGAAAAGATGGGCGCATTAGCGCTTTTTTTCTTAGCATGGTACAAATATTAATTGTGAGGTAATAACATGTTAGAAAAAATCAAAAATGAATTTTATGAATTCAAATTATTACTAAGATCAGTTCCAGGTCTAGTATTAGCTTTATTTATTGGAACAATT
Organism: uncultured bacterium; assembly: GCA_949293265.1. Taxonomy (GTDB): domain Bacteria; phylum Bacillota_I; class Bacilli_A; order Acholeplasmatales; family Anaeroplasmataceae; genus CALUXS01. The sequence goes on from CASFCK010000009.1 coordinate 42,800, forward strand.
ATAGCTATGAATTTATTAGCTAATAAAAGTATTAATTTAAATTTAGATTGGTTAGCATTAGATTGTGGAATTATTATTTCATGGTTTGCTTTTTTAGCTATGGATATTATAACTAAACATTTTGGCCCTAAAGCAGCTACCGAAATATCTATATTTGCTATAATAGTAAATTTAATATTATGTTTAGTCTTCTATATTGGTAGTATTATTCCTGGTACATGGGGTGAATCATATATACCAGGTAGTGAAAATATTATTAATGAGGCCTTAAATAATACATTTGGTGGGACATGGTATGTTTTACTTGGCTCGACAACGGCATTTATTGTATCTGCACTAGTTAATAATTTTTCTAATTTTGGTATAGGTAAATTATTTAAAAATAATCCTGATGGCAAATTGGCCTATTTTTCTAGAACTTATATTTCAACCGCAATTGGTCAATTTGTCGATAATTTATTATTTGCTTTAATAGTGAGTCATATTTTCTTCGGCTGGTCTTTTTTACAATGCTTAACTTGTTCATTAACAGGAATGTTAGTTGAACTATTATGTGAAGTAATATTTTCATATTTTGGTTATTCTGTAACAAATAAATGGCGCAAAGAAAATGTTGGTTCCTTATATTTAGAATATAGAAAGAAGGAAATGAAATGAAAATTTTAATAACTGGTACAACTAAAGGAATAGGTCGGGCAATAGCTTTAAAATTCTTACAAGAAGGACATGAAGTGATTGGTTTTGATATTTTAAAACCTAGTATTATAAACCCTAATTATAAGCATTATATATGTGATATATATAATGGTGAGTTACCTAATATTACGGATATTGAAATATTAATTAATAATGCCGGAACCCAAAATAGTAATGATGATATAGACATCAATTTAAAAGGAACTATAAAAATTACTGAAAAATATGCTTTTAATAATAAAATAAAAAGTGTCTTATTTATAGCTTCAGCAAGTGCGCGAACTGGAGCGGAATTCGCTTATTATGCTGCAAGTAAAGGTGGAGTTGTAGCTTATATGAAAAATGTAGCAATGCGACTTTCTACGTATAATGCAACAGTAAACAGCTTATCACCTGGTGGGGTTATAACAGAATTAAATGAACATATTATTAATGACCCTAAATTATATAACGAAGTATTAGATGAAACTATGTTAAATAAATGGGCTAGTGTAGGAGAAATAGCCGAATGGGCTTATTTTATTACAGTTGTAAATAAATCTATGACAGCTGAAGATTTGTTGATCGATAATGGTGAAGCTGCTAAATTTAATTTTGTATGGTAAGGCTTAGATTTTTTCTAAGCTTTTTTTAATATTATATGTTGTTAAATATAAAAATATGATAGAATACTCCTAATTAAGGAGTGATTTTAATGGATAAAGAAACTCTCTATACTAACATTTTAAAAAGTGAATTAATTGTAGCGATGGGATGTACAGAACCAATTGCTTTAAGTTTAGGAGCTGCCAAATTAAAAGAAATTTTAGGTAATATTCCAAGTCATATAGATGCGTTTATATGTGGGAATATTATAAAAAACGCTAAGAGCGTAACTGTTCCAAATACTAATGGTTTAAAAGGAATAGAGGCTGCTATAGTAGCAGGTCTTATAGCAGGAAATCCAGACTTAGAATTAGAGATATTAAGTAAATTAACGCCAAATGATATAATAAAAATAACCGAATTAATGACTAAAAATATTGTAAATATTAATCTAGCTACATCTTGTAAAAGTTTATATATTAAATTAGTTGGCAAATATGAAGAAAATGAAGTTGAAGTTATCTTAGAAGATTTTCATAACAATATAACTAAGGTTAGGAAAAATAATAAAATAATTTTCACTAAAAAGGATATATTAGAACAAAAACAACAAGAATATAGCTATTTAAATGTTCATGATATCATTAATTTTGCTAATGATTGTGATTTAACTGAGCTAAAACCATATTTAAAAAGACAATTAGATTATAATTATGCTATTGCTATAGAAGGAATGACTGGCAAGTATGGAGCTTCAATCGGTAAAATATTACTAGAACAAGCTACGAACACTAAAGATAAAGCTAAAGCTTATACTGCTAGTGCCTCTGATGCTAGAATGGCAGGTTGTGATATGCCAGTTGTTATAATATCTGGCAGTGGCAATCAAGGAATTACTACATCAGTACCACTAGTGGTTTATGCTAAGGAAAATAATATTTGTGAAGAAAAATTATTACGTTTATTAATCGTTAGTGATTTAATTGCACTAGAAGAGAAAAAAGATATCGGTAGACTTTCAGCTTTCTGTGGAGCTATTAGTGCTGGTGCTGCTGCAGCTGCTGGTATTACTTATATGCTTGGAGGTAGCATAGAAGCAGTAGCTCATACAATTGTTAATGCTTTAGCGATTAGTTCAGGCGTTATTTGTGATGGAGCTAAATCTTCATGTGCTGGTAAAATAGTTTTAGGTTTAGAAGCAGGATTTATAGGTTATAATATGTATCTACATCATAAAGAATTTAAAGCTGGTGAAGGAATTATAACTAAGGGAGTAGATAACACAATAAAAAATGTAGGTAGACTTGCAAGTAAGGGAATGAAAGAAACAGATAAAGAAATACTTGATATGATGCTTGAAGATTAATTATTTAGAAGGTGAAGAAATTGAAGATTCCAGAATTAAAGACTCAATTAAAAAATATTAATAATACGGATTTAGAATATATATTTATTCAAACTTATAAAAAATTAAGTAAAGATAAAAAAACAGAAATTGATCAACTTATTTTAAGTGATAATCCTAAAGATATAGTAATTAAAAAGAAAGAAGAAACAATCTCTTTAGATGCTTTGTTAATCGAATTAAATGGTTTCATTCTTGATGCTTATGCCGGTGCTTTTGTTAGAAGAAAGAAGAATAGTAAATTGAAAAAAACTTGGCGCTCATATGTTAAAAATTCTATTAACAGATTATTAGAAGTTAATTGTGATGACCCCTTATTTTATAGTGCTAAGGAAACTGTTTTAGATCTAATTAGTTTAATGTTTTATGCAGTAGGTCATTATGTATTTAGCTATACAGAAAGTGGTATAAGTGGTCTTAACGTTAATCTTATAGAAGTATATGAGACTGTTGCTAATCAATTAATATATGAATCGGTTGATAAAAATGAAAGCTATGAGCTTTTAGAAATTAAAACTAGAGGAATTTATAATAATGCTAAAAAAACTTATGCTTTAAAAGATTTTAGTTGTTTTAATGCTAAAATTAAGGAAGCAAAAAATGTTTTAAATAAATAAAAATCAGCTTTGGCTGATTTTTTTAATGGACTAAATTATTATAAATAGAAACAATATCATTTAATATATATTCATATTCAAAATTTTTAGGGAAAATAATGTTTATTTGTCTAGACATATTAAAATTCGCTATTGGCCTAATTTGCAAGGTGTTATTTTTTATTTCGTGATAACAAGCACTTTTAGGTAAAATTGATATGCCTCGATTATGAGAAACTAAATCCTTTATAGTTGCTATATTATCTAGTTCTAAAATAACATTAAAATCATTTAAAGAAAGATTAACATTATTTAAACTAGATTCAAAAAGAGTAGTAGTTTGACTATTAGTTGAACGGAGAATTAAATTTTCATTTTTTAAATCATTTATATTAATGATTTTGTTATTAGCTAAATGATTTTCATTAGCTAAAACAGCAACTAAACTATCAGTATCTAAAAGTAAAGAATTATATTTTTTAGAAGGAATAACACCCTCTACAATGGCTAAGTCAATCTCATATGATTGTAATTTATCATAAAGATTTTTTATAGTGCTAGAAATTATTTTTATTCTTGTGCCCTTATTTTTAGCACAATAAGTAGCTAAAACTTCAGCTATTGCGTTAGACTCTGAAGTGTGGGAAACACCAACTACTAAGCTCTTTTTTTGCTTTCTTTCATCATCTATTTTTAGTTCTAATTCTTTATATAGTGAAGCTATTCTCTTAACATATTTGATTAAAACTTGGCCTTCCTCAGTTATTTTAAGCTCTTTATTAGCTTTATTAAAGATTTTAATATTATATTCATCTTCTAAAGCTTTAATATGTTGACTAGCGGCTGGTTGAGTAAGCCCTAGTTCATTTGCAGCAGCAGTAAAGTTCTTAACCTCGGCTATTTTTAATAAAGTTTTAAATTTTTGGTCTAGCATCTTAACACCTCATTATAAGTTTTTTTTATGCAAATATAAAAAAACATTAGTTTTATTTATTGCCTAACTTGCTATAATGATAGCACGTAAGGAATAAATTGTAAAGAAAAGAGGCTAAATTATGGGTTTGGATTTATATGAATTTTATGATGGCAAAGGTGGTTCTACAATTTTAATAGCACTAGCAATAATTTTAATGTCTGGATTTCTATTATCTAGAATAACGAAATTATTAAAACTACCAAATGTTACAGCTTATATATTAGCAGGAGTTATAATTGGTCCATGCGTACTAGATTTAATTCCGCATTATATTATAGATAATATGGGCTTCTTAAGTGATTTAGCCTTAGGGTTTATAGCTTTTGGGGTTGGTAAATTCTTTAAAAAAGAAGTATTAAAACAGACTGGTATCAAAGTCGTTGTAATAACTTTAGCTGAAGCTTTATTTGCAAGCTTCTTAGTTACATTTATTACTTATTTATTATTTCCAAACTTAGGATTTAATTTTGCTATTCTTCTAGGCGCAATAGCTTCGGCAACAGCTCCTGCTTCAACTATGATGACTATTAATCAATATAAAGCTAAAGGTGATTTCGTTAACACTTTATTACAGGTTGTAGCCTTAGATGATGTAATTTGTTTATTAGCATTTAGTGTAGCAACCGCAATTGCTAGTAGCAATAGTCAAAATCAAATTAATGTATTGAATATAGTTTTACCTATTCTTTATAATTTAGGTTTTATGTTAGTAGGACTTATAGTAGGATTGTTACTACCATCACTTACTAAAGGTAGAAGTAAAAACTCCAAGCTTATTGTCGTTGTCGGATTAATATGTACAATTGCTGGGACAGCTAGTTTAGTTGATGTATCACCATTATTATCTTGTATGATATTTGGTGCTACTTATCTTAATAAAACAAGTGATGAAGAAATGTTTGCGGCTGTCGATCAATTTGATCCGCCAATTATGTTACCGTTTTTTGTAATGTCAGGTATGAATATGGATATTACAGCTTTTAAAACTATAGGCATAGTCGGAGTAGTTTATTTTGTTACTCGCTTAATCGGTAAATATTTTGGCACATACTTTAGTGCTAAGCTTTGTCACAGTCCTAACGAAACTAAAAAATATTTGGGTTTTGCTTTAGCACCACAAGCTGGTGTGGCTATTGGTCTTGCATTTTTAGCAGCGAGGATATTGCCGCAAGACATTGGTGATACTTTTTTAACTGTTATATTATGCTCATCAGTCTTATATGAATTATTAGGACCAATATTAGCAAAATATGCCTTAATTAAAAGTAAATCTATAAATCCGAATATTAACTTAGTTGAAGAAAAGGCAGATATTATAGTTAAAGAAACAGAAACAATAAAGCCTTTAAAAGAATTAAAAATAGTAAAAAAAGAAAGGTGATTTAAAGTGTTTTATATATTAGATCATTCAAGAATTGTAGGTAAAGTTAGTATACAAATTAAAGAACAAATTGAAAAAGTTTTTCCAAAATTACAAGCTGATAAATTACTGTTTAGAAAGAAAAATCAAGGAAAAGAATATAAAATAAGTCATAAAAATTATTATTTTTATTATAATGGTATATTTCATTTTTATGACGAAAATGAATTAGAAAAAGTTCAAAAGTCGGAAATTGAAACTAAATTAATTGAAGAAATGAAAATGTATTTAAAAAATAATAATATAAATTTAACTAAAATAAATGACATTGTTTTATATTAAAATATAGTTAATATGCCTATTGGATTGTTATTCTACACTATAGAAGACAATCCTTTTTAAGCATGCATATAATAGATAAAAAAATAGCTATTCCACGGATTAAATTTATAGAAAAAAATACGCTTATATGTTTAGATGAAATAGAAGAATGTGCTAATGCTAGGACAGCACTGAAGTTTTTGGCCATCGATAATAAATATGATGTCATAGCTACCGGTTCTTTATTAGGCTTGCATTATAAAGAAATTAAATCTATTCCGGTTGGATATGAAAAACACATTAATATGGTGAAGTAAGCATAGAATTATTAAAAGAACAATTTAGAAAAAAGTTAAAATAGAAGATTCAATTAATGATTATTTTTTAAATAGATTCAAAGAATATATGGTTATTGGAGGGTTTCCCGAGGTTGTATGTACATTTATAGCTAAAAATAATTATTATGAAGCTTTTTTAGTTCAACAAAAAATATTAGATAGTTTTTATTATGATATAGAAAAATATTCTAATAATGTTGAAAAAGGTAAAATAAAGCTTTGTTTTAATTCAATACCAAAGCAATTGAGTAAAGAGTATACCAAATTTCAATATAAAGTAATTGAGAAAAATGCGTCTAGTAGAAAATATGAAAAATCATTAAATTGGTTATTAGATGCTGGACTAATCAAGTTTTGTTATAATGTTAGTGCACCATT
>CASFCK010000010.1 GCA_949293265.1 uncultured bacterium
TTAAAAGGATTGACACCTATAAAATATAGACATCAATCCACAAATAATGTAATATTAAATTAATTTTACTTTAGTCCAACTTTAAGGGTTCACCTTAAATGCTAGTTATTTTTTATATTTATTTAAAGAATTAATTTTCTTAACATTTCCTCTTTTTTATTTCTTGTTTTAATTAATTTTATAGAGATAATAACTAAGAAAACGATTAAAATTATGCCAACAAAAACAGTTATAGAAATAATTAAAACTAGGGCTAAAGCCATAGAAAAACCCGCAAAAAAGGTATATATTACAACTGATTTTACTTCTTGATTAGGTTCAATATTATTAATTGCTAATTTTACGTTTACACAGGTTATTACTAGTTTAGTAAATAGTAATACTAAAGCTATAAAAATAATAAATTTAACTATTCCTATTCGATTAATCAATCTCATATTATCATCTCTATACTTATATATTGCTTGTTTCTATTTATATGTTACTTTATTTTTAATTTAATTACAAGATTGAATAATTATTTTATTCTAATTCAAATGCGCCAGTATATAATTGATAATACTCACCTTTTTGAGCTATTAATTCTTCATGAGTACCACGTTCAATTATTCTACCATGTTCAAGTACCATAATAGCATCACTATTTCTAACAGTTGACAATCTATGAGCTATTACAAATACTGTTCTACCCTTCATTAATTCATCCATTGCACTTTGAATGATTTTTTCAGTTCTAGTATCAATTGATGATGTAGCTTCATCTAGAATAAGAACAGGAGGATTTGTGATTGCCGCTCTTGCAATTGATAATAATTGTCTTTCACCTTGTGACAAACCTTCACCATTATTAGTTATATATGTATCATAACCTTTTTCTAGGTGTTGAATAAATGAATCGGCATTAGCTAATTTTGCTGCAGCTATTACTTCTTCCATTGTTGCATCAGGTTTGCCATAACGAATATTATCAGCTATAGTACCTGTAAATAAATTGGTATCTTGTAAAACCATACCTAAAGATTTACGTAAGTCAGCTTTTTTAATCTTATTTATATTAATATTATCATAACGTATTTTACCATCAGCAATGTCATAAAAACGATTGATTAAATTAGTAATTGTAGTTTTACCTGCTCCGGTAGCACCTACAAAGGCTATCTTTTGACCTGGTTTTGCATATAAAGAAACATTATGTAAAATGACTTTTTCTGGTTTATAAGCAAAATCTACATCATAAAATCTAACATCGCCTTTTAATGGTTGATATGTGACGCTTCCATCATGGTGTGGATGACGCCATAACCATAGATCGTTTTCATTATCGGTTTCAACATAAGTTCCGTTTTCTTCATGACCTTTAACTAAAGTTACATATCCTTCATCAACTTCACTTGGTCTTTCCATTAATTCAAATACTCTTTGAGCACCAGCTAAACCCATTGCTATACTATTCATTTGGTTAGATGCTTGAGCTATTGGATTGATAAATGATCTTGTATACATGATAAATGATACTAAAATACCAGCCGTTATAACACCTGAACCATTAGCTGCCATGGCTGCAAAAGAACAATTAACTTTATTGGTAATTAATACACCACCAAGTAAGGCCATAATTGCATAAGTTGCAAAACCAATGTTGTTCATTATCGGCATCAAAATTGAAGCATATATATTAGCGTTACGATCAGCAATTTCTAGTTTAGTATTTATTACATCAAAGTCTTTAATTGCTTTTTCTTCATGACAGAAAACCTTAACAACTTTTTGGCCTTCTAACATTTCTTCAATATAACCATTTGTAGAACCTAATTTTCTTTGTTTTTCAATAAAGTATTTAGTACTTCTTACACCAATAGTCTTTATTACTACTATCATTAATACTAAAACAAATAAAACTGCTATAGTTAATAACCAAGAATAATATACCATTAAGCAAAATACACCAACAACTGTAATTACGCCATTTAATAATTGAGGAACACTTTGGCTTATCATTTGCCGCATAGCTTCAACATCGTTTGTGTAATATGACATAATATTACCATGTGTATTCCAATCAAAGAAACTAACAGGTAAGCTTTCCATATGTTTAAATAAATCATCACGAATGTTTTTTAAACTGCCTTGAGTAATAACTACCATTAATTTTGAATAGATTAATGAACTAATAACCCCGGCAAAATAAATTGAGCCAAATAGTATTAATGTTGGCAAGAACTTTTCCGTCATATCCCAATTAGGATTACCTAAGTTTGTTCCCCCTGATATTTGGTTTAACCAATTAATATTAGGTTCAATATAATCATCTATTAAAATAGAAATAAAGAAAGTAGAAACCATACTAGCTACACAAGTGATTAAAATACAAATCAAAACTATAATAATTTGAATTTTATAATGACGCCAAATATATGGGATTAAGGTTTTAATTGCTCCAGTTTTACTATTAATATTCTTATTCATTAGAGCCTACCTCCTCACCACTACCTTTTGTTTGTAATTCATTAATTTCATTATAAATAGGACATGTTTTCAATAATTGTTCATGTTTACCACTAGCAATTATTTTTCCATCATCAAATACTAGAATTAAATCTGAATCTTCTACTGAAGAAACTCTTTGTGAAATGATAATTTTAGTTACTTCTGGTGCAGTTTCTTTTAATGACTGCCTAATATTAGCATCTGTTTTAGTATCTACAGCACTAGTAGAATCATCTAATATTAAAATTTTAGGATTCTTTAATAATGCTCTAGCGATACATAATCTTTGTTTTTGACCACCAGAAACATTGACACCACCTTGGCCTAAATCATAGTCAAATCCACCTGGGAAATCCATAATGAAATCATAAGCTGAAGCTTGTTTAGTAACTCTAATTAAATCTTCATCAGTAGCATTTTCATTACCCCATTTTAGATTATCTCTAATTGTACCAGTGAATAAGACATTTTTTTGTAATACATAAGCTACGCTATTACGTAGAGTTTCAATATCATAATTACGTACATCTTCACCACCAACTTTAACACTACCTAAAGTTGTATCATAAAGACGAGGTATTAATTGAACAAAACTAGATTTACCACTACCAGTACCACCAATAATTCCAACTACTTGTCCTGATTTAATGTGAATATTACAATCTGTTAAATTATAAATTTGGGCATTAGGGTTATATTTAAAGTTTACTTCTTCAAAATCAATATCCCCATTTACAACTTCAAATTTAGGATTTTCGGGATTTTTAATATCTGGAATGACATTTAATACTGCAACTATACGTCTAGCTGACGTTAAAGACATTGTAATCATAACAAAGATATTAGAAATCATCATCAAGCTCATTAAAATTTGCATTACATAACTGAAATATGAAGTTAATTCACCAGTTGTCATATATAGTGTTTGTCCATTTGACTCAAAGCCCTTAACGATATTTGAAGCTCCAAGCCAAGCTAACGCAAGTAAACAAGCATATACTGTAAATTGAACAATTGGCATGTTCCAAGCTAAAACTTGTTCAGCTTTGCAGGCAAAGTTTGTTAAAATGCCACTGTCTTTAGAAAATTTCTTAAATTCATCTTCTTCTTTAACGAAACTTTTAACTGTTCTAATTCCGATCAAATTTTCTTCTACATCGCGATTAATAACGTCATATTGTTTAAATAATTTAGAAAACGGCTTGAATGATCTACTCATTAAGGCAATTAATGTCACACCTAAAAATGGTATTGCTATTAAAAAGATTAAACCAATTTGCCAATTAATAATCATTGCCATAATAAAGGCAAAAATTAACATAAATGGCGCTCTAACAACAATCCTTATAATCATTTGAAATGACAATTGAACATTTGTGACATCAGTTGTCATACGTGTAACTAAAGAAGCTGTAGAAAATTCATCAATATTAGCAAAAGAATATGTTTGAATTTTTTCATACATATCATGACGTAAGTTTTTAGCAAAACCTGCTGAAGCAATACTTGCAAACTTACCAGATAAAATACCACATATTAAAGAAATAACTGCCATAACTAACATTAATGAACCGATTTTTATGACTAAAGCATTATCTTTACCAATACCTTCATCTAACATTATTGACATTACAAATGGTATTAAAACTTCAAAAATAACTTCTAAAATAACAAAAATCGGTGCTAATATAGCATATTTTTTATATTCTCTAATGCTTCTTGCTAAAGTTCTTATCATATGGTCCCTCCTCGATATTTTTCAAAATTTGACTAAGTAAGATATTTAAGTCTCTAATTTCTTTTTCAGTTAAATTTTTAGATAAAATTTCGCTATTGTATTCTACTGCTTCTTGAAATAACCTTTGTATTTCATAAGCTTTATTAGTAGCTACAATCTTATTATTTCTCTTATCAGTTAATTTTTCTCTTTCGATATAACCTTTATCTTCTAATCTGTTTAATATTCCATTAACTGTTGGGCTAGATAATCTAAAAATCTCACATATTTTTTTTTGATTTTCGCAATCATTTTCTATAATATACATCAATATTCTAACTTGCGGATTCGTTAAACCTGCATTAGTTAGTAATATTTTCATTTTTACATCAATTTGATTGCTGATAATCTTAATCAATTTAACAACCTGATTCATATTTTTTCTCCTTAATAATTAGCACGCTAAATATTATATTTAAAATATGAAAAATGTCAATTGTTTTTTAATATTAGAACGCTTTCAAAATTAAAACGCCACCATGAGGTGACGCTTAATGTTAGATTATTGTTGTTAACGTAGTTAAATCATAATAATCTTTTAAATATTCTTTTGTATTATTAACCATTTCAATAAATAGTTCTCTTAATTTTTCTCTTTCGATACCATCACATAAAGCTTGATTACAAAAACTATTAAAAATGGTTTGTAAATCTCTATTTTTAATACCTTCGTAACAAGTATCAATGTTTTGACTAGCACGTGAAACTAAAGCTAAAACTGAACTAGGTAATGGCTTAGCTATGACAGGACGAACCATATCATTTGTAAATATACAATTAGTCTCAACAATTGCCCCTTTTCTAATTCCTGGCATTTGTCCTAAATTTGGCATATTAACATTACTTATTACTGATTTATAACCTAAAATAGCTTTCATTAAATCTACTGCTTCTTCAGTTGATTTTTCTAAAACAATCGGTTTAGTTCCATTAGCCATTTCAATACTTTCAGCAATCTTAGCTGCTTGTTCTTTTTCTCTATATGCAACTGTAGTTAAACCAAAGGCATAACGTTTAACAGTTGCTTTATTTTTTAAATACCATGTTCTACTAACAAACTCTGCTAGATGTCTATCACCAGCAGCAGCAAGAGTATGATATTTACTGTATAGATCCATTTTGACTTTATTGCCATAAGCGAAAGTGTCAGTTTTAAATTGATAACGACTACCACCTTCATAATAACCTTTATCATAATATAACTTTGCAAACTCAGGTACTAAGCTTAATAAATCTTGGTCTTTATATTTAGCTTCAGTAATCCAAGTAAAATGATTAACACCGCTAGCATCAGTATATATATCTTTTCTAGTAGCTTTAATACCTTTAAGCTTTTTTAAACATAGGCATAGGAATTCTTGAGCATGGAAAACTTCATGACAACAACCAAAAGCTTTAATTTCTGGGAAAACATCATATAAAGTTTGAACGCAAATAGACATAGGGTTAGTAAAATTGATTACCCAGGCATTAGGAGCACATTCCTTAATTTTATTAGCAAAATACTCATAAATAGGTACTGTTCGCATAGCTCTTAAAACACCACCAGGACCAGCGGTGTCGCCTACACTTTGCCAAATACCTAATTTTTCAGGAGCATGAACATCTGATTCCATTTCTTTAAATGTTCCTGGTAATATTGAAATTACAATAAAATCAGCATCTTTTAAACAATCTTCGATTTGAGGATAAACGACATAATTAAACTTTGATTTACAAGCAGGATTTAGATTTATCCTTTCTCCTATTTTTTGGTTTCTAACTGCAGCTTCAATATCAATATCATATAAGCCTATTTCTCCACCTAAATCTGTTGACAAGGCTAAATCATTCATAAATACTCTAGCCCACATTTTTGAACCACCGCCTAAATAAGCGATCTTAATATTCATAATTTTCCTCCTAAAATACTTATTACACATTTGATTCCATCTAAAGCACTTGTAGTAATACCACCTGCATAACCAGAACCTTCACCAATTGGATATATATACTTATTACTAGCTTGATAATTATCTCGCTTTATTCTAACCGGACTAGATGATCTTGTCTCTACACCAGTTATAATAGCGTCTTCATCAGCAAATCCTTGAAGTTTTAAATCAAACTGAATAATAGCTTCTTTTAATGCTTTTATTACATATTCAGGTAATATATCCTTAAAATCAGTAAAATATATTCCGTGTGGGTAAGTTGGCTTAACACTTTTAATTTCTGTAGCTATTTCATCCTTTAAAAAGGAACCAACTAAATTAGCAGGTGCCTTATAGTCACCACTAACATTATATGCCTTTTTTTCGATTGATTCAAGGAAACTAAATCCATCTAGAGGATTACCTTTGAAATAATCTTCTGGCTTAATTTCTACTAATAAGGCACTATTAGCGTTTTGGCCATCTCTTTTGAAATTGCTCATGCCATTAGTTACTATGGTTTCATATTCATTTTGACTAGCTACAACATAGCCACCAGGACACATACAAAAAGTAAATGCTGACCGATCATTTAAATGACTTACCAATTTATAATTAGCCGGTGGTAGATATTTTGCATATTTTTTATATTGACTGTCATTTATATTTTTTTGTAGATGTTCAATTCTAACTCCAATAGCAAATGGTTTAGGTTCTAAAACTATCTTCTTATCATATAAGAGTTTAAACGTGTCCTTAGCACTATGACCTAAAGCTAAAATTAAATGTTTAGTATAAAACTCACCTTTTGTGCTTTTGACTAATAACCCATCTTTTAATTCATCATAATCATAAAATAAAGCATCAAAATATACTTCTCCGCCTAATTTTACTATTTCTTGACGAATATTAGGGATAACTTTAGCTAATATATCCGTTCCTACATGGGGATAATTAGAAACTAAAATGCTCGGATCAGCACCGTGTTTTACGAATTCTTCTAATATAAATCTAATATATGGGGAATGAGCATTAGTTTGTAGTTTTCCATCAGAAAATGTTCCTGCCCCACCTTCACCAAAAACGATATTGGAATTTAAATCCAAGACTTTATTCTTAAAAAAGTTATCAACCTTTATTTTTCTTTTACTAACTTCTTCTCCCCGTTCTAAAATAATCGGACGAGCATTACACAAAGCCAAATATAGGCCGGCAAATAAACCAGCCGGACCAAGGCCAACTATAACAGGGCGGTCTTCATATGGCCATTTTATATATTTTAACTTTTCAATCTTTTTTTCAACCTTTAGATATTTAGATGGTATTTTACCTTTCGTTTTAAAGCTTAATAAATAATTATATAATACTTTTTCTTTATCACGGGCATCAATAGATTCCCGAAGAATTTTAACATCTTCAATATCGTTTATTTTAAACTTAGCCTTTAAACTTTTTACTAAATCTTTCCCAACTTCAATCTTATATTCTATTATATACCGCATATATTTTCTCCAATTTTAAATCCACTACTAAAGGCACTACTTAGATTATAACCCCCACACGGATAATCTATGTCTAATAATTCGCCACCTATATAAATATTATAATCATTTTTTAATCTATAATTTGAATCAACACAATCTAATGCGACTCCACCTGCCATAACTTGTGCAAAACTAGAATCATATGTAGCACTAATAGGTATAATGAAACTATTAGGATTTATTTTATTTTTTAAAAAGTAATTATAAGCATTAAATGGCAAAATAAAACGGGTTGTGCTATAGTTTGAATAATTGATATCCGGATTAATATTTAGCTTAATATAAGGATTATTTAACTTTTTAATTTTATTATAATAATATGATAGATTCATTATTACAATTCCGCTTATACCATCCTTTTTAAACTGAACTTCCCCACTTTCTTTTTTAATTAATTTACCATCATTATATAAAAGGGCTTCACATTTTAATCTTAAACCATTTAATAAGGTGATATCTATATTAGTTTTAAAACCAACTAAGCTTGGTTTTAAAGGAGTCAAATTTAAATTTAAGTTCTTTAAATAATTAGTAACTATATCTTTTTTTTCTAATAAAAGATTAGCATAACTACCACTAGCTAAAACCAATTTATCAAATTTATAATCGTATATATAATACTTATCTTTAACTTTTTTTATTTCTAAAACTGGCTTATCTAATAATAATTTTTCTTGATTTATTTTACTTAAAAATAAATCTAATATTGTTTGACTACTATTACTAACCGGGTAACATCTTCCTTCTAAATCTTCATAAATAGGACATTGATTAATAGCTAAAAAGTCTAATAAATAGTGATTATCAATATCATAAAAATTATTGGTATTCATTATATTACATCTACCATTACCACTAGCTAATATCTTAGAACCTGGTTTTTTATTTTTTTCAAAAATCATATATTCAATATTGTTTTTTTCTAAAACGGTTGCGCATGCTAGCCCGCAAGCTCCTGCCCCTACAATTCCTACTTTCATAACTACCTCAGTTTTTCATTTTTTTCTTGCAATATTATTATATTATAATTAAACTATTATGGGAAGTGATTATATGGCTAAAATTTTGTTAATAACTACTGGTGGTACTATTACTTCAATTGCTTTAGATAAAGCTTTAACTCCTAGTAGTTCACATATTATTTTAGATACTTTAAAAATTATTGATTCTTCAAATGATTATAATGTTTTAGACTTATTCGTTTTAGATAGTTCTAATATTCAACCAGAAGAATGGCTTCAATTAGCCGAAAAAATAGTCGAAAATTTAGATAAATATGATGGTGTTATTGTAACTCATGGCACTGATACAATGGCTTATACTACTTCCGTCTTAAGTTTTATAATTCAAAATCCTAAAATTCCGATTGTCTTTACTGGTTCCCAATTACCTATTTATGACAAATTAACTGATGCATATTCTAATTTACGTTATGCCCTAGCTATGGCTTGTAGTAAAATAGGTGGTATATTTTTAGCTTTTAATCGTAAAATAATTTTAGGATGTCGGGCCGTTAAAGTAAGAACTTCTTCTTTTCATGCTTTTGAATCTATTAATTCAGAAAATGTTGCTAGCATCGATGCTAGAGGTTTGACTATACTAAATATTCCTAAGACAAATAATAATTTTTGTTATTGTAACAAATTAGAAACCAATGTTTTTTTATTAAAATTAACTCCTAATATGGATCCGAAAATAATTGATATGCTCATTAAATTTGGCATTAAAGGCTTAGTTATTGAAGCATATGGAGCAGGAGGAATATCCTTCATTAGAAGAAACTTTTTGGTTCATCTAAAAAAATTAATAGCTTTAAATATTCCTGTTTGTGTATGTAGTCAATGCTTATATGAATCAGCTAATTTCAACATCTATGAAGTTGGTAAAAAAGCTTTAAATATCGGTGTTATTGAAGCTTTTGATATGACGAGTGAAGCTTGCTTGGCTAAATTAATGTACTTGCTTGGTTGTTCTAAAGACATTAATTATATTAAAACAAATTTTAAGAAAAATCTTGTTGGTGAAATCAAGGAGGAAACTTATGAATAATTTATTAAATCGCTTTTTAAAATATGTACAAATTAATACGATGTCAAAAGAAAATTCTTCTACTATTCCTTCAACTAAGGAGCAATTTGACTTGGCTTATTTATTAAAAGATGAATTGCTTTCATTAGGCCTAGAAGATGTAGAAATATCTGATAATTGTATTGTAACTGCCTATTTAAAAGCTAACTTCGAATCAAAATTACATATTGGCTTTTTAGCTCATTTAGATACCATTCCTGGCTTTAGCGGAAAAAATGTAAAACCTAATGTTATTAATAACTATGATGGGAAAAATATAATTTTAAATAATCTAACTATCAAGACTAAAGATTTTCCTTTTTTAAAAAAATTAAAAGGCAAAACCCTTATAACAGCTGATGGTACAACTTTACTTGGGGCTGATGATAAAGCTGGTATAGCTGAAATAATGTCAATGCTTGAATATTTTAAGAATAATCCGCAAATAAAACATCATCACATTCATGTAGCATTTACACCTGACGAGGAAGTTGGTGGGGGAATAGAAAAGTTCGATGTTGTTAAATTTAACTGTGATTATGCTTACACTGTTGACGGATCACTATTTAATGAGATTTCTTATAAAAACTTTAATGCCTCAGCAGCCACAGTTAAAATTAAAGGCGTTGATATTCATCCTGGTGATGCTAAGGGCCATATGCTTAATGCAAGTTTAATCGCGATGGAATATCAAAGTCTACTTCCAACTTTTGCTAATCCTATTTGTACTGATGGTGAAGAAGGTTTTATTCACCTTTGTGAAATGAAAGGTGAAGTTGGTATGGCTACTTTAGAATATATATTACGTGAACATGATTATAAAAAATTAAAATTATTAGAAAGACAAATGCATAATGCTTCTACTTTCATCAATAATAAATATGGTAAGGAAACTTGTACAGTTAAAATTGAACAAAGTTATCTTAATATGTATGAAATAATTAAACACGACATGCGTTCAATAAAACGAGCAATAGCAGCTATCAACTCTTTAGGTTTTAAGGCAATATCTTCGCCTATAAGAGGTGGGACTGATGGTGCTAAATTAACACAAATGGGTCTTAATACCCCTAATTTAGGAACAGGTGGATATAACTACCACGGACCTTATGAATTAGCTTGTCTTGAAGAGATGGAAAACGTATGTAAAATCTTAATCGCTATAGCAAAAAAATAAGGCAGTTATGCCTTATTTTTTTCTAATTCACTTTTTAATCCTTCAAGAATAATTTTTAAATTTTGTCCTTTACTTGTATCTTTAATCGTTAATCTATTCTGATAAGTTTCAATTATTTTAGTTTCTGATATTATGTCTTTATTATTTTTCAAAACTTCATCTAAACCACAAAACTCTTCATGGGCTTTAATTCTAAGTCCATGTGAGTTATTAATTAAAGTATAACCAGCTATTCCTGTTTTATTATGATAAGCTTGACAAAAACCGCCATCGATAATTAATAATTTTCCATCTGCCTTAATTGGACTCTCTCCATCTTTTACCTTAACTGGTAAATGACCATTAATAATATGAGAGCTATCATTAAGGCCAAAATCTCTAAGTATTCTTTCACATACATCTTTATTATTACGGAATGTATAATAAGGATTACGTTCTTCTACTTGCATTTTGGTATCTAAAAGA
The DNA here is from genome assembly GCA_949293265.1 of uncultured bacterium. Taxonomy (GTDB): domain Bacteria; phylum Bacillota_I; class Bacilli_A; order Acholeplasmatales; family Anaeroplasmataceae; genus CALUXS01. Next base: position 11,431 of record CASFCK010000010.1, read on the forward strand.
AAATTTGATTCAAATGTTTTATACCATCTACCGGTAAATGGTGAATCAAACCCATTCCACAGATAGTAAAAGTAATCTAATTCTTCACCTGTTAAATCATTATTAACAACTTTTTTTATTAATTGATCTAAATAGTCAAACAATTCTTTACCTTTTTTATAGCCAGATGGTGTATAAACGGTTTTATATTCTCCTAATTTATCTAATGGTATGCAACCATGATATAATAAATTGTTATTATAAATTTTATAAACAGAGCCCTTATTTATTAAAAAATTAAGATGATCCTTTAATCGGGGGCTATTTTTAAAATCTTTAGTTAAGGAATTTATTATATCTTCTTCTACGCTACTTATAGTATATGGATCATTATAATTTATACCTTTTAAATTTGTGTCTCTTAAAATATAATTTTTACCATTAAACTGATAGGTAAAATTAATATAGTCGATATTATTTAACACTAAATTAACTTCATTAAATAATTGAGGATATTTTTTTATTATTTTTCCTTCTAATTTCATTAATAGTATTAAGGTAGTTTTAATCAATGGATTAATTATATTTTCACTATTATCATATAATAATTTTGAATAATTAATTAATTTTCTTAAACTAATACCATAGCTATTTTCTAATACACTAAAATTATTATATTTAACACAATTATAAATAACATAAAAAATTAAAGCTTGATTACCACTATGTGCACCAAACCATAAAACATCATGGTTACCATACTGAATATCTAGTGAGTGATGTTTTTTTAATAGTTCAATAATACTGCCAGGATGGGAACCACGGTCAAAAATATCACCAACAATATGTAATCTAGAAACAGCTAATGCTTTGATTATTTTACATAGTTCCTTAATGTATTCTTCACTAGCATTAGTTTTAATAATAGATTTAATAATATTATTGAAATATTCTCTAATATTTGATTCACTATTATCCTTTGTATGTAATAATTCATCTATTACATAAGCATAATCAGGGGCGATAAATTTCTTAACGTATTGCCTTGAGTATTTCGAAGAAATTAATGATGCAAGTTGAATTAAATTATAAATAGTTTTAAAATACCATTCCTCACATTTATTACATATAAGTTTTAATTTTTCATTTGGATAATATATTAAAGTCGCAAATTCATCTTGTTCTTCTTTACTTAAATCAGAAAGACAAAGACTTATTTTTTCTCTTATTACACCTGAACAATTATTTACTAAGTGTTTAAAGGCTTGGTATTCGCCATGAAGATCACTCATAAAGTGTTCAGTTCCTTTTGGTAAAGATAAAATAGATTCTAATTTAATGATTTCTTTTTGTAAAGCTTGTCTAGTCGGGTAGTTTTCTTTAATTAAAGTTTCATAAAGCTCTGCATAATTTGGCATATTATCACCTTATTTAGTGATATTTAAAATATCCGCGATTTCACGTGGGATCCTTAAATCAACTTTAATTTGACTAATATAATTATCATCAATTTTTTGAGTTAATTTAGGATTAATTGTAACAACTTTTTTCTCAATTAATACATATATAGCTTCATTTAAATAGAAAACTGATAAGTTTAAATCTTTGTTTTTAATATATTCTTTTAATTTGGTTAAACTTCCTTTATTAACTAAACGCTCATAATTTTGAAGATTTCCTGATACTAAGAATGTATCATCAGCAACTATACTTTCACTAACATTAAAGAAACTTGAATTTTTATTAATTAAATATAGAGGTTTATGACTTCTAAGTTCATACCTAAATGCACGACCTACAAAACCATAATACGTCTTTTTACGTTTTTTACCTTTATTTTCTAGATATTCTAATGTTATATTTGAACCATTAATTACAACTTTATTGTAAACAGCTTCAAAATATAAAAAACCATAACGGCGATAAGGCTCTACTAAGATATTATTTCTAACTAATTCATTAATAGAAAGATAACTTGCAGCATTAACAGTCTTCTTTTTATCAAATATACCTTTAATTGCTTCACTAAATATAAGATCTTCTAATATTAGTTGGTTAGTTTTTACTTTATTAGTAAAATACATATATGCTGAAACAGCTAATATAGCTAATACTAAAGTTAATAAAAATGAACTTGTGTCATTTCCCATTAAAAATGTAATTAGAAAACAGGCTGCTATAGCTAAAATAGGAACAAGAAAACGTAAAATTGTAAAGATAATAGATCTTTTTTGAATTCTTTTAAATTGTTTCATATTATATTTCTTCAACCGCCTTTATTATTTCTTCTATAACTTGTTCTTTAGATAATAGATATTTATTTGAAACATCATTTCTTCTTTTAAATTCAACCATTCCATTAATAGCATCTCTACCACAAGTTACGATGTATGGAATACCAATCAATTCCCAATCTTTGAATTTGAAGCCAACCTTAGCATCACGATCATCTAAAATTACTTCAACACCAGCTTTAGTTAATTTGTCATACATTTCATTTGCTAATTTTGTTTGAGCTTCATCTTTACTATTAACAGGAACAATTACCACATGATATGGAGCAACATTTAATGGCCATATTATACCATAATCATCATGATATTGTTCTATTATACTAGCTAGAGTACGACTAACACCGATTCCATAACAACCCATAACCATAGGTACGTTTTCATTTTTCTCATTTGTGTATGTACAATTCATTGCTAAACTATACTTAGTTTGAAGTTTGAAAATTTGGCCTACTTCTATACCCCTTTCTTTCTTTAGTGGTTTACCACAAATAGGGCATAAATCACCAGCCTCAGCTTTTCTAAAACATGAAACTAAGCCTTTAAAGTCTCTACCATAAGCTACATTTTTCAAATGGTATGATTCTTTATTAGCACCAATTACACAATTATTAAGATTGGCAACTTCTTCATCTACTAATATTTTAATATTTAAATTAATTGGTCCACAGAAACCATGTACACTGTCTAATGATTCAATTTCTTCATTTGTAGCTAAACGAAGATCGTTTTCTGTGCTATCGAGATAATTAATTACTTTAATTTCATTAATATCACGATCGCCTCTTACTAAAACTGCTACAAATTCTTTACTATTATTGTCATAATAGATGATTGTTTTAACCATTTGTTTTGGTTCTATATTTAAATAATTTGCTACTTCTTCAATTGTTCTTTTTTCTGGAGTATAAACTTCTTCTATTTCTTTAAGTTCTCCACCATTATAGAAATCAACCTTAGCCTCAGCTTTTTCAACATCGGCTGCATAACCACAATCATCACAATAAACAATATCAGATTCTCCAACTTCTGATAAAGCCATAAATTGGTGACTACTATTACCACCAATAGCTCCGGTATCTGCTAAAACTACTTTAAAGTTTAGCTTAAATCGATTAAATATGCGAGTATAAGTATCATACATATTTTGATAACTTTTATCTAAACCTTCTTCATCTTTATCAAAAGAATAGGCATCTTTCATGATAAATTCTCTACTTCGCATTAACCCAAAACGAGGTCTAACTTCATCGCGGTATTTAGTTTGTATTTGATAAATATTTAAAGGTAGACTTTTACTAGACTTAACTAAGTCTCTAACTAAACTAGTAAAAATTTCTTCATGCGTAGGTCCTAAACAAAATTCGCGGTCATGACGATCAGAAAACCTAATTAATTCTGGTCCATATTTTTGCCAACGACCTGATTCAACCCATAATTCTTTAGGTTGAATAGCAGAGCATAATATTTCTAATGCTCCACTATGGTCCATCTCTTCCCTAATTATATTTTCAATTTTTCTTATAACTCTTAAGCCAAGCGGCAAGTAATTAAATACTCCTGAAACTTCATTTTTAATCATTCCTGCCCTTAATAATAAAATATGAGAAGGAATTTTAGCTTCTTGTGGTACATCTTTAAGTGTACTTAATAACATTTTACTTGCGAACATAATATCATCCTTTCGAAAAAATATTATACCATTTAATCCGTAAAAATGCCACAATAATTACACTTCTTAACAGCTTTTTTCCTAATACTTCTTTAATTTAATATGGTTTTAATTCATTTCCTTTGTAAGCACTTACATGGCAAATAAAGCTCCTTTATTTTAAAAAAATATTTAATTTTAAGCGATTTTATTATATAATAAGTCGAGGGAAACGATTTTATAGAAAGGAGAATTTATGGATACTGTTATTAATCGTAAAGATTTAGCTTTCTTTGCGCTAGGTGGACTAGGCGAAGTTGGTAAAAATATGTATATATTGCAATATGATAATCAAATTTTTATTATAGATGCCGGCATTTTGTTTCCTGATGAACATTTATTAGGTGTTGATTATGTTATTCCAGATTTTTCATATTTGCGACAAAATCAAGAAAAAATAGTCGGATTATTTATCACCCATGGTCATGAAGATCATATTGGCGGTATTCCCTATTTGCTTAAACAAGTTAAAATTCCTAAAATTTATGCTGCAGGTGTTGCTGTAGACTTAATTCAAAATAAATTAATGGATTTTAAAGATTTAGATCCTATTCAAATCATTGAATTTAAATCTTATTTCACTTATAAATTCAAAGATGTAGAACTATCTTTTATTCGTTTAAACCACTCTATCCCAGATAGTTTTTGTTTCGTTTTTAAAACCCCGTATGGTTCTTTCGTACATACTGGTGATTTCAAAATAGATTTCACACCTGTTGGTCCACAAACGGAATATGAAAAACTTGCTAAAATCGGAACTGAAGGTGTTTTATGTTTAACAGCTGATAGTACTAATGCATTAGTACCTGGTTCTACTGAATCTGAAAGTAAAATAGGTACTTCAATTAACGAACTTTTTTCTCATATAAAAGGCCGCGCTATAGTCGCAACATTTGCTTCTAACATTTACCGTGTTTCGCAAATTATTGAAGCTTCTGTTCTTCATAATCGTAAAGTTGCAGTTTTTGGTAGATCAATGTCTAAAACCATTGAAATAGGTCAACAGGTTGGTTATATTAAACCACCAAAAGGAACACTTATAGAGCCTGAAGATTTACAAAACTATCGTCCTGAAGAAACGACATTGATTTGTACTGGTTCGCAAGGTGAGCCTCTTGCGGCGTTATCAAGAATAGCTAGTGGTACACACCGTCAAATCAAATTAGTTCCTGGTGATACTATCATCTTTTCTTCTTCACCTATACCTGGTAATCAAGAAGGAATTAATAAAACTATAAATTTATTAATTAAAAATGGTTGTGAAGTTATAACTCATTCACCTTTAACTGACACACACACATCTGGTCATGCTAGTCAAAATGAATTAAAACTTATTCAAGCTTTATTAAAACCTAAATATTTTGTTCCTGTCCATGGGGAATACCGGATGCAAAGGGTACATGCTGATTTAGCTATTAGTTGTGGCGTTAAACCAGAAAACGCCTTTATTCTAGAAAATGGTGACGTCTTATCTATAAATGAACATGGTGCTAGAATAAGTGGTCATGTTCATTCAGGAGAGGTTTATATTGATGGTAGTCAAGTTGGTGATATTTCGGGTAATATTTTAAGGGAAAGAAAGATATTATCTGAGGACGGTTTATTTAGCTTAGTTGTTACTATAAATCCTGATAAAAAAATCTTACCAATTGATCCCCAAGTTGTTTCACGTGGTTTCATCTATATGAAAGATAGTGAAGATTTAACTAAGCATATAATAAATTGTGCAAAAAAGTATATAAATTCTGAATTACAAAAAGTTAAACTTGTCAATTTAAATATTTTAAAATACAATGTTCAAGAATATCTTTCAAAGTTGATTTATGAAGAAACTGATCGTAAACCTATGATTATACCTATATTTATGGTTCTAAAATAAAAAAGCGCAGCTGCGCTTTTTTTATATTGTTTTAATTTCTAATAATATATCTTTTTTAAATGCTTTATAAACTTCATAAGTTATTTTTGCATCATCTAAAGCATCATGGGTTTGTTTTAAATCAGTCTTATAATATGCGTTATATAAATTAAATAGGCCAACTTCGTTTTTATGGTGGTAATAATTTTCAATTAAACTTGCTAAATTAATCACCCTTATATAATTTAATATATTGGGCAAATTATATTTAGCAAAGGCCTTCTTAAGAATTAAGATATCATTTTTACCATAAACAATTAAAGTCGGTTTATATTTTCTTAAATTTCTTTTTAATTCGTTATAAGATTTATAAAATGTAACTGCATTTTTATAATAATCTCTTGGTTTTAATTTTAGGAAATTAATAGTCCTATTACTTAATTCTTGATCTGTTTTTAAATACTCATTGTAATTTAATTTCATATTTCCTTTATCATCATATAAAACATAGCCCATTTCTATGATTGTAGGCTCATATGAACCTTTATAATTAAATGGAGGCATTGTCATTTCTAAATCTAAAATTAAGACATTTCTTATGCTTTTAAATAAATGTTTTAAAGATAAATTGTTATTTTCTTCTGAAAAATATAATTTATTTAATAATAAAGACTTAATCTTTGATATGTAATAAACCGGATAAGCGAAATACTTACCTTGCATTTTAGGTTCCATTACTTCTAAATCTATTAAATTGTTTTCATTTAAATAATTTTTAAATGTTTGATAAAGGGAACGTTTGAAATATATATAATAAATACGCGAAAAAGTTTTAACTCCATATATTCTTTTTTGCTTATTTATTACTTTAACTAAACCATATATTCTCACTTATCATCATCCTTTAATTTAGCTAATATAGCTTTAGCTACATTTTCTGGTATTCCTATCTTAGTAATATCTTCAATACTGGCATTTTTAATATTATCAATCGTAATAAATTCTTTTAAAAGTTTCTCTTTTCTTGCTTTTCCTAAACCATTTATATTATCTAATTTTGAAGAAAATAACCCTTTAGCTTTTGTACTTCTAAAAAAGCTAATCGCAAAATCATGAACGCGTTCACTAATATTAGCGATTAATAAATAAATAGGACTATTTTTTTCAATTGGAATTTCTTGTTCATTAAAAAATATCAATTTAGCTCGATGGTGTTCATCTTTTTGAATACCACCAACCGGAATAGAAATATTAAGGCTTTGTAAAACCGAAAGGCAAGCATGAACTTGTATTTTACCGCCATCCATTAAAATTAAATCAGGCATTTCTTTATTTTCAAGTTTTAATCTTAGGTATCGTCTATAAACGACTTCTTTCATCGTTTCATAGTCGTTAGCTCCTTGAACGGTTTTAACATGGTATTTACGAAATAATTTAGGACAAGCTCGACCATTTTTGTAAACAACTAAAGCAGAAATAGGGTATTCACCATACAAATTTGAATTATCAAAAGATTCAATTATGTATGGAGTCTTAATATTTAACAATTTACCAAGAGCCTCAATAGTTTCGATATCTCTTAATGCTTTATTTCTAGTTATTAAAAATTTGTTTTCTAAATCTTTTTTGGCGTTTAAATTAGCCATCTCTAAAACTTGATGTTTAGAACCTTTTTGGGGAATAATAAAATTAGAATTTATTATTTCTGATAGTGTTTCATCATATAAATTCTCATTTATATATATTTCCTTTGGCGTTATGTTAGGATTATAATATTGCGTCATAAAGCCATTAAACGTATCATTTTCATCAGTTATAATTGGTAAAATCGTATTATAATGTGCCACGATATTGCCTTGACGCATCATTAAAATATGAATTGCTAAATAATCATCTTTACTGTATATGCCTATATAATCAGCAAATATATCACTGTTTAAATCTATTAATTGTTTTGAAGTCGTATTTTTAATATTGTTAATTTCATCACGATATTCACTAGCTTTTTCAAATTCTAAATTTGTTGCTGCTTGCTGCATTTTTTTCTCTAATATTTCAATGACATTTTTAGTTTTACCATTTAAAAAATCAATTATATCTTTTTTATAACTTGTATAATCTATTTCTTCTTTATTTATACAAGGACCTAAACATAAGTTAAGATGATAATATAAACATTCTTTTTTAGGAATATTTTTACATTTACGTAATGGAAATAATTGATTTAATAAATTTTGAACTGATCTTGCTGCTTTTACATTTGGATAAGGTCCAAAATATTTTGCATTATTTTTCTTTCGCGGTTCTCTTGTAACTATTAAACGGGGATTTTTTTCGTTCGTTAACGCTATAAAAGGGTAGGTTTTATCATCTTTTAATAAAATATTATATTTAGGATCATATTGCTTGATTAGATTTATTTCTAATACAAAACTTTCTTTGTTTGTACTTGTTATAATGTAGTCAAAATCATTAATTTCACTTACTAATTTAGTTGTTTTAGCATTATGGGAACCGTGAAAATAACTTCTAACTCTATTTTTTAAGTTTTTGGCTTTACCTACATATATTACTTTATTTGTTATATCTTTCATTAGATAACAGCCCGGTTTATCTGGTAATAATTCTAGCTTTAGTTTAATATTTTCTTTCATAATTATAAAAAAAACGATTAATTAATCGTTTTTATCATCACTAAAAGTGATTGTTGTATCTCCTGCTAATATTTCTTCTAATGCTTGACCAATTGGTTTTTTACATTTTGGGTGATCTAAAGATGTATAATTTTCTTCTTCAATAATTTTAGCTCTTTTTGCTGCTGCATATGCTAATTTATATTTTGAATCTATAACACCTAATAAATCATCGATAGAAGGATAACGCATACCATCAATTTTTTCGTTTTCTGCCATATTATTACCTCCGTTTTATTATTATAGCATTTTTTTTAATTACCTTCAATAAGTTTCATATATTGATGTATTGAACGTTCAGTTTTAGCGTGTTCAGCTCTGATAATAGCCATTATTCTATCCGCTGCATTTACAACTTCATCGTTAACTACAATATAATCATATTTATATGCTAGTTTAAATTCGCGATTAGCTTTAGCTATTCTTTCTTCAATAACTTCTTCGGTTTCAGTTCCCCGATTACGTAGGCGATTATAAAGAGCCTCTCTTGAAGGTGGAACTAAGAATATTAAAACCGCATCTTTAACTTTATCTCTTACTTGAAGTGCACCTTCAACTTCAATTTCAAGAATTACTTCTTTACCAATTGATAATTGCTCTTCAACTTTATCTAAAGGCGTACCATAGTAATTACCAACGAATGTTGCATATTCTAAAAATTTATTTTCTTCTATACGCTTCTTAAATTCATCTTTTGAAACAAAATAATAATCTACACCATCGACTTCGCCTTTACGTTTAGAACGTGTTGTCATAGATACGCTATAAACAAAATTTTGTTCAGGCATATCAAATAAGGCCTTTCTTACAGTACCTTTTCCAACTCCTGATGGCCCTGATATTACTACTAATAAACCCCTATCATTAAGTTTCAAGCTTAGTCCCTCCTTTTAGAAAAATATATGTTATTTTAGCATATTTCAAATTATTTTTCAATTAAAACCTGACATAATAGCCAAAAAAGGATAATTATCGCTAATTATCCTTCGTTTTAGTCTTCTTCTTGATTAGGGTATTTTTCCCTATGCTTATTATAAGTTGTGTGAAGAACTTTATGTGAAATTATTGAACCTGGTTCTTCAAGGAAATCTTCATATAATTTTTGAATATCTTTATTTAAATGGCTTCTTCTAACTTCCTTACCTTTATCTTCATCGTATAACACTTTTGCTCGTTTTTGGATAAATGTATCTCTAATATCATCATCTTCATTAGGTAAGAATAATTCTTTAACATATGGTTGCCCACCACCGTTAATACAGCCACCAGGACAACCCATAATTTCAATAAAATCATATTTAGATTTATTATTTTTTATTTCCTCTAATAAAATCTTAGCATTTTTCATTCCACTAGCTACCGCTAAATTATAAGTTTGACCATTAATATCTAAACTAGCTTCTTTTATACCTTTTAGACCGCGAACCGGTTTATATTCAACAGGTTCTAGTTCTTTACCTGTAATTAAATGATAAGCTGTTCTAACGGCTGCTTCCATAACACCACCAGTAACACCAAAAATTACACCTGCACCTGTATATTCACCAATCAAATCATCATCGAAATTTTCTTCTGGTAATTTCTTCCATGATATACCTGCTCTTCTTATTAATTTAGCTAATTCGCGTGTTGTTAAGACAACATCTACATCTTTTAAACCATCAACTGTATTTTCTTTACGATCTTTTTCGTATTTTTTAGCTGTACATGGCATAATTGACACAACACATATTTTCGTTTTATCTAATTTATGTTTTTCAGCATAATAGGTCTTAATTATAGCCCCCATCATTTCGTGTGGAGATTTACAACTAGATAAATGTCCTATTAATTCTGGGTAATAATATTCGATATAATTTACCCAGCCTGGTGAACATGATGTTATCATAGGTGTCATTGCTTTAGTTGTTACCCTATGAATCCATTCATTTGCTTCTTCCATGATTGTTAAATCAGCACCGAAATTAGTATCAAAAACACGATAAAAACCAAGTCTATGTAAAGCTGCAACCATTTTACCTGTAGCTGAAGTACCTATTTTTTCGCCAAATTCTTCGCCAATTGCCGCTCTAACAGCAGGAGCTGTTTGAACAATTACTATTTTACCATCTTGGAAAGCTTTATCTAGCTTATCTATTTCTGAGTGTTCCATTAAAGCTCCGGTTGGGCAAACTAATGTACATTGGCCACATTGAATACATGGAACAGCATTGAAAGAACGGTTTTCTGCTGGACCTACAATTGTATTAAAACCTCGTTTTTCAAAGCCTAAAATACCTAAACCTTGTAAATCTTTACAAGCTTCTATACATCTTCCACATAATATACATTTTGAGGTGTCTCTAATTATACCAGCCGCTAATTCATCATAAGTTGTCTCTGTTTTAGAACCTTTATATACATCTGGTCTTGCTCCAACTATTCTTGAAACTTCTAATAATTCACATTGACCATTTTTAGGACATGACTGACAATCAAAAGAATGGTTTGAAAGTAATAGTTCAACACTAGTTCTTCTAGCAATTACTGCATCTGGATCATTAATAGACACTTCTAAGCCATCTCTTAAAGGATATGCACAAGATGGAACTAATCTTCGTTCCCCTTTAACTCTAACTAAACATACTCTACAACTAGCTAACGAACATTTTCCGTTTTGCCAAGAACATAAACTAGGAACATTATAACCACAAGTCCTTAAAGCTTCTAGTAAAGTTTGTTTATCATCAACTTCATATTTAATTCCTTCAACAAAAATATTTATCTTGCTCATATTACACCTCTAGTTTTTAGAAATTGCGTGGAACATACAAGATTGGAAACATACTCCACATTTAACACATTTAGTTTGATCAATAACAAACGGAACTTTACCAACAACACCTGTAATTGCTTTAGTAGGGCAATTTTTAGCACAAACAGAACATTTTTTACAACGCTCTGGATCAATTTTATAGCTCATTAAGCTCTTACATACACCAGCATCACATTTTTTATCAACTATATGACGAACATAAACATCTCTAAATTTATGTAAGGTAGATAAAATTGGATTAGCTGCTGATTGACCAAGGCCACATAAACTACCAACTTTTAAAGATGCTGATAATTCTTCTAATTTATCTAAATCACTAAGCTCACCTTGACCACTAGTTATTTTATCTAATATTTCTAATAATCTCTTAGTGCCTATACGACATTGACTACATTTACCACATGATTCATCGCAAATAAATTCTAAATAAAACTTAGCAACATCGACCATACAGTTATCTTCATCCATAACTATAGCGCCACCTGAACCCATCATCGAACCTTTTTCAACAAGGTTATCGAAATCAATAGGTGTATCTAATTCTTGTAAGGTTAGACAACCACCTGAAGGTCCCCCAGTTTGAATCGCTTGGAAACGTTTATTATTAGGTATACCTTCTCCTATTTCATAAATAAGTTCTCTTAAAGTTGTTCCCATTGGTACTTCAACTAAACCAACATTTTTAACTTTACCACCTAAAGCAAAAACTTTAGTTCCTTTCGATTTCGTTGTACCAATCTTACTAAATGTTTCAGCTCCAACTCTTAATATATATGGCACATTTGCCAAGGTTTCAACATTGTTTATAATTGTTGGTTTCCCCCATAAGCCACTAACAGCTGGGAATGGTGGACGTGGACGTGGCATACCTCTCTTACCTTCAATTGAGTTTATTAAAGCCGTTTCTTCACCACAAACGAAGGCACCTGCTCCTAATCTGATATGGGCTCTAAAACTAAATCCTGAGCCTAAAATATTATTACCTAATAAACCAACTTCTTCTAATGATTTAATAGCTTTACGTAATCTATCTACCGCAACAGGATATTCAGCTCTAACATAAAAATACCCATCATGAGCGCCAATTGCATAACCAGCTATCATCATACCTTCAATAACATTAACCGGATTACCTTCTAATATAGAGCGGTCCATAAAAGCACCTGGGTCTCCTTCATCACCATTACAAATCACATATTTCACTGAACTGTTTTGATCATATGCAAATTGCCATTTTTTACCTGTAGGGAAGCCACCACCACCTCTACCTCTTAAACCACTATTTAGAACCTCATTAATAACATCTTGGCGATCCATACTTAAGGCTTTTACTAAGCCTTTAAAAGCATCATAACCTAGTGCTTCATGTAAACTTTCAGGATTAATTATCCCACAGCCATGCAAGGCTATTCGCATTTGTTTTTGATAAAAAGGAATATCATCTTGACGTGGATATTTAACCTTAGTATTTGGGTCTTCATAAACTAAATCTTCGACTATTTGTCCACCTTCAATATCAAGTTCTATTATTCGTTTAACATCTTGAACTTTAACCATTCTATAAAGCGTATCTTCTGGATAAATTTTAACAAATGGTCCTTGTGAACAAAACCCAAAACAACCAACAAGATTCACTGTAACCTTATATGCTAAATTTCTTTCATCTATCTCTTTTTGAAATTCATTTAAAATAGCTTTAGAATTTGAAGAAATACAACCAGTTCCACCACATATAACAATATGGCGAATTTGATTTTCTCCAGCTAATTTATCTGCAAATTTATGAGTATCTTCAATAATAATTTTTTCAAATTCATCTAAATTCTTATACTTTGCCATATCGTTACTCCATCTTCATATTCTTATATTCATTTATAATTCTTTGAACATCGTTTAATTTAACTCTAGGATAAACCTTACCATTAATAGTTAAAGCCGGAGCTATACCACAAGCACCAATGCATCTTAATCCATCAAGTGTAAATAAACCATCACTAGTAGTTTGGCCAACTTTAATACCTAGTAATTCTGAAAACTTATCTAAAACATTTTGGCCACCTTTTACATAACAAGCCGTTCCTATGCATACCCCAATAACGTAACGTCCCTTAGGTTTTAAACTAAATAATGAATAAAAAGTAACTACTCCATATATTTCACTAACTGGAATATTTAATTTCGCACTTATTAATTCTTGCACCTCCAAAGGAATATAACCATATTCCCTTTGTACATCTGCTAAAACTAGCATTAGTGGAGATGGTTCATTAATATAGCGATCACAAATTTCATTAATTTGTAAAATTGCTTCATGTCTTAATGCCATATATAAAATCTCCTTTAATGTTATAATTATAGCATCTTTTTTACATAAATGAAAGCGGTTTTATCTCCTTTCTTTAAAATTAAATATTAGAAAATATCCTAGTATAAATCCGATTAGATAAAGACCCATTATCTTTAAAGACATATTTATATAATATGAACCATCATAATAAAAATTAGGTATATAGATATTGTTTAACATTATCGAAATAAATAAAAATGCTATATTACTAAAAAAAGTGAATATAACCCCTAAAATACCAGTAAAAATGAGATTTATATTAGCATTAAATAATAATAAAATTAAAAAATATAAGCCTAAACTAAATAAAAGATTAATATCAACCTTAAAGTATCTTACTTTTAGGTAAGCTACAATATTATAAATGAAAAATATATATAATGTGCTAATTAAAAAATATTTTAAATATATTCTTAAATAAACTCTAGCTATAAATTTTCTTTGATATGAGAAATAAATAGAAAATTCATAAAGCTTAGCACTAACTATATATAGAAATAAATATATATTTAAAATAACAATTATTATTTTTATGTATAAGAGACTTTCACTATAAAAAATATCTTTATCAATTGTGTTTAAGATAGTGCCAAAACCAATTAATAATAATATATAGATAATAACGAAATTTTTAGAACTTAAGAAATATTCAAATTGTCGTTCTATCTTCTTCATTTACTATTTCTCCTTCATTTAATTCAATTAAATTATATTTAAAATATCTAAATAATTTTAAAAAGTGTGTAACTATAATTATTGTTTTATCAAGAGTTTTTAAAAATTTTAAAATCTTTTTAACTACATTTTTATCTAAACCATCAAGTATTTCATCATAAATAATTAAATCAGCTCCTGTAATAAAGCTATAAACAAGAGCTGTCTTTTTATAATTACCTTTTGATAAATCTTTTATTCTTTTATTTGGTAATTCAAGATAATTGATTACTTTATCAATATTTATACTACATTTAAAACAATTTATTGCCATATATAAAAAATCTTTAACATACTTATTTCCTGGTAAGACGAATTTATCAGATAAATAAAAAACATCTTTAAAATTAGTCTTATAAGCTTTATTTTTTATAGACCTAGTAATAATTTTTAATAATGTGGTTTTACCACAACCATTTTCACCAACGATTATATTAAAGCTGTTATCATATATAGTTAAATTAATATTTTTTAAAATATGTTTAAATCTTTTGTTGTAATTTAGATTAACCATTTTAAGCATATTTAACACCTTCACTTAAATATTCTAAATTTTCAGATAAATAATTATTAGTAATTTTAAACCGCGGACAATCGATAACATATTTATTTTTTTCTTGAAATATTAAAATATATGTTTTATATAAATAATAGTTTTCTTGATATTCTAAATTTAGTTCATAGCCTTGATAGTTTTTTTCTAAATTGATATTTATATTAGGCGTTATTCTAGCTTCATCAATAACCGCATCAGTTTTGATAACAATATCAGTTAATATATTGTTACTATATTTAGGCTCAATATAATTATATGGAAAATAATTTAATTCTTTTTGATAATAAGTATAAAAATAGCCTATATCTAATTCATATTTATTTAAGCCTTCTAACAATAGATAAGTTTTTTTAAATGTATCTATAGGCATAGTTAAATAAAACTCTAAACTAATATTTAAATAATTTATTCCCATTATATTTTCAGAAGCAATTATATTTTTATCTTTAATATCAATGCCTATCTTATTGTCGTCTTGTTTTAAATAATATGTGAAACTTTCTTCTCTTAAATTTTCATCAATGTAAAAATTAAGAAAATAGGTTCTACTTGGTTCATAAATATAATTATAAATTGATTTTAAAGCATAGATTTTATAGTCATATTTCACTTCAGAATTATAATAAATATAAATATTTACAATCAATAAAATCATTAGGCTAATTAGTGTAAATTTTCTCATTGTACAGCCACTTTTTCAATTGTTTGATACTCGCTAGTTATCGTGAAATATTCAAATCCTCCTCTTTCAACATTTAACCAAAGAGAATAATAACTTGCTACTCCGTTAGTAACATAACCTGTACCTGTAACAGTAACTAAAAGTTTGGTTTTACCTTCTACAGGTATTTTAAGCTTTTCTGTTTTAGTTTTTCCTTCCGTTATTTGATATTTATATTCTAAACCGACTTCAGCATCTAAATCATGTTTGAATTTTTTGACTGATCCTGATAAACCATAAGAAATTGAACCGCTAGCATTAATGATTGTTTTAACCTCGGTTTCTGTTGTTACATTGATTTCATATGTTATTTCTTCTTCACCTGTATTAGTGGTTTCATAAACTGTTCTAGCTATATAAGTACATGGGATTTTGTTGTTCACAATATAAACATTCCAACCCCAAAATCTTCTTTTATCGACATGTTTATAATATTCTTCATATTCAGCATTCGTATAATTTTTTAATAGTTTTCCACTTTCTAGCATTATTTCATCAAAGCCTGTATATTCTGATGCGGCTTGTGATTTAATACTAGTCATAGATAATACAACCAATAATAACATTAATAATATACTTATTTTTCTCATTTTCGTCTCCTCCATTTAATATATAGGCAAATAAATAATTATTTTTGCATATTTATTTAATTTTTAAAAATAATTTGATATAATTAGCTTCGGGTGAAAAACATGGCTGAATGTGATCATAATTGTGCAACTTGTAGCTCTAAGTGTGAAGGAGCTCCAAAATATTTTAATTTAAATCAATATTCACACATTAAACATATAATTGGGGTTGTATCAGGTAAGGGTGGAGTTGGCAAATCTGCAACGACATCACTAATAGCTAGTGCATACCAAAAAAATGGTTATAAAGTTGGAATTTTAGATGCCGATATTACCGGACCTTCTATACCTAAAGCTTTTGGGGTTAAGGATGCGATATCTGGTAATGAAAATTTAATGTTCCCCCAATTAAGTTCTAACGGCATAAAAATAGTATCTATTAATCTTTTATTACCTAATGAAGATGACCCTGTTTTATGGCGTGGTCCTGTAGTTGGTGGAGCGATCAAACAATTTTATGAAGATGTTTTATGGGAAGATTTAGATTATTTATTTATTGATATGCCACCTGGAACTGGTGATGTAGCTCTTACTATTTTCCAATCTATTCCGCTTGATGGTGTTATAATTATTTCTACACCGCAAGATTTAGTTCAAATGATTGTTGGTAAGGCTGTTAAAATGGCTAATATGATGAATATCCCTATTTTAGGTTTAGTTGAAAATATGAGTTATATTGAATGTCCAAATTGTAAAACTGTAATTGAACCTTTTGGTCCTTCTAAGCTTATTGATATCGCTAATCATTTTAATATTAAACCTTTAATTAAAATGCCTATTGATCCAAAATTAACAACTTTAGTTGATGCTGGTGAAATAGAAAAATATGATACAACTTTCTTAAATGATTTAGTTAAATATTTAGATCATGAATTAAGACATAAAGTAAAGCTTAAAAAAATAAATCTTGATAAATAATAAAAGAGTATTAGTTTTTATACATCAATTGTATACCACTAATACTCTTTCTTTTTATTAATATTTACTTAAATTAATCAGCATAATAGAAATCAACTACAGCTTGACCACTTATTCTATCTATAACAATTCGCTATTTACCTGTTTTTGTACATACAAAATTATTTCCGTTATTAGCTTGTTGAGCCATTACACTATTAGCATCACCTTTAGTTCCTAAGTTGTTGTAACCTACGTATTCACCATATTTACCACCAAATGAATCAGAATATAAAGTAAATCCAAATTCATTATTAGTTCCTATTAAAGTTACACTTAATTCAACAATACCATTAGTTGCTGCAAATTTTTCTGAATTATCCCAAGTTCCATCATAAGCTGGGCCTTTAATTACTACATCATATGCAGGTAAACTTTCTTGGTAAGAAACTACATCTATTATCGGAGATCCTTTTGTAAAATCAATTTGAATAGTATAGTAACCTGAAGCTTTAGCTTTTGCATTATTGTTACCTGTATCTCCTGTAATCTTGTCGTTAAATTCACCAGTTGTACCAATCATTTGACCATCGATAAATAAACCTGGATTAGAATATGAACCAACTTCTTCAATTGGTGTTCCTTTATCGTATTATATGAAACAAAATTCTGTATTTGCCTCTAACCATGTGCCTATTTGAACTTTTCCATCACTTGTTGTATAAGTTTGGGAAATTTTCCAATCAGGGGCATATTTTAAATATACATCATAATCAACAACAAATTCTTGTATAATATCCCCATTTCTTTTCCAAGTTATATAATCACCAAGTGGAGATTTTGAATCTAGATGAAGTGTGAAAGTATAATTACCATCTACTCTACAAGCCATATTATCTTCAGCTTTATAGAAATATTCTACACCATCTATGAAGCATCTTTTAAATCAGATAAGCTATGAGAATAAGCATAATTCTTATCACCAACAATTTGGAACATATCACCTTTAGCTAAATCCATAGTGATTTCAGATGTGTTATCATCTAATTTTTCTAATTTTTGAGCATCTGTTAGATTATTGCCATATTGACTGCTCTTTAAAGGTTCAGTCACGCCACTACCAGCTACATACCATATCTCATTTAGAATATATTGTCCTTTGAAGGTATCGCTATATTCGATAACTATAGAATCTTTTGTATAATCATATGTAAAACTATAAGTACCATTAGCTAATGTTCCTATATTACCTTGTGTTAAATCTAGATATTCAACATCAGAGTTTTCTTGATCAACTTTACTAGAATTAATATTGATTGGTCCTAATGTATTATGCATTTGGCCATCTTCGCCTTCATATTTGACAAAATTATAGAAACAGAATGAATCTCCTGCTACAAACTCATGTGAATATTCATACATTTTACTTTCTTCATTATAAGTCATTGTATATTCTTCACTTGTATTATGTCCCCACGCTGTAATATAAGAACCTTTTATCATTATTTTTAATGGTTCAGAACTAGATTCATTAACAGGATCGCCATTTCTTACAATTTCAATAGTATCAATTGTATTATAATTGTAATTTTCTTTAGTTTCTTCTGAATAATATTCGTCATCAACATCATATATATCAGCCCAAGGGTGTGTTGTTAAAGTAATAGTGTAATTACCATCCATTGAAACTGCGATATCAGCTTTTCTTGAATCATTAGATAAATATGATTTTTCTTCTCTTACGTAATCGCTAACATCACCTATTATGTACCCAAAGCCCCTTTGATTACTAACTTTTTCATCGATAGCTAGTGGGAATTTATCTCCTACATATAAATCAATAGTTATAGTATAGATATTTTCTGTATCAGATTCAGTTTTTGTTAATTTTTGTTTACTTTCATCGCCGATAGTAAAATTAGTACCATACATTACAGAACTTTGATTATTACTACTACCAAGAATATAGAAATCTCTAGTATCTACTTCAAAAGCATCGACTACGAAATTACCAAATACTGTAGTGTCGGATGTAATTGTCTTATTAAAATCAAATTCTTTGTTCATAGATGGTGTAGAATACCACTTGTCAAATATCTAACCTTCTTTTTCTGGTGTCAAATAACAAGTTTACTATCACTTTCAATTTTTTCTTCTTTTAACACTGCGTTATCAGAAGTTAAATCTACCCATTTTACATTAATTTTTTGATCATCTTCTTGTTTATTACAAGAGGTAATTGTAAATAGGGCTAAGACTAACATAACCATTATGCTAAATAGCTTTTTCATTTCATCCTCCTAATTTATAATAAGCTTTACTTAAACACTTAAAGTTTAAGCTATTACAGTTATAGCACTTAAAAAAATGTAAAGGGTTTCATTTGTGAAAATTATATTTACAAGCTTTTTAAAATATAAAAAAAGAGATTGCAATCTCTTTTTTTATTATTCATTGATTTTCTTTAATAGATCGTCGATATGATTACCATAATCTATAGACGTATCATATTTAAATAACAATTCTGGCATCTTACGAGCACCTATTTTACTTGCTAAATAGGTTCTTATTTCACTCTTGCGATTCTCTAAAATTGTAGTTAATAAATCTTGTTTGTCTTTATTATAAACAACATAATAGATTGTCATATATGATAAATCATTTGTAATTTTTATTGCCGTTACTGATATTTCTTTTAATTCATCAGCCTTAGCTTTATTTAATAACCATAAAGATAATTCTCTTTGAGCTAGTGATTCTAATCTTCTTAATTTGATCTCGTTCATTGTTTTACCTCTTTAGCGGTAGAAGCTTCAATAACATCACCAATTTTGATGTCGTTATATCCATCTATTCTAACACCGCATTCATACCCGTTTTTAACTTCTTTAACATCATCTTTAAAACGACGTAAAGTAGCTAGCTTACCTTCATAAACAACGATACCTTCTCTTAATAGTCTTATTGTTGCAGTATTAGTTACATAACCATCTGTTACATAACAACCAGCAATAGTACCTACTTTAGATATTTTGAATAATTCTCTAACTTCTAAGTAGCCTGTTACAACATCTTCATAAACTG
This sequence comes from uncultured bacterium, assembly GCA_949293265.1. Lineage (GTDB taxonomy): Bacteria > Bacillota_I > Bacilli_A > Acholeplasmatales > Anaeroplasmataceae > CALUXS01. Next base: position 31,726 of record CASFCK010000010.1, read on the forward strand.
GGTCAAGTAAACCTTTTAAAGCTGCCTCAATATCATTAGTTACATCATAAATAATGCTATATAATCTAATTTGAACTTTCTTAGCTTGTGCAGTAGTTTTAACATTTGGCATAGGTCGTACATTAAAACCAATGATTAAGGCTTGAGATCCATCCGCTAAATTGATATCATCTTCCGTTATTGTACCAACATTACATCTAATAATGTTTAAAGTCACATCCGGAACTTCAATTTTTAATAAAGAATTTCTTAATGCCTCTGAACTACCTTGAGCATCTGCTTTAATAATTATATTTAATTCTTTATTTTTATTATCAATTTTATTAAATAGATCATTGATGTTTCTTGGCTTATTTCCTTCTGTTTCTTTTTCTTTAGCTCTAATTTTGCGTTCAGCAGCGATTGCTTTTGCTTCTTGTTCACTAGCAAAAACCATAAATTTATCACCGGCTTGACATACGCTATCAAGACCTGTAACCATTAAAGCTTGACTTGGTTTAGCTTCTTGATATCTTATATGGCGATCATCTTCCATTGTTCTTACTTTAGCAAAAGTTTCGCCACATACTAATGCATCACCAACTTTTAAAGTTCCATTTTGAACAAGTAGTGTGGCATAAGGACCTTTATTTTTGTCTAGACCTGCTTCAATTACCGTACCCATAGCTAAACGATTTGGATTAGCTTGTAAGTTTTTAATATCAGCAACCAATTCTATATTTTCTAATAATTCCTTTACACCTGTTCCTTTTAAAGCGGAAATATTAACATAGATCGTATCGCCGCCCCATTCCTCAGGAATTAAATTATAACGTGATAATTCTTCTTTAACTCGGTCCGGATTTGCTTGTGGTTTATCAATTTTATTTACAGCTACAATGATTGGGCATTTTGCCGCTTTAGCATGTTCAATAGCTTCTTCTGTTTGTGGCATAACACCATCATCAGCAGCTACTACTAAGACAACAATATCAGTTATAGATGCACCTCTAGCACGCATTTGAGTAAACGCTGCATGTCCAGGCGTATCAATGAATGTTATGTCATAACCATTATGATTAATTTGATATGCACCGATGTGTTGTGTAATCCCACCAGCTTCACCTAATGCTACCCGTGAATTACGTATCGTGTCTAACAATGTTGTTTTACCATGGTCAACATGCCCCATAATAGTAACTACAGGTGGTCTTTTAACTAAATTTGCTTCATCATCAACAATTTTAAATTCATCAAAACGAGCCGCATCAGTAATGACTTCATCTTTAATTTCATAATTATAATCAAGAGCGATTAACTCTACAGTATCTCTATCAACAATATCGCTTTGACTAGCCATTATTCCATTTTGGATCAATTTCATCATCACTTGGTTTAATGGTTTTCCTAAGGCCGTAGCTAACATTAAAACTGTCATGTTAGGCTTATAAATTATCACTTTTTCCTCTTGTTCTTTACTAACTTGAGGTATATTTGAAATTCGTTTTTCCTTCTTTTTTGATTTAGGCATAGAAACACCTACTTTCTTAATATTTTCAAAAATGATTCTCCACTTTTCTTAATACCTAATACCTTCTTATTTTCCTTACCTATTGCCTTAGATAAGGAAAATGTATCATAATTCAAATTAACTTCTATTTGATAAAAATTAGCTTTATCAAGTATTTTCTTAGTAGTGTTTTTTCCTGCATCATTAGCTAGAAAAATATAACAAATATCATTTTTTCTAATTGCTTCTACTACTAAATTTTCACCAACTAAAATATGTCCTGCTCTAAAACAAAGACCAATATTATTTAGAGTTTTCATCATTTAGAATATTTAGAAGTTCTTCATAAATATTACTAGGAACCTCTACCTCCAATTTTTTATCTAAAGCTTTAGTTTTTTGAGCCTTTAATACTACATTTTTATCTTTTTTTAGATAAGCTCCTCTTCCATTAGCCTTACCTTTTAAATCAATAATAACTTGTCCTTCAGGAGTTCTTACTACTCTAATCAAGTCTTTTTTTTCACAAACTTCTTTGCTGACAACACAAGTTCTTAAAACTAATTTTTTCTCTTTCATCATAAATTTACTAATCCTTCATCAAAAGCTTGTTTTAAAGACTTAATGTCAATTTTCCAACCTGATGATTGAACAGCTAAACGCACATTTTGACCAGACTTACCAATAGCTAAACTTAATTCATCGTCTGGGACAATAGCTACTGAAGTTTTAGTTTTAGGATCAACATTTAATACTTTAGTTACTGTGGCTGGCTGTAAACTATTAGCAATAGTTTCTTCAATGTTTGGACTCCATTTATATAAGTCAATTTTTTCACCATTTAAGGCATCAATAATCTCCTTAATTCTACTTCCACCTTCGCCAACACAAGCACCTACAGCTTCAACGTTTGGATCATTTGAATAAACTGCAATTTTACATCTATCACCTGGATCACGAGCTATTCCTTTAACTTCAATTATTCCTTCGGCTATTTCTGGAATATAAGTTTCTAGTAGACGATTTATTAAATTGCGATCATTTCTACTTACATAAACCTTTGGATCTTTATTAGTATGCTCAACTTTACGAATAAATACGCGAAGATAATCGCCAACCATTGGTTTATCATTAACTAATAATTCTTTCTTTGGTAAAAAAGTAGTAATATTTCTACCAATATCTAAAATTAAAAAGTCTTCTTTAACATCTACTACCTTAGCTTTAATCATTTCGCCTTCTAAGTTTTTAAAATAAGCCTCTGCTTTTTCTCTTTCTAATTGTTTCAAGCTTTGATTAAAAGTAGATTTCATCATATTTGCGCCTTGTCTACCAAGTTCAGACATAGCCACTGGCGTTTCAATGATTTGACCAACTTTAACATTAGATTTGCCTTTAAGTTTACGGGCATTTTCAAGTAATATTTCACTTATGCCATCTTCAGCTGGAGTTTGACTATATTCTTCAACAACTCTTTCTACTTTATAAATATTAATTTCTTGTTTGTCAGGGTTTAGAACAACACGACAAGATTCATTACCAAATATTTTTTTGAAGGCATATACAAAAGCTCTTTTAACTATTTCGTATAAATCTTCTTTAGGTAATTCTCTATTCTCACTAACATCATTTAGATTTTTGTAAAATTCTTTACTAATCATATTTTCTCCTTTAAACCTTTACTGCTAAGCGAATGAATTTAATATCATTGATAGCTATTTGTTGTTTTTTAATTCTACCTTTTAAATTTAATTTAATGACTAAGTACTCCGGATTAACTTCTAATAAATAGCCAAAATAATTTGCATCAGCAACTTCTAAATAAACATATTTTTCAACACTATTTGCTATCTCTTCATAATTACGTAATTCTTTTTCAGCACCTGGCGATGAAACCTCTAATAGGTAGGGCGGCCAATTAGCATCTATTTTATCTAATTCTAAAGAGATTGCTTCATTTAAGAAGGCTAATTCATCAATCGTAATATGGGGTTCTTTATCTATTAAAATTTGTAGAATATTATCGTTTCCTATTTTCTCTTCTGAGATATCATATAGCGAATATTCTTTATCCTTAATAATCCTTAAAACAATTTCTCTAATTTTTTCTAATTCCACTTTAAGCCTCCTTAAACATTAAAATAAGAGAGGTGTTACCTCTCTTTGGTTGTAAAGATTATAACACACTAAAAAATATTATGCAAGCAGTTTAACTATTATGCATATATTCTTTTATAATGGTATTAAAACTACTATATCCTAAAGACTTTATTAGGTCTTTAACACTTTTATTGAAATAATCTTTATTCTCTAAATTATATTTATTTAAATTGTCTCTAAACATATTTTTATCATTAATGATAACTGCATAGTGAAGAGGGTAATTAATTCTTTCTTTATTAGTTAAATCATAAGTTAATAATGTTGAAAATGTGTCTTTTAAAAGCTTAGATAATAATACCCCATCCCGGTTTTTAAAATCAGTTAAAGCTCCTTTTTGGAGTAAGAGTTTAACGATTGGGTAATTAATGTTTAAAATTGCATTGTAGAGTGGGGTTTCACGATATTTATTTTGCTTATTAATTTCTACGCCTTTATTTATTAAAAAATTAATAATATCGATATCATTATAGTTACAAGCTAAGTGTAATAAATTATTAGCATAATCATCACTTTCATTAGCTAACTCATCTGTAAAATATTCTTCTAAAAGTGATAGATTGCCATTTCTAACTAAGGCAAAAATGATGTTTTCTCCATTTTGATTTTTCTGTGTAAAATCAGCTTTGCGATATTCAATGAATAATTTAATTATTTCTTCCCGGCCATATAAAAAAGCATAATAAAATGGAGTTTCTCCTTTATCAGTACGTAGCGTTACATCGCAATTATTTTTTAATAAACTATCACATATGCTTATCATATTCTTATGAATAGCTAGTAAAATAGGCGTCATACCTAAATGGTTTTGAGCGTTTAAAAAAATATGAGAATTTATCAAAAAATAACAAATTTCTAGACGATTATACGTGATTGCATAATGAAGAAGAGTATTGCCCTTTTCATCAACTTGATTTATTGAATTGTAATTTAAGTAATCTTTTAAAGCATTAAGATTATTTTCTAAAATATATAAAACAGCTTCATTCATACTATTAAACAAAAAATAGGACCTAAGCCCTATTTTACAGCATCTTTCATTCCTTTACCAGCTTTAAAAGCAGGGCTTTTTTGACCAGGAATATTAATATCTTCACCAGTACGAGGATTACGTCCAACACGGGCAACTCTATCTCTAACTTCAAATGTTCCAAAGCCAGAAATAACTACTTTCTCTCCTTCACCCAATGTTTCACAAATAACATCTAAAAAACCATCTAAAGTTCTTTCTGCGTCAACTTTTGTTATACTTAATCTTTCAGCTACTACAGCTACTAATTCTGCTTTATTCATCATTATACCTCCGTTTTTTCTTATTATATCATTTTTTTTAGATAATGCAATTATTCTTCTTTTAATTTTCGTGATAATAGTAAGTTTTGGCTTTCTTTTAATGTAATTTTACCTGTTATTAATAAAAAACTGGTATTAATTATCGGTAAATCTAAATTATACTTAAGACCAATTTGATGGGCTGCGATAATTGTTCTAACTCCTTCAACAGTTTGACTAGACGTATTAATAGCCTCTTCTGCTGTTTGGCCTTGTCCGATTTTTAAACCAGCTCTAAAATTTCTACTATTATAAGAACTAGCAGTAACAATTAGATCGCCTAAACCTGATAAACCATAGGCCGTTTCTAGACTGCCACCTAAGGAATTAATTATTTTTACAATTTCGCGCATACCACGACATATTAATGCCGCTCTTGCATTTTCACCAAGGCCTAAGCCTTCAACGATTCCTGAAACTACAGCAATCGCATTTTTGATTGCTCCTCCTGTTTCTACTCCTCTAACATCACTTGATGTGTAAACTCTTAAATAACCATTAGCAAACAAATTTTGCACAAATTTAGCATAATATTCATTAGCTGAAGCACTTACTAATGACGTAAATTTACGCATGATTAATTCTTCGGCATGACTAGGTCCTGATAAGACAACATAAGCTTCTAATTTTTGTTTATCAATAGTTTCAGCAATAATATCTGAAACTAGATCAGTAGTTTCTGGTTCGATACCCTTTGAAACATTAATAAAAACTTTACTTTCGGTTGCTAAATCAGCTATTTGCATTAAAACGCTACGCATTGCCTTTGTAGGAACACATAAAACAATATATTTAGCAAAACTGATGGCTTCTTGAAGATTTGAAGTAGCGTTAATACGACTAGGAATTGAAACTTCAAACTGTGGATGAACATGATATTTATTAATCTTGTCAACAAAATCTAGGTTTATATCTCTTATTAATACATCATTACCGTTATCAGCTAAAACTTGAGCTAGTGTTGTTCCCCATGCTCCGCCGCCTATAATTGCAACATTCATTAATCTCGCCTCCTAAATTCTATTTTTATCGGTGTTGCGAAGAAAGAAAAATTCTTTCTAATTTGATTTTCTAAATATCTTTTATAAGAAAAATGAACAAAGTTTTCATCATTAACAAAAATAGCAAATGTAGGTGGACAAACCCCTACTTGAGTAGCATAATATATCTTCAATTTTCCGCCATTAAAAAATGAAGGTAAATTCATTTGATAAGCATCAATTATTACATCGTTTAGGACTGAAGTTTGAATTCTTCTTTTATAAGCTTCATCTGTCAATTTTAACATTGGAAATAAAGTTGTAATTCTAGATTTCGTTAAAGCTGACAAAAAAACGATTGGGGCGTAATCTAAATATTTAAACTTATCTCTAACATCTCGCTCAAATTCTTGCATCGTATTAGTTTCTTTTTTTATTAAATCCCATTTATTTACCACGATAATACATGGTTTATTATACATATCAATATATTGACCAACATGGAAATCTTGTTCAATTATACCACTTGAAGCATCTAATACTAATAGAACAATATCTGAACGTAAGATTGCATCAATTGTCCTAATTTGCGCATATTTATCTAGATTTTCATATATTTTACCACGTTTTTTTAGACCTGCAGTATCAATGATAACATAATCTTCATTCTCATATTGAAATTTTTCATCTATTGAATCTCTTGTAGTACCAGAAATATTTGAAACAATCACTCTATTTTCTTTTAAGATAGAGTTAACTAAACTAGATTTCCCAACATTAGGTCTACCAATTAAAGAAAATTTAATTGCTTTATCCTCTTCCTTAGTATCTAATTTATCAAAATGAGTTACAACCTCATCTAATAAATCACCAAGCCCAATACCATGTAAAGTTGAAATAGGGTAAATATCGCCAAAACCTAAACTATAAAAATCATAAATATTATCTTTAAATTTTTCATCATCAACTTTATTTACAGCTACAATTACATCTTTTTTTACTTTATAAAGCATTTTAGCAATATAATTATCATCATCAGTTAATTGAGCCCGGCAATCCACTAAAAAGATGATTATATCAGCTTCTTCTATAGCTATTTCTACTTGAGCCTTGATTTCAACTTGGAAAGGGGCATCTTTAATCTCTATTCCCCCAGTATCAATAACATAAAAATCATGCGTTAACCAAGTGGCTTTAGCATATATCCTATCTCTTGTAACGCCTGGCTTATCATCTGTTATAGATAAACGCGTACCTATTATACGATTAAACAAACTTGATTTACCAACATTAGGTCTACCAACGATTGCCACTTTAGGCAACATAAAATCACATCCTTATTAAAAATAGTTCTAAGCTCACTAACTAATTTATATTAGCAAGGATAGAACTATTAATTATATTATTTTAAAATATCTTTAAACATGTCACCTAAAGTAACATTTGAACTATCATTATTTTCGTCTAAATATTTTTCCATTTCTTTCTTTTCTTCCATAGCTTTTAAACGTCTAACACTTAAACGTAAAACCCATTCTCTAGGTTTTATTTCCGTAATAATAGCTTTAACACTATCCCCATTAGAATAATAATCACTAACTTTACCTTTATCATCTTTATCTAATATTGCACTATTAGGGATAAATCCATCTACACCAAGTGTAGAAACTTTAAGACCATCTTCTGTAACTTCTTCGATTTTACAATCGCATACATCACCAACTTTAGCTTTAACACGTGCCCATGGATTATCTAATAGAGCTTTACGTGATAAAGATATTCTTTGTTTTGCTAAATCAATATTTGAAATTACAACTTCAACTTCATCTTCAAGTTTTACATATGCTTGATAATTATCATTAGGATTCCAACTATATTCACTTTGATGTAATAATCCTTTAACATTAGGTGCTAATTCAACTAAGATACCATAAGGTAATTTTGAAACTACTTTACCTTTTATAGTTTCACCAACTTTATGTTCATTAACATATGCTTCAAATGGTGTTGGTAATAAGGCTTTACGAGAAACAGAAATCTTACCATTCTTTATAGATAAAACCTTAACTTCAATTTTATCACCGACTTTTAAAACATCTTCAATTTTGTTTATATAAGTGTGGCTAACTTCAGATAATCTTAAAATGGCTTGAACATAATTTAGTTTAATAAAGCATGCAAAAGGTAAAATTCTTACTACTTCACCAGAAATAACATCGCCTTCATGAATACTTTGAAGTTCAGCATCTTTATTTTGAGCTAAAACGCTAGATTCATATGCACGACTAGAGAATACTGCTCGACCTTTAGCCGGATTTACTTCTAATAAAATTCCTTCTAATTCAGTATTTAAATTAACATTTCTAGGTGCTTGACTTCTAGGCATAAATAAGCTAATTCCTTCATAATCAACTAAATAGCCTTTATTATCTTTTAAAACTTGGGTTACCTTTACAGTAATAGGTTCTTTTGTTTCAACTAAAGATACTAAATTGTTGAATTTTTCATTACGTAATAAACGTAAGCGTGAACATAAAATTTCACCACTAGCATCTCCTTCTTTAATTTCTGTTATTTCAACTTCGATTTCATCACCAACAGAAACTAAATGTTTTAAAGATGTTTGGGTTTTGTCTAAAGTAAAATGGTCTAAATAAATTTGGCCTTCTGTAAATTCATGTAAATCTAAATAACATACATTATCATCTACAGCCACAACAACTCCTTTTACAATTTGACCTTTACGAAGTTTTTTGCCAAATTCAACTTCATCCATACTAGTTATTTCTTTTTCTTCATTCATAATATTACCTACCTTATCTTTAACTATCTTTATTATTTGCTCACAAACTTCACTAATTGTCATATTTGTTGTATCAACTAATATGGCATCACTAGCTTGTTTCAAAGGAGCTATTTCTCTAGTTGAATCCTTTTTATCACGAATAATTATATCCTCTTTTACTTCATCTAAAGTAATATTTTCGTTTTTTAATTTTAATTCTGCATAGCGTCTTTTAGCTCTAGCTTCTACTGATGCTGTTAAATAAATCTTAACATCAGCATCTGGTAAAACAACTGATCCAATATCACGTCCATCCATCAAGACGTTACCTTCACTAGCTAAATCACGTTCTAATACTAACATTTTTTCTCTAACTTTTTTAATTTTGCTAACTTGTGATACATTATTAGTAACATCAGCTTTCCGAATTAAAGTAGAGACATCTTCTGAATTTAAATATATTTTATTGGCCTTATATGAAAGTTTTATATCATCTAAAAAATCATATTCATCTTCATTAGTTAAATCAATTTTTTTTCTTAAAGCATAGAGTGTTATAGCTCTAAACATCGCCCCCGTATCAATATGGGTAAAATTCAACTCTTTTGCTACTAATTTACATATTGATGATTTACCTGAACCAGCCGGCCCGTCTATAGCTATTTGTATTGCCATTATTAACACTCCTAACTTCATAAATTATAGCATAAAATAATCAATAAATAAACTATAAGACATAAAGTTTTTTTATTTCATGTGGTTTAAGTGACCTAATTTCTCCACTAGCTAAATTATCACTAGTAATAGAAGCATAGCTCAGGCGTTTAACCCATTTAATTTTTAGGCCTAAACTACTAATCATGTTTCGTATTTGACGATTTTTGCCATCATAAATAGTTATTTGACATTCAGACTGATTTGTTTTTTTATCTATTTTGATATTATCTATTTTACTTACTTTAGTTAATAAATCATCAATGATTATACCTTTTAACAACTTTTCTACGATCCCTTGAGTTATGATACCAAAAACTCTTAAATGATATATTTTTTCTATATTATCATTATTCTTAATTAGTTTATTAGCTAAAGTACCATCATTAGTTAAAAGAATTACACCGCTAGACTCATAGTCTAGTCTTCCAATTGGATAAACTCTTTCATCTTTCATTTTTTGACTAAATAAATCAGCTATAGTTCTTCTTTTAAATGGATCGGCTAATGTTGTTAAATAGCCTTCTGGTTTGTTTAAAACATAATATTTTTTTTCATTAGCAAAGACTTCTTTGCCATCAACTAAAATTTGGGCCTTATTACCAACTTTAAACCCTAATTCAGTGATAACCTTGCCATCTACTTTTACTCGACCTGCTAAAATTAACTCTTCCGATTTTCGCCTTGAGGCTACTCCTCTTTCGGCTAATACTTTTTGTAATCTTTCCATTTTATTCTCCTAAATAATTTATTATCGTTTCATCTACGCCTAATAGAGCATAATTAAGCAAAATAGTTTGTTTATAAATATCTAACTCTTCTAGAGTAGTGTTATAAAACGCATAACTGCCAATTTTCTCTAAACTACTTGGTAAACTAACTTTTTTTAAATTAATGCAATCGAAGAAAACACTACCACCTAAAATACGTAAATTAGTGTTTTTAAGTTCAATTTCTTCTAAGTTAGAACAACCAAAAAAAGCGTTATTAGCAATATAATTCACTTCTTCATTGAATGTTATTTTTTTAAGATTATAACAACCGCTAAAACAGGCCATTCCTATATTTTCAACATTTGTTTCTGATAAATCTAATTCTTCTAAATTAGTTTTATCCCTAAAAACATCTCTTGCAATCCCAACTACTTCTTTATCTTTATACATCTTAGGAATGGTATATTTTTTAACATTGCCATGGCATTTAGTTATAACATAACCACTTAACTCTTCATTATAGGTATATGTAAAGCGAGGGATTTCATTATATAAAATAACGCCTATTAAAAATAATAAAATCAAACCTAAACCTGTTAAAATAATAATTTTATTTCGCATACTTAGCCTCAATATTAATTGTTTTTTTAGTAAATGGATGAACAAAAGTGAATTTATAGGAACGTAAATACATTTTTCCTAAACCAGGATTATAAATAGGATCATTGATTAATGGATGACCTATACTTTTCATATGTACTCTTATTTGATGAGTTCTGCCTGTTTCTAGTTTAACAAGTAAGAGACTTTCTTTTTTGTTTTTACTTAAAACTTGATAATATGTTTTTGCATATTTTCCATTTTTAGTGATTATATATTCATTATTTTTATGTCTGTTTTTTCCTATATTTTTCTCTATTACTCCAGCGGTTTTAACTTCACCTTGAACTTTAGCTAAATATAATCTTATAAAGTCATGTTTATCTAAATGATAATTAAAATAGGTTTCGGTTAAGATATCTTTAGCATAAATTAAGATTCCCGTTGTTTCTTTATCTAAACGATGTACATGTCTAACTTTTATATTTAGCCCCTTACTTAGATAATAAGCAGCAACCATATTATCACAAGAGTTAAATTCACCATGAATAGTATAACCATAAGGTTTATCAATAATTAATAAATAATCATCTTCATAAATTATAGATAGTCGATAATTATATGGAGTTATATCATTTTCTTGTTGAATTATAGTTATTAAATCACCAAGTTGTAGCTTATAATTTTTTGTTTTATCTTGTCCATTAACTTTAATTGCTGAATTTAGGAATAGTTTATAGATTTGACTATTACCTAAATGATATTCTTTTAAAAAATCATTTAAAGTTAAATTAACAAATTCATTATTTATTTTATAATTCATCATTAGTTATAAGTTCAGTACTAACTAAACCTATATATCCTTCTTTCTTAACAATCGAAAATGGTTCAGCTTTAACTATTAAAGAATAACGATCACCTTTTTTTAAAGGCATAAAATAATTGGTTGCATCATAACAAAAGAATTTGTTATCACTTATTATAACATTACTCTTATAAGCATAACATTTTATTCCTTGTTCATTATAACAAACGTAAAAATCACCGATTTTTTCGCCCCTATAATTAACCTTTTCAAGATATGAATTAGTATGATATGGTGCTATAGAGGTATCTAAAATATTAGTTTTACATATTTGTTTAATATATTTATCTACATAAATATAGCTAAATTTATCATCCTTTAAAAGCAAAACATTTAATTGTCCTGTTGGTTTAACTTTATTTCCTCCATCTATACAAATAACATGTTTTTCTTCATCGATAATTGGATTATTACAAGGAATTGTCCGCGAATAATTAACAACTGGGAAATGGCCGACTATTCGGTAATAAGGAGTAGGTTTAGCCTTTAAATAGAAAGAATCATATTTTAAAATACTCGGGTTATAATATGGTATATTTAAAATATCATCTATTCCACCATGAACTAAAACATAATTATTATTTAGAATAATAACATCGTAAAAAGAGTCTACAAATTCATAATATTTAGTGAAATTTTGATATAGCTTTTCACAAACTTGATCGACATCCATATTTGGTTTTAACTCAATGTTTAGTTTATTAGCCATTTCATTAATGATGGAATGTTTTTTTACTAATGTATAGTATAAAAACATTTCTCTATCAACTGGTGGTAAAATATAGCGTAATACTTCATCACAATTACCGGCTAAAAAATAAATTTTATATTTAGTTCTTAAATCTAGTAAATAATCAAGTATGGCAATATTTTGATCACCTTTTTCAATGATATCACCTAATAAAAATAAGACATCATCTTCACAAAAATTAACTTCTTTTAAAGCTAGTTTTAATAAATCTAGGTCGCCATGAATATCTGAGATGAAAAGAAAACGACCTTTAATCTTCAAATTCAAAGGTAAAACCAAAGTTTTTTTCTTCCTCAGCATCTATATCACTCCAAACCATTTCTAATATCAAATATATAACTACATATGGATTAACTGCTAAAACATCTAAAACAAAATCTTTAGTTAAAATTTTGCCACTTGTTATTTGGTTATATCCTAAAGTTAAAATATCATTTATAGCACACTTGTTTAAATATTCCCGTTTTTTTAACCGTGTTTTTTGTTCAGTATATTTAGTGAATAAATCTTGTTCTACTACTTTATAATTAATAATTTTTTTCTCTAACATTTTACAAAGAGAATTTATTTTATAAATTTTTAAATAATCAATATTCATATATTCTAATAATTCTTCAATAGCTCTTAAATAATAGTCTTCATAACTCATATTTTCCTTATATGTATATTTTTCTAATATTTCATATAAAGAAATATCATCTTTGAATAAAGATTTAATTTTACTTTTTTTAAAATCCTTAATTATGTTAGCTAAAATAGTAATAAACTTCTTAGATACATAATTGATATCTTCTTTATAAAAAGTATATCTAAAGCCTATATATATACCATATTTTTTTAATGTGTCATTATAACCTAGGGTGATATTGTTATTAATTAATTCTTCATTGAAATTAAAAAAACCACCTAAATCCCAAGAAGGGTGAATATATGTAACAAAAGGTTTATGTAAATATTCTTTATGAGTTATATTAAAATTTAGATCAACAGCCACAATTTCATGGGCTCCTAAATCTAGGCAAAAGTCAATCGGCAAATTATCATAATAACCACCATCGATATAATTCACATTATCGATTTTGCAAATTGGAAAAAGTGGAAAACAAGAGGCTGAAGCCAATATAAAGCTTTTAATATGTTCTTTTTTTACTTCTTTTAAATTAATTAAATATGGCTTAAATCCAGGGAAAGATACACATACTACCCCAATGTCCATTTTCGAATTAATTATTTTATCTTCATCGATATAATAATCTAAAGTTTGACGAAATGGGGTTATATCAGCACCTTTATCTTTAATGTAATTCTTTAAAAAAGGGATGAAATCAGTCATGTTTTTGAAGGTTTTTTTAAGTGATGTTTCATCGATGTTAATTGGATTTTTTAAAATGGTTTCATTCCTTGTTTTCTTCCATAACTCTAAGTTTTCTTCATATCTATCTTGACAAACCATTGCGGCGTTTAACGCTCCAATTGATGTGCCACAAACTATGTCAAATTTAATATTTAATTCGCGTAAGGCTTGCCAAACCCCCATTTCATAGCTACCCTTAGATCCACCACCACATAGTGCTAATGCTCGCTTCATTCTTGATTCCTCCTCGTATAATAGTAAGTGTAAGAATTGGTTACTCTTACACTTCTAAGATTCTAGATATTTTTTATCTTGATTCTAGTAAACAAGAATAATAGC
>CASFCK010000011.1 GCA_949293265.1 uncultured bacterium
ATAATCTCCATTAATTTATATATTACTAAATAATTTTATTAATTAATAATTAATTTTTAATTTATAAACATAATTTATTAATAATTTTATAAATATTTTTAATAATTTTTATTTTAGTAAAATTTTTTATTAATATCTGAAAATATTTTTCATTTATCCAGTGCAGTTTTTTTTTATTAATATCTAGTGCAGTTGATCCACTTATAAGGTGAGTGATTGTATTATGTACCCTACTTTTTGAACATCGGGGGAGTTAGTTTATACATAATAGTTGCTAATATGTGTAAATTTAAACAAATTTACATTGTTACGTTCATAAATGCTATTAATACATAAATTCATTAAGCATTTATTCACTCTTTATTGTATTACTAATATATAAATATAAATAAATATAAATATTAGTATAAATATATAGAAATATAAAAATAAAAACAGAGTCAACATAATTTCATTTAATCATTTTTATATTTAAAATATAAATTATAAGTATAAATATTTTTCTTTTTGTATTTATACAATAACTTAATAACATTTTAATTTTTATTTTTCTATTTATAATAAATAGTTAAATAATTTTATATGTTATTATTTATAATAAAATTTAATTAAATAAATATATGATTAATTAAATTTTATAAGGAGTTTTAGATATGAACTATTCAGTTGAAATTAATGATATTAATCATATTAATCATTGTAAAATTTGTATATATTGTTCTAATAATTCAACATTATCTAATCCATTTATCTTAGATAATTTAAATAATAAAAATATTTATACAACTTATAAATCTTATTTAAGAAATAAATTAAATAATGATGCTAATTTTACAAATTATCTAAATATTTTATTAACTTTGTTAAGAATTAACAAAGAAATTCAATTAATTTATGATAATTCTTCAGATATTTATTTTCTTAAATTAATTAGATTAGTTTTATTGAAAAATATTTAACTATTTAGGAGATTTAGTTATGATTTATACTAATAAAAATAAGATAATCGTAAAAATGTTAAATATTATCTATTATAATAATTATATAATTAAAAGTCGTCCTAATAGTTCTGATATTTATGATTCATCTTATAATAGTTTAGATAAAATGTTATATAAAGTTAAACAACTTACTGGTTGGAAATCATCAGTTGTATTTAGAATTCTAACAAGATTATCATATTTAAGAGAAAAATAAATTCTTATCATTTATGAAAGAATTTATTTTCTTTCATTATGTTTTAATTTTTCATTTATGGAGTAAATAGTATGACAAATAAATCAGTTGTTATTGAAGAACCAAAACTAGTTAGTGATGATTACATGAATAGTGTATCAGATGTAATTAATTGTGTTCAATCTTTAATGCAATCTACATCAAATCAAAGAGCAATGATATTTCTTAGTGCTAAATTCTTAAATATATTTGCACAACAAAAAAGTTATTTAGACTATCTTAAAGATAAAGCTAGAGATGCTATTAAACATAAAGACAGATATGGTGTAAATAAAATAAAAACACAGATAGAAAATAGCATTGATTGTGTAGCATTTGACCATTATTGGAAAGATTTTGCTCAAATGTATGATAATTATATTAAAATGGTTGCACAAGATTCAACTAATGAAGATGCAATATATGGACAATATAGAACTTCTGAAGAAATTTTAGAAAGTGCTAGAAATTATTACATAACATTAGATGAACAAGAATTTGATGCACAAACTAGTGCATTAGAATTTATGATTAATATGTAATCATTACCTAAACAAGTGAAGGTAATGATTACTTTCACTTTATTTTATTTTAATTTTATTTTCTTTTGGAGTATTTGATATGAAAAAATTTACATTCTTATTAGCTTTATTTACATGTTTATTTGCTTTTAATGTTAATGCAATTACATTAGAAGAAAAGATTGCAAAAGTTGATGCTAGTTATCAAAAGAGAATTACTCAAATTAATAATATGAAAAGAGCATCTGCTGAGAAGAAAGAAATCTTAAAAAAACATGCTAAACAAAATAGAGATTTGAAAGTTGAACAAACTAAAGAACTTGATAGTCTTATGAAAGCATCTAAAAAATAATTTAGATTTAATTGAGGACTAAGTAGAAATACTTAGTTCTCATTTTTTATTTTAAATAATAATAATAAGGTTAATAATATGCTAAATAATAATAAAATAATTTTCAAGTTTATTTACAAAATTATATTTATTACTCGTGGCGAGTGCATTTCTAGATCTAGATGTACGGTAATAGCCTTATTGGATTAATGAAAAATGTTAAAAACTACAATTTTATATGAACTTAACAATATTCCATTATCAATTACAGTAAATAATGACATTTTATTATGGATTACACATGATAAAAATTTCAATTATGGTTGGTATTATAAAATATCAAACAATAAACTTTATTTAGTGTATGATACTGAAATTACATATAAAGAAACTTTTATAAAGGATTTAGTAAAATGAATATAGATAAAGATAAACTTCGTGAAGGTATATTGAGATTAGAAGAATTAAACAATCCAGAAACAAAAGAAGATTGTATTATCAATAATATTTACATGATTTTAATTATGTTATTAGTAGAAAATGATGAAAATCCTACTAAATGTAAAAATGCAATGATACAATCTATGTTATATTATCTAAAATCAGAATGTAATATTAGTATTGAAAATATTAATAAAAGATTAAATCAATTTGGTAAAATTCTTGGTATTAATATTCAAATACAAGAGATACAAGTTGATAATGCTTTAATGATTTAGGAATAAAATATGAAAGATATTGATGCTCTTTGTAGTAGATATGAAGAAATATGTAAAATTATTTCTGCAACTGTTAGAGATAAAGTAGATTGTAGTAATAATATTAAAGAATATATTAAAAAGCATGGTAACTTTGTTCATAATGGTTATATTTATTATATCAAATCTGAATATACTGCTAATATTGTTAGTATAAATCATTTAAAAGCAAATTATCCAGAAGTTTATAAACAATGTATTAAGCCTATAAAAATTAAAGAAAGATTAATAAGGAGATTGTATAATGCTAAATAAAATAATTATGGACGATATTTGTAATCGTTTTAATGATTTTAGAAATCATTTAGTTAAAAGTAATATTAATGAAGATATTATTAAATATTTTACTATAATTACTTCATTAGTTGTATTAGAAATTAGTGAATTAACTAAACAAGAAACTATTAATGTAGATAAACCTATACAAAAAGTTAAAAGAAAATATACAAGAAGGAAAAATAATGTGGAAATTTAATGATTTTAATTATATTCTTGAACATAAAGATGAAATTATTGCAGATTATAATACAATAATTGATGGAAAATTTATCCATAATCACGAAACTATTAGAAGTAAATATAATATTAGATATGGTGATTATATTAGATTTAAAAGAATGTTTAAAAATCAATTAATTTCACATAAATCTAATCATTTTAATATTTATAGATATATAAATGATTTAACAGAAAATGATATAGATAATATTGCTAAACTATATAATAAACCTCCAAAAGAAAAATTAAAAAATAAAGAAATTTGTGCAATATTTAATATAAATGAACAAACTTTTTATACAATATTGAAAAAATATTCTAATAAATTTAACAGAATTAGAAATTTTAGAGATATTAATGAAGAAAATAAAATTAAATGTTATTCATGTAATAATTATTATGATGTAGATGAAATGGTTAAAGATCCAAAATGTAAATATGGTTGTAGATCTTTATGTAAAAATTGTTATAATAAACATTATAGGGAGTTATATAGAAATGAGCATATATAAACTGAATAAAAATATTGATAAGTTTGATAAAGTTGATATTAGTATTAAATATAATATAGGTGGTATTAACTATTTTAATTATAAAAATGAAGAAAGAGGATATTATTTACATTTTTGTCCTTGTTGTTTTAATGATCATGGTACTTATCAACATATTATGACAGAGCCATTTCATAAAAAATCATTTAAAACTTTAATTTGTCCAGTAAAAAGAAAAACAAATAATAAATTTAATTCATTAAATAATATTTTATTAGAAAATATTGATAAAATTAAAGATTGTTATGAAAATAAAGATGAAAATGATTTATATAAATTAATTTGTGATTTATATAAAGACTTTAAATTTAAGGAATTAACTAGATGTCAATAATTAATTATAAACAATTATCTATTGATTTAAGAAAACAGATTACAAAACTCACAAAAGAAAATAATTATTATAAATATTGTAATGATTTATTATTTACAATAAAATATACTATTGCTTATAATGAAAACAAATATAGTGATACTGAATTAATTAACATTATTAAAAATATTTTAAAGGAAAAATATCATGGCTAATAATATTAAAGTATATAGAGTTGGTTATTATAATTTTAGTTCAGATGTATTATCTAATAATAATATTAGTATTGGCACTTCTGGTTGTGGTTATATTTTTAGAAATGCATATAATTATAATCTAAAAATTGATGATGTTGTATTTATTGTTGGAAATAATAAAATTTGTCTTGGAAAAATTTTAAATATTGAAGAATATAAAGATATGCAAGATTTCAAAACCAAAACTGGTTATGATTTTTGTACACAAATTAAAAATATTTTAGGTAAAGTTGATGTATCTAATGCTAGAAAAGCTATTAATAATGAAATAAGAAGAAATGAATTAGAAAAGATTATTAATGAAAAATATGAAAAGATTTCTAAAATTAAAATTCTTGAACAAATGTGTAAAGATGATAATGAATTATCTGCATTATTAAAAGAATTTAAGGATTTAGATAATGAGTTGGAACAACAATAAATTATATTTTAAAGTAAAAAGAATAACTAAAGATTATTTTAAATATAATCCTAATGGTAAGACTTTTTATACAATTAAAGAGTGTGATACTTGTGGTAGCTATTATATAGAAGAAGTAGGTATTATGACAAAAGAAGATAAAAAAGATTATAGTAATACTGTATTAGAAGGTAATTATGGTGAAAATTGGTTCACCATTTTTAGATCTAATAAAGGATTATATAAAACTGCTTTTGATGCTAAAAGAGTTATATTAAAAAGAATTAGAGAAAATAAAAATTACTAGAAAGATTATATTTAGGAGATTAAAATGTGGATAGCTATGATGATTGTTTATTCATTTTGGGGAGATATTGATCATAGAATTACTGTTGGTCAATTTGAAAATCAACAACAATGTGAAAATTTTAGACTTAATTCATTTTCATCTAATAGAATTGCATGTTATAAAATGGAATATGCACCTAATGAAATTATAAATGGGAAAGAAATTCATGAAAAGATTACCAAAAATTAATGATATTTATCAAATTAAAGATAAACAATCTGATGATTATAATTGTTTTTGTAGAGTTTTAGAAATAGTTGATGAAAAATTATTTAAATATTTTATAGCTATTAGTGATAAAAATAATATTGTTAATAGTTTTCATACAGTTTCAAAGAAATTCTTTGATAATAATTGTAAATATATTGGTACTGCTAAATATAATGCACAATGTTTCTTTGAAAATTGTAAAAATAAAATAAAAGATATAAAAATTGATGATATTTATTTAGTAAATAGTAGTGATAGTATTTATGTTAATTCAGTTTTACGAATTTGTAAAATAGATAAAGATAAAAATGAAGTACATTGTCTAATATCTTTTAATAATTCTAGAATTGTTGATGATTTTGTTGTAACTAATAAAGATTATATAAATAGATATTGTACTTATTTAGGTAAAGCTATAAATAAAATTAATAATATCTTTGATTTTGGAGTATAAAATATGTTATTATCTTTTATTGTTTCTTTATATTTAATTGGATTTTTAACAACATTAGGATTATGTACATATTTATTTTGTTTAAATATAGTAAATTATCCAGTAACATCTAATGAAGCTAAACAATTTGATTTAATTTCATTAGTTATTTTTTGTGTAATAACTTTAATATTTTTATTAATTAGCTTTTTATCATGGGTAGGATTTGCGATTGTTTTATTAGCTAATATTGAAGATATAAAAATTTATAAAAAATTAAATAGTTAATTAATATTTAGGGAGAGAAATATGAATAAAAGATATTTACTTTTATGTAGATGTATTAGATATAAACATCTATATTTAGTAGATGAACTTTTATTTGAATTTATCTATAAAATATCTAATAAGCATCTATTATGGCTTACTAGATATATGTATAAAAACGGATTAAGATTTAAAAGAAAAAATTAATAATAAATGAGGGAGATTATGTTTAGGTTGGGAGTTTTGTTTTTCTATTTAGCTTATTTAATCAATCACACATTTAGTATTTTTTATAATAAATTTATTCAGTATATAGTATTTATATTGAATAATTTTTTGTCTAAAATAGTGCATTTTTATAATATAAAATTGATTAATCTAATATTGTTTAGAGTAATTTGATGTCTATATAAGCGGTAATAGTCATAATGAAATAACTAAACCTAGATAATCGGTAATACGTTTAATGAAATTTAGTAAAGGAGAAATAATATGATTAATGGTACATTAACAGTTGAAGAATTAATTGAACAATTACAAAAATTACCACAAAATGCTCCAGTAAAAGTAAAAGATAATGGTTTTGTTGTATTAGCTGTTTATAAAACTGATTATTATGATGGTACTGTTTATATTTTGGTGTAATTAAAATGAAATTAAAAGATTTTATTGAATTTTCTATAAGACATTTTGATCTTAATGAAAATTTATTTATCATGAATGTAGATAAAAATACATATCATAGTGTATTTTTCAGTTATGATGAAAATTTTGGTATAATTTTACCTATATATGATAATAAAAATATAAAATATAAACAATGTAAAACTTATAAAGAAATTAAACGTATTGATTTATTTAATTATAAAAGGGGAACAAAAGATGAAAGATCAAAAAACTGCTCAGATTGTGACTATACAAAACAGAGAGAAAGCCGTAGAAGAATTAAGCAAAATAATTCTTAAAGATAGACAAAATACTCATGGAAATCCTGAAGATAATTTTGATAAAATAGCAGTATTTTGGACAGATTATTTATATTTTAAGTATAATATTAATTTTAATTTAGATAAATATGATGTTTGTAATTTAATGGAATTATTAAAAATGACTAGAAAAATATCATCGCCTAAAAATTTAGATAATTATTTAGATGGATCTGGTTATTCTTTAATTGGTTTAAGTATGTTATTAGGAGAATTAGAAAATGTTAAAGAGAAGTAACTTTATTGTATTTAGTAAAGTATCTAATGATAATAATACAGATAGTAATTGCAGTTGTATAGTATATAATACTAAAGAACAAGCAAAAGAAGCTATAGAAAAATTTAAAGATATTCACAAAAACGATAAGTATGTAATTAAATTAGTAGAAGGTGAAGTTATAGATGCAATTTATTCGGAAATCTAAATTATTTTTAATTAATTTATATAGATATATATTTACTAGAGAACATATTTATATTAATTTTATTGAAGATTTATATTTTTTTGAAAATCAATTAAAAAGATATAAAAATCCTAATAAGTATGTATATAAAAGATTAAAAATAAAAGAAAAAGAAATGAATAATTATAAAATCTATATCGTATATTTTTATTATAAACGATATAGATAAAAAATTATTATCTAAATTATTATTAAGTTAAGTATTAATTTTATTTTTATAAAGGATTATGTATTATGAATTTTGAAAACGCATTAATTGAATTTAAAAATGGTAAAAAGATTAAACGACAATGTTGGGGTAAGAAAGAATATATTTATTACGATGGAATTACTATAACAAGTGATGATGGTACTGAATATATTTTAGATATTGATGATATTTTTGCTAATGATTGGTGCGTTTATAGTTAAACTTTATAATAATTTGGAGTATAATATATGAAAGATGATGTAAATATCTGCGGTATGGATCTATGTCCATTATGTGGAGAAGTAAAAAATTTAGTTATTAATGCAAAATTAAGAAAAAATTTTCCAGATAAAATGATTACTGGACCAGAATTATGTGATAAATGTAAAGAAAAATTAACAAAAGAAGATAGAATTGTTTTATTTGTAGCAGATTATGATACAACTAAAAATAAATTATTAGGATTAAAAGGTTCTTATGCTATATTACCACTTGAAGTTTTGAAATTAGATACTTTTACAGAACAACAAAAAGAATTTGTAAAAACTGAAAGAGTTGGTTTATGTAGTGAAGAATTTTTAACATATCTAAAAAATTTGGAGAATAATGATGAAGAAAAATCTAAGTAGATTATTAGCTAATTTCTATGGTACAGAATTTTATCATAATGATAATTTAAATGAAGAAAATAAAGAAGTATTATATACAGATGGTATATTAGAATTAAATAATATTATAAATAATGATAAACTATTTAATAATATTATAAATGGTATGTATAACGGTTACCAAGCACATAAAGATAAAGGAATTATGTTTGGTGTACTAAAAATTCATGATGGTAATGTTAGTTTAAACATTTATGATGATTTAGATGGAATGATTAATTATAATATTAATTTTATAGATAAATTAGAAGATTTTGCTGATTGTGAATTAAAATTATTTATTCAAGATAATATTATTTGTTTATTATCTGAATATTAAAAGTTAAGGCTCGTGTGAAGTCTATAGAATAGTTTGTCAATTACCTATTCATCACACCTAATAATATATAAAACTATAACTTTCGGAGGTAAGTGGTGTTATCTTTATAGGCTAGATGGGTTGTGATGTCCTTTAGTTTTTATATATTATTTAGTATTAGACATAAGTGAGCATTTATTCAATCATATATGTTTGGACTAATCTAGCCATACACCACAAATTTTATTTTATTTAAGGAGATTAAGATGAAAAGAAATAAACTTAATAAAGAAGATAGATATAAAATATTAGAAATTATTGGTCATTATATCTATGATAGAGAAGTTAAACCATATATGGATAAAGTTAATGAAACTTTTGAAGAAGAATTAATAAAATGTTTAGTGATATATGAAAAAACTTTTAATATTACAGAAGATGTTAAAAAGTTTTGTTTAAAATATAATATGTTTAATAATTCTTATACTGTATATAAAGATGGTTGTAATAAATATAATTATAATACATTAAATTATTTTTACTTTAATAAATATAGTAAAGATTGTCCAGTAACTTTAGCTAAAAACCTTAGCTTTGAACAAAATTTTTCTTTTCCTTTTTATGATAAATTATGTTTTGTTCCAGTTACTATAGATGAATTTAATTTTAATGGATCATTTTCTATATTTTTAGAACAAAGATATAGAGAAACTTGTAAAGATTTATTAGAAGAAGTATCAGAGAAAAGTAAATATGCTTATGAGTTATATTCTAAATTTGAGTCTATAATTAATTCTTGTATTTATGAAGATGAAGTAAGAAAATTTGTGGAAATTCAACATGTTATTGATTATTTAGATTGTAGATTTAGAGATAAGTTATCCACAGAATTATCCACAATAAATCAAGAAACTGTAGATTTTATAAAAATGTATTTGACATCTAAAAAGTAAAGTATTACATTATAATCATTAACAAAGGAGAACATCATGCAAGGTGATACACCAATACATAGAAAAACTTTTCTTGAAATGACAGATGAAGAACAAATTGTATTCATTAAACAATTACAAGATAGAAGATTAAAATCTGTTAATGATTATTTAGAAGTTAAAGAAGCTAAACGTCATGTAACTTTAGAAAAATTAAATAAAAAGTTAGAAACAAAACTTAAAGCATTTGAAAAATGTAATGAGCAATGTGAAAAAGTATTAGAAAAATTAGCACAAAAAGCTAATGAATTAAAAATGCTTAAACTTGAAATAGATTTATCATAAGGAATTTATAATGTTAAAAGGTAGTGAAATTACATTTAAATTAAATAATGTTGATTGTGATCCAAAATTAAAAGAGATTATTATTCAACAGCAACAAGATATATTCTTTTTAAGAAAAGAATTAATTACTCTTGCAACTAATTTTGATAAATTAGTAGATCAAATGACAGTTTTGTCAACAGCATCAGAAGCATTTGGTAGACAATTACAAAATGTTAGTAAACATTTGAAAAATGATGAGGCAAATGATGAATAATATTTTAGAATATTATTTTATTATAAATTGTATTATTACAGTTTGGTTTTTATTTAATGTTTATTATGAAAGATCTTATAAATTTTTATATAAAAATCTATCTTTTGTAATAATGACTTTAGTTCTTTTTGGATTACCATTATTAATTTTAGCAATAATTTTAGCAATAAAGGAAGCATTTGATGAGAATTGATGAAATAAAAGAAATCAGTATTGATAATTATGATGGGCCTGAAAATGAAAGAGGTGTAGATTTTTCAATAATGAATGGTATATCTACATGTCCGTTTTATGGAATTATTAGATATATTCATAATAAAACATTTTCAGTTGTAGAAAGAAATTTAGCTTTAGAATGTGGCGATTTATGTCATAAATGTTTTGCATGTTATAGAGCATTATCAATATATTTTAGAGGTGTTAATGAAAATAAACAAACTTTGAAAGATATTGGTGCAAATAATGTTATAAAAATATTCCAAGAAGTTGTAAATAATGAATTAGATTTTGAATATTGTAAAGAAATTTTTACACAATTATTAAAACAATGTGAAGAAGTTGATACAATGTTATCAAAATATACATTATTTAGTGATTTTATTATTGATAATAGTGGATATTATGATGATCCAGAAGATAAAAAAAGAACTATAGCAAATATTAAAGATAGTTTATTACATTATTTATCTAACTTTTTATCATTAGTTGAAGATGAACCAGTTTGGATTGAAGATGAAAATGATATTAATTCAAAAGTTGGTATAGAAATTCCATTTAATTTAAATGTTAAAATAAAATTTATAGCTAATGATGAAGAATTTACTAAAGTTATTCATTTTATTGGTAAATTAGATGGTGTTCATGTAAGAATTAAAGATAATAATTCATTAATTATTCATGAAAATAAAACAGCATCAAGATTAGATGATAGTTGGTTAGGTCAATGGTATAAATCACATCAAATTACTGGATATTGTTTAGCTGGTTATTACTTTACTAAACAAGAATGTTTACAAGCTAGAGTATTAGGTATGCAAATTCCTGCACCTAAGACAAGTGGTTATGCTTTTAGAATGGAAAGAGTTGATAGAGAACAATTTAACTTTAATGATTGGGCTAGATGGGTATTAACAGTTAATGAGTTTATTGAAGATTATAAAGATTGTCCTGAAAAAGCTGTAATGAATACACATGCTTGTTGTAGATATTATAAACAATGTTCATTTGTTCCATTATGTTGTTCTAATGTTGAAGAAAGAAAAAGAATATTAGAAGAAGAAATGATTACAGATGAATGGAATCCATTAGAAAGTGATTAAACTTTTATGAGAATGATAGTTGTCGTTTTGTTTCCCGTCTAACTTACTTATCCATACTTAAAAAACCTACTATCATTCTCACCTCAATTTGGAGATTAATTATGAAAAGTATAATTAGTAGATATATTTCTTTTTATTCTATACTAAGTACAAAAGAATTTATTATAACTATAAATAAAAATGCAAATAAAAATAAATATTGTTTACATTGTTTTGCATATGGTGATGATTTTTTAATTAGATATGATTCATTAAAAGAATTATTTACTAATTTAAGAAAGGATTTTAATTATGAATACAAAAGAAAATGATGAAAATTTAGAAGATACTAAAGAAAATATTAAAAAATGTGAAAAACTTTTTAATAGATTAAATAAATTACGAGAAGAAAGAATAACAAATCATGCAGAAACAATGAAA
This sequence comes from uncultured bacterium, assembly GCA_949293265.1. GTDB lineage: Bacteria > Bacillota_I > Bacilli_A > Acholeplasmatales > Anaeroplasmataceae > CALUXS01. Next base: position 11,982 of record CASFCK010000011.1, read on the forward strand.
ACAATAAAAGAATTAGCAAAACTTAGAGATGAAAAAGTTTTTATTATACCATCTAATTGGAATGGTGTTGTTTATCATGATGTAGTTATTGCAAAAGATAAAATAACTGCAAAAGATAATGGAATTATTGATTCTTTTTACGATTATGTAGATATTGTTGATGGTGATGGCGATATTTTAGAAAATGAAATAACTGAATATAAATAATTAGGAGAAAAATATTATGGAATTACGAATAGCTGGTGTAGAAGTTAAAAAAGTAGAACAAAATCCAAAAAGATTGAATTTACTTTTATGGGGAATGGCTGGTGTTGGTAAAACATTATTTGCATCTACTGCTCCTGGTAAAAAATTATGGTTAAGTTTTGATCCAAATGGATTAGATACATTAAATTTTGCACCAGAAAGAGATAATATTCAATCAGTTGATTTAAGTAAAACTAGTTATTCAATAGTTAGACAAGGTTGTCAAGAAAATTGTTTTGGTATTGAAACATATTTGAAAGATAATTTATTTGATTCTGTAATTTTTGATAGTGCTACTAGTTATTTAGATTTATGTTTACGTTTAGGTATTGAAGGAATTAAAAATGCTACAATAGAATTACCTTCAATGGCTGGATATGCAAAGAAAAATAGTTACTTTAAACAAACTATGATTAATTTAATTAAATTAACTAATAAATATAATAAACATTTAGTAATTATTGCACATGAAGATAATGGTAAATGTGATGATTTAGGAAATATTATTGAACAAGCACCTATGATTGGTGGATCATCTGCACAATCCATTGCTATTATGTTATCTGAAATTTGGTATTTAGGTAACTTTAATGGTAAAAGAAAAATTATGTTTGCACCTTATTCAGTTAAAAAGATGATGAAATCAAGAATGGTTGATTTAGATAAATGTAAACAGATTGAATGGAATTATTCTTTAGATGAAGGTGGTCATGGATTAAATACATGGTATGAACAATGGAAAAATTCAGATAAAAAGATAATTCCTGAATAGAGAATTCATTTTATATGAATAAAAATTATTATGTTATTTTAATTTTCTTATTTATTGTTTTAATTTTATTAATTTATTTATGGAGTATTAGATATGAATGATACTGAATTTAGTTCTATTATTGAATTTGATGAAGATTTAGCAAATGTTGAAGCACCGAAACCACTTCCTGCTGGTGTTTATGATGGTGTAATCCAAACAGCTGAAATTGTAAAATCAAAAGATGGTGAAAAAGATATGTTGAAGTTAGGTATTAATATTTCTGCTGATCAATATCCAGCAGATTATACAGATGGTAATCCTAATGGTACAACTCTTTATTACAATATGTTTATTGATAATTCACCAAGAAATAAATTTTTGATGAAACAATTTATTTTAGCTATTGGTGCACCATTATCTAATAGAATTGATACAACAACTCTTATTGGATTGCCAGGAAGATTTGAAGTTACTAATAGTAACTATCAAGGAATGGATATGGCAAACATTCGTAGAGCAGTTGCTTAATCTTTTGGTTTTGTTAGTTGTACCATTAAACAACTAACATAATAATTTATTAAATTTATTTATGGAGAAATAAAATGTCTGATGTAGAAGTACAAAATAAACCATTAAGAGTTAAAGCAAAAAAGAAAATGCTTTTGGAAATTGTAGATGAAAACGGAAATCCGATGAATCTTAAACCAGAACAAATTAAAGTTCTTTGCATTTTTACTAAAGTTAATGAAGAGGTATATAATATTTCTGAACAACACCCAAACAAAATTAAAATTGAGTTTGAATAATTAACTTTAAGGAGAATTATTGTGTCAAGTTTTGTTAAAATCAAAAAACCTTATAGAAAATATAATAATAGATTTAAAGGTGCTAAATCTAAAATATATACTATTAGGTTAAGAGATAATGAATTTGAGGTTATAACTAAAGCTAGTAAAAAACTTGACACAAAATTCTCCACATTTATAAAATATTTTGCAATAGAAGCATCTAAGCAAATAAACGAGGATTAAAATGGAATTTGATGAAAAACAATTAAAAGCAATTAATCTTTGTTCTGATATGAGTAAAAGAATTGTTGCTGTAACTGGTGAAGCTGGTACTGGTAAAACTACAATTATTAAAGAAGTTTATAAAAGATTTGTAGATTATATAGAAAATAATAAAGATTTATTTGGAATTAAGAAAACTGATCCAGTTATTAATGAAGATTTTATTGTTTTAGTTGCACCAACTGGTAAAGCTGCAAAAAGAATTTATGAAGCTACTGGAATTCCTGCTATGACTATTCATAGATTATTAGAATATCCATCACCGGGAGAAGTTGATGAAGATACTGGTAAACCTATTACATCAACATCACCAAAAAGAGATAGAAAAAATCCTATTAAACAAAAAATTGTTTTATGTGATGAATATGCAATGGTAAGTTATGAATTACATAGAAATTTAATTGATGCTTTACCTCGTGGTGGTGTAATTAGAATGTTTGGAGATTGTAATCAATTAGAACCGATTGAAGAAAGTAAAGTTCTAAAAAATAAACCATCACAATTTCAGGAAATGTTAATTAAATTTCCATGTGTTATATTAGATCAAATACATAGACAAGAAAATGGATCAAGTATTATTGAGAATTCTCATAATATTAACAGAGGTTTAATGCCAAAACGTACTGATGATTTTAAATTATATTTTACTAATGAAAAACTTTATCCAACTACAATTATTTCTAAAATATTAGAAGAAGATGAAGGTTATTATACATCTGAAAAACAAATTATTTCACCAACTAAAAAGAGTTGGATTGGTACAGATAAATTAAATAGTATGATACAATTAAAAAGATTTTCTGAACTTTATGATGAAGGTTATCCGATAGATAGACATAAATGGAGTTTAATTCAAGATTTTAGATTATTTATTGGTGATAAAATAATTTTTTGTAAAAATAATTATAATTTAGGAATTTTTAATGGAGAAACTGGTATTGTTATTAATGCAGATAGATATGGAGATGTTGTTGTAGATTTTGGTGATAAAATTGTAACAATTCCTAATAAACAACAAATAGTTTTGTATGGAAAAACTGTAGAATATAATCCACAAAAAGATATTGAATTAGCTTATGTAATTACTACACATAAATCACAAGGATCTGAATATAAAGAAGTTATTTATGTTATAGATAGAAGTGCAATTTATATGTGCAGTAGAAAAAATTTATATACTGCTGTTACAAGAGCAAAACAAAAAGTAAATATTATTTCAGATCAAAGAACTTTAATATTTGCTTTGAAAAATGTTGTTAATCCATATTGTGCAAAAGGAGCAAATTAATGAAACTTTATATTATAAGAAATGCTGATAAAGATATTCAGTTAGTTACATTTAATTCTGATGATGCTATTGAATTTTTAAGTAATAACAATGGTTTTCATTCTATACAATTTGATGTAGATTTACCAGAAACTAATCTAAAATCTATTACAAATTTTAATGAAAAAACTTATTCACCATTACATTATAATTCAACAATTAATTTTGGAATTCATAAAGGTAAAATTGTTGGAGATTTAATTATTAGTCACCCAGATTATCTAAAATGGGCCATGGATAATATTAATTTGAAATTAGATGAAGATTGTCTTGATCTATTGCAACAAAAATTAGGAGAAAAGTGATGTTACAATTAAAAATGTCTGATATTAATAGCTATAAATTTGATTATAATTTAAGAAGAATTCATGAATATTTATTTGATGATACAAATTTGAAATCACAAATGAAAAAATATACAGAAGAATATAAAGAATTTGAAAATGCTAAGAATAGAGAAGAAAGAATTGAAGAATTAGCTGATTGTTATATTGTAGCTATTGGTATTGAAAGATTTGATTATTCATTTGGTACTATTCTTAAAGATCATATAAAAAATATTGCAAAAGTTTTTGAAATTAGTGAAGAAGAATTTTATGTTGCTATTGTAGAAAAAACTAAAAAGTTGCAAGAAAGAGTCTGGGATAGAGATAATGAAGGATACTATAAACACAGAGATAGTGAATGATTATAAATATGTAATAACTGATTATAAATTACATAAATTTATTCCGATAGCTAAATATATAAATAAAGATAAAGTATATTATATTTATCAATTAGAAAATGATTTAGCTATTAATATAAATAATTGTAAATTATTTGAAAATACTTCAACACTTCTTAAATATATTGGAGAATTTTTATGCCAGATATGAAAAAGTTACAACATATTGCTCAATCTGTTGGTCAAATTATTGAATGTGGTTCATGTGGTAATCCAAATGCTGAAATTGCTATAATAATTGATTGTCCTAGTGAAAATGATATTAAAATTAATTTACCATTATCTACAACTAATGGATCAATGTTATTTAAAATATTAGAAAAGTATAATATTTTTCGTAAAGATGTATATATTACTTGTGCATTTAAAAGAAAAATTCCATTAATTGTTGATAAGTATAAAGCAGATGGTACAGAATTATTAAATTGGAAAACAATTTTAGAATTAGAATTACAAGAATTACCAAATCTTAAATATATTTTGTGTTTAGGTAAGTATGGTTTACAATTATTAACAAATGAAAGAAGTATTGATAACTGGAGAGGTTCAGTTTTATCATATACTAATTCACATAATAACAAAACTTATCAAGTTTTATATACTTATAATCCATTTATGATATTTAGAGAACCAAAATGGGAAGTAATTTTTAAGTTTGATTTATATAAATTTTATTTATTAGTAAATAATAAATATTATCCACATAAAATTAATGCATTAATTAATCCATCTTATATAGATGCATTAAAATTTATTTATAAAATGCAAAATGATAGAAAACCTTTTGCATTGGATATTGAAACTATTGGTAATGAGATGTGCTGTATAGGTTTAGCTAATGACATTCATGAAGGTATGTGTATAAATTTTAGAACATTAGATAAAAATACTTATACAGTTGAACAAGAAATTAATTTAAGAAAAGCATTTTGTAGATTATTAACTGATCCAAATAGTTATATAGTTACACAAAACGGATCATTTGATGATAGCTGGTTAGCTTTTAAAGATAGATTTCCAGTATTTAAATGTAGTTTTGATACATTATTAGCACACCATTGTTTATATCCAAGACAACCACATAATTTAGGATTTTTAACTTCAATTTATACTACACACCCATTTTATAAAGATGATGGTAAAACTTGGAAAGAAGGTGGTAACATTAATCAATATTGGGAATATAATGTTAAAGATGTTTGTATAACTTTGGCTTGTTTTTATAAATTAAAAGAAGAACTTAAACAACAAAATTTAGATAATTTCTTTTATAATCATGTTATGCGATTACAGCCACACTTAGTTAATATGTGTGTTCAAGGTGTTAAGATTGATACGTCATTAAAAGAAAAAATTAATGAAGAATTAAAACAAGATATTGCAGATATTAAAAATAAATTCATTAAAAAATGTGCAGAATTATTTACTATTGATACTTTTGAAGATTTTAATATGAATTCTCCTAAAGATATGGGTATGTTAATTTATGGATTTATGAAAATACCTAACTTTAATAAAGATAAAAGAAAAGTTGATGAAGAAACTTTACAAATATTCTTAAATAGAGAGGATATTCGTGAAGATTATAAAGAAATTATTAGATTATATTTACAATATAAGAAAGAAGTTAAATTTCATTCAACTTATGTAGAAACAAAAATTGATGATGATGATAGAATTCGTTGTGAATATAAACAATATGGTACAATTTCTGCTCCAGGTCGTTTAAGTTCATGTGCAGTTTTGTGGGGAAGTGGTGCAAATTTACAAAATCAACCACAAAGAGCACAATCAATGTTTGTTGCTGATAAAGGTTATGGTTTATTATACTTTGACTTGAAACAAGCAGAAGCAAAAATTGTTGCATATGGTTGGAATGTTACAAAATTAAAAGAAGCATTTATGAAAGCTGCTAAAGATCCAAACATGGATATTCACAGAATGAACGCAAGTGCTATATTTAAAGTACCTTATGATCAAATTCCAAGTTATGATAGATTAACTTTTGGTAAAACAACTGATGATCCAAATAAAGATGGTGAAATTACTTTAAGATTTTTAGGTAAAAAATGTGTACATGGTTTAAACTATCGTATGCAACCTGATAAGTTAAGTTTAACTACTGGAATTCCATTAAAATTAGCAAAAGAAGCATATGCATCTTATCATGCAGTTTATCCAGAAATTAAACAAGCGTGGAATAGAACTATTAATGAAGTAAGAAAAAATAAATGTTTATATAACTTTATGGGTAGAAGATTATACTTTCTTGAACCATTAACAGATACAAACATGGATTCAATTATTGCATTTGTACCACAATCAACTATTGGTGATTATGTTTCATCAATAATTGCAGATGTTGAAGAAGATATTGATTTTCCAAAAGATAAAGCTAGATGTTTACTAAATATTCATGATGCTTTAATATTCTTATATAGATTAGATGTTGAAGATTTAATGATGAAGTTAGTTTGGAAACATGCTAATAAACCGATTTTGATAAATGGTGAAGAAGTTGTAATTGGAATGGATTTCAAAAAAGGTTATCCTGACGAAAATGGTGTAATTCGTTGGTCAACATTAAAAGGAGTTGATTATAATGGGTAGAAGATCTAATGAAGAAATTAATAATTTTATAAAAGTATCAATAGAAAATGAATTTTATGAATTATTAACAGAAGAAGAATTTAATAAAATAAATAATCTTTATAAATTTATGAAAATTAGAAATAATTTTTATGATAGAAAAAGAAATAAAGTAGTATGTTCTTTAATTAAAGGTTATTTATCTAATGAAAATAGTTATAAATTTTCTTTAAATTGGTTAAAGAAAGAATTATTTTGTACAAATTCTAAAACTTTATTAGATGTTGTTAAAAATAATCCAAAGTTATTAAAAATTAAAGCAGAATATGATCATAAACTTTTAATGGATAGAAATAAATTACTAAATTCTTTACAAAAATATGTAAATTTAGGAGAAAATGTGCATGAAGAAGGATTGGAAGAAGTTAATCAAGAATGATACGTTTATTTATCATTATTTAGATTATTGTGAGAATTTAGAAACAGCACAAGATTTTGATTTATGGGGAGCAATTTGGAATTTATCTTTAATTTGTAATAGAAATGTTAAAATTAATAGACCAAATTCACCATTATATCCTAATTTTTATATAACATTTATAGCAGATAGTGGTATAGCTAGAAAATCTACTGCAATTAATTTAGCATTATCAATTAATAATGATTTATTAGATGAAATTACAGATAAAGTTAATATATTAACTGCACAAAGTTCTACATCTAAATTTAATTTTGTATTAACTAAATCATCTAATATAAATAAAAATTGTATTATTGGTATAAATTGTCCAGAATTTATTACATTTTATAAAAATAAAAATATTATAGAATGTTTTACAGATTTATATGATTGTCCAGATGAAAGGAAAGGTTATGGAACATTTACAAATGGAGATATTAATATATGCAATGTGTTTATTAGTAGTTTGTCAGGTAGCACTCCAAATTATTACTTTAAGGCAATTAGTAAAGATGAAATTGAAGGTGGATTTACATCAAGAAACATCATCGTTTATGCAGACAAACCAAAAAGAAGAATTGCATGGGGAACAGAATATAAAAATTATTCAACCATTATTGAAAAAGGACAAGAGATTAAACGAAGTCTTATCAATTACAAACAAGGAATTAATCTATCAACCAAAGCAATTCACAGATATACTTCGTGGTATGGAAAACGAAGATTAAGTAATGATTTATATTCTAAATCTTTTGAAGCTAGAGAACAAGATTATGTATTAAAACTTGCTTGTTTATTGGCCATTAATGAAAATTGTTTAATAATTGATGAAAATCATATAGATTTAGCTATAAAAATTATAAAATATTATAAAAATTCTGCACAAAAATTCTTTAATGATGAAGTATATGAAGATGATAATGATAAATCTTATAAAATTATTTCAAGAATTAGAGAAATTATTAAATCTAAAGCAAGTAATGGAATTAAACATAGAGATTTATATTTAAGAGTTCATAATTCATGTACATCAGATGAATTTAATTATATAATTAATTTAATGCATGAATTAGGAATGATAGAAATGTTCCAACTTTATAATAATAAAGCAATATATTATAGAGGTACGAATAATTTATATTCAGTACCTCTAGAAAAATTAACAAAAAGTTTAATAGAGATTGAAAATAGTTAAATATTATTTACGCATATTATATAGAATATCTAAATATGTATTAATACCTCTATTTGGTTCTAATCCATCATCTTCATAAGCTGGAAAAATTTTAGAATTTTTATTAAAATATGATATATCTTCATCAGAAAAATCTCTAATTCTTTTTGGATTAGATATATTCATCATATTTTGTTCATTTAAAGCATCAATTAATTCATTACCAGTTTTAGTATATACAGATTTATCAGGATAATTAAAATTACCAGTAGCTAATAATTTATCTACTTCATTAGTTTGATTAATATAATTAGTATTAAATTTATCTGCTAACTGTTGATTAATTAATTCTGCTTCAAGTGAATTATAAATATCAGAATCTTGTGGATATTTATTCATTTCACTTTTTATTGATCCATAAATACCATCATCATTTAAATCAACTAAATCATTAGATGATTTTAATTCAGGTAAATTATATTCAGAAGTAGCATAATCTTCTAATTGTTTAGATGATAATTTACTTAAATCTTTATTAAGATTACTTCTATTTACATCTTTACCAGTTAATTGATAAATTAATTCATTTACATAATAATCTTCTGCATCATTATAGCTATCAAAATTATCTAAATAATTTCTTTTAGCTAAATTTTCTGCATCTGTGTAAATATTTTTATAATCATCACTAGTTAAAGAATTAAATGGACGTCTTTGTGTCAATTCATAATCAATACTATCTCTAAAAGTTGATGGATAATAATTATCTTTTAATAAATTAACATTACCTTCTGCAATTTTAGCATTAATTTGTTGCTTATATTTATCAGATAATTGTTGATAATTAGGATTTAATTTATCTGAATTCATATTTTTATTATAAGCATTAAAAAATTTCTTAAAATTTTCATCAGTTTTAAGTCTATACTCTAATCCAGATAAGACTTGTTTTAATTTATTATTAAAAGATGACATAATTATCTCCACCATTCAGTTTGTTCATCAGGTAATTTTTGATTTTCTAATAAAATATCCATAAACATATCTTCTTCTGCTTTTTTATTTGGTTTATTTTTAACATAAGTATTAAAGTCTTGATTATATTTATTTTTAAAATCATTATAAAAATTTTGATTACCAGATTTTATATAATCATTTTCCATTAATGAATTTAGATGAGCAAAGAAATCATTAATACTCATTTTATCTCCATGCATATATGATTCATATATATCATTTTGATAATCATAAGGATCATTTTCATCATCAGCTAATTCATCAATATATTCTCTTTCACTATCAGATAACATACTTGATGCAACATTCCAAAGTAATTCAGGATCATTATAAGGAATTTCATCTTGTAAATCTTCTGATTTTCTTCTAGCAAAATCATTTGCTTTTTTCATTTCTAATGTATTAATTGCTTCTAATAAACTATTCATAAACTAATTCTCCTGCAAAAGTTTCTAAACTTAATCCCTTACCAAATTGTTGTTCAATAATTTTATTTAAATCTTCATATTCTTGATATTCTAATGCAAATAATCTAGAAATAGCTTTATCTATATCTTGCATTTTAATTTTTCTTCCTTCATAGTCAAGAGAAATTTGTTCACCATCAATAAAACCATTAGCTTTTACATGTTGTTTAACTTTTAGTAATTGAGTTAATTGTTTATGTAATGGACTAATTCTATTTTTTCTGTAAGATTTAATTAAATCATAAACTTTCTTTTGGTCATCATTCATTTTATTAGCTATTTTTGATAATTTATTTACATATAATATTTTATCATAAACATATTTAGATGTTTCATTATATGAAGTAAATTTATTATTAACTAATTTACCAGAGCTAAATAAATCATTTAATATAGCTTTACTAGAATCAGTAATACCAGTAAATGTATCAACATTTAATCCAGCATTACCTTCTTCTATTGCATCTGTTAATGCTCTACCTAAAGTTCCAAATATTGTATTAATAATATTTATAGAATAATTAGATAAAACACCATTTTCATATGCAGTTTCTTCTAAATTAGGATTAATTATATCTTTTTTAATATCATCTATACCTAATCTTTCATCTAATGGATTAATATTAAATCGTTTACCCATTGTTGCAGAAAGTAAATCAATACCAGCAATTTCATCTACAAATAAAGATCTACTTAATGAGTTTAATAATAATTTATTACTCTTAAATGCTGGATCAATTTGATTAATACCAGACATACCTAATAAACTATCTAATAAATTATAAGTTAATGAATAAATAATTGCATATTCTTGATCCATAGGAATAAATAAATGTTTATCTTTTCCTAAAGCATTAGTTAAAATTAATTTAGATGCTTTATCATAATCACTAATACCATGAAAAGCGTTTGCATTTTCTTGTGTTGCATAATTCCAAACATATGCCATCATTGCTGGAATTGATGCACCAGTAATTGCAGCTTGTATATATTTATTACCAGATGCAGATTTAATTTGATTTTTTATATTAGAAAATACTTCACTATAACTAATTTCTGGATTAAATAAATCAGAAACATCTTTTTTAATATTTTTTATACCAGTTCCAATTTTTAATCCTCTACTTTTTGGTGCTAATGATTGTATCATTACATGACCATAAGGAAAATAGTTTTCAATAGCTTTACCCATTGCACCAATAGATCCAAGATGTGATCCTCTTTTACCCATAGTAGCAGTATATTTGGAAGTTAATCTTAAAATTTCATTAAATTTTTTATAATCTACAATATTATTATCAGAAATTGCACCAGTAACTTTACTTAAATATTGAACTAAACCAATACTTGGTGCTTCTCTTAATGCAGTTTGTGTATAATCAATAATATTTAATAACTTTTTAGCATTATTTAATGAATTACTTTTTAATATTGCTTCTCTAACTTTATTAGATAGTACAGTATCTTTATTTAATGTATAATAAACACCAGTATTTACATTAAATGGTTTAGATGATGCACCACCAGCTAACTGAATTTTAGTTAATAATGAATTATTAATATTATTTTGTAAACTTTGTTGTGTTACTTCAAACATTTTTTGATCTAATAATCCATTAAGTTTACCAAAATTTTTAATATATTCTTCATTAAATATATTTAATAAATCTTTTGTTTGTTGTTGTGTTGTTAATTCATTAAAAGCTGTACCGATTTCTTTAATATAATCTTTTCTTGATATTAAATTTTTATCAAAAGCTATATTTAATTCATCAGCAATTTTACCTAATGCAACTAAATTTTCTTCTGTTGTATAAAATGCAGATGGTACACTAAATGTTGGATTTAATTTACCAGTAATCATTTGTTGTCTTAAATCTCTAAACCATCTAATACCTCTACCAATAATTCCAGGTAATTCAGGATTACTAGAAAATGCTTTAGCTATAATAGGATCTACTTGAAAATAATGCATATTTCCATTTTCTCTATAAGCTATAATATCATTTCTAGTTTGAAAATTTTTACTTGTTTTAGAAAATTTATCTTCACTTTCACCAAAAATTTGATTTAATGAATTACTTAACCAATCATCATCAACTTGTTTTCTATTTATAATATCAAAAAATGACTTAGGTTTAGCATGAGTATTTAATTCATCTAAATTTTCTACACCAACTGGACGAACAATCATAGCATCATTAACTTTTGCTAAAGTCTTTTTATTTAAATTATTTAATTTATTTTTAACTTCATCAAAAGAGTCATGTTTATTAGCTAATATACTAATTTTACTTTCAGCTGTATCATCTAAAACTTTATTAAGTGTTTTACTTTGTTTAGGTAATGCATCTTCTACAAATTTTTTAGTAATAGAATTATTATGAATATCTAATAATGTACTTTTAATATCATTTTCTAATAAATCTAAATAATTTTGACCATTACCAACTGAACCTTCTGTTCTTATTTGAAAAATATCACTTGTTCTAAATTTATTATCTGCTCTATTAAATAATAAATTATCTAATTTATTAGAAAATGTTTGATCTATTACTTCTTTTCTAGGTTTATATGACATAAATCCATTAAAACTTCTATTCTTTTTTAATAAATCAATAGATCTTTGTGAATATATACCAGATTTTTCTAAAACTTTTAACATAGCATTAGAAATATCAGATATTTCATTAATAATTGTATTAGTTTGTGGAATAGATCTTAACTCATTTAATAATTCAGTATGTTTACCTTTTAATTCTAATAAATTTTTAGTAGATCTATAATTAATACTTTCTTTAATATCTAATTTATTAGATCCTCTTGCCTTAATATATTCATCAGGCGACATATCTAATTGTCTATTTAAAACAAATTTATTAACTCTATTAGTTTCATCTTGAATTATTGAAGAAATTTCAAGTAATTCTTCTAATTTATTATAATATTCAGGATTATTTGTTTTTAATGCAAATATTTTTTGTTTAGTTAATAAAGGAGATACATTTGTTTTAATATCTTTATCAAAAATTCCAGTAGAAAATTTAGCATCAATTTGTGAATAAATATCTTGACTAACTTCTGCTAAAACATCATCAGATAATTGTCCTCTTTGTTTCATTTTATCAATGAAATTCATTTTATCTGCAACAGAATTTTCAAATCTTTCAAAACCATCTAATTGTTTTCTAATATTATGTGGTTCACTATTTAATGATTGCATTAAAGGTGATAAATCGTTTTTATTATTTATATCTTTTTCATCACTAAATAAATTAGCTAATGTATTAACTGGATCTTTATCTAAATCAGTTGTTTCAGCTAATTTATTTAATTTACTTTGTTTAACATTTTTTAATACTCTTGATGCAACAGATGTAGCTAATAATCCACCAGCACCAATAGTTACATAACCTAATCCATTAAGTTCACCACTTTTATTATGAAATGGTGAATATTTTTTCCATGGTGCATTATAATATTCATCATCATTAAATGTAATATTTCTAATTACAGATGGATCTAAATCTTCTATAAATAATTTTTTACCAATTTTAGAATTATTATCAATTAATGTAATTTGTTTTAAATTATTTTTATCTTTTTGTTCTACTGGTTGTGTAGTATTATCTCTATAATCATTAAGTACACCTTGTTTCTTAGCAAAATAAGACATTAATTCATCAAAACCAACAGCTAATGGTAATTGTCCACCAATTTCTATAGCTTTTTGTTTTAATGAAGCATTATCTGTTACTTGTGGTCCAGGTAAAACGAAGTTTAATGCACCTTCCATTCTTTTTAATTTAGCAGGATTTGTTTCAGTTATAAATGGTTTAAATCCTTTTTTAAGATAATTTTGTGGAATAGCAAACTGACCAATAAATTGTAATTGTTTATCTTCTTTATTATCAGTTTCCCATGCATCTTTTACATTTAATGCATCAGCTAATAAATTATTAAAGTTTCTTTGTTCTTCAAAAAATATATTATCTTTAAGTAATTCTTCACTAAAAGAATTATTTTCAGGATCTTGTATCTTTTTATATGTAGCTGTAGGTAAATTATAAAATAAACCTAATAAACCAGCACCACTATCACTAATACCTTTACCAGTTCCATAAATAATATTAGCAATAGTTTCTTTTGTTGCATCTTTTATTGCATTTATTTTGTTTTCTTTTTGTTTTTCTTCATACTTTTGTTTATTTTCTTTAAGTGTTTGAATAATTCTATCACTAAGTATAGCACGTTGAGTATCTTCATATTCAATCTCCTTAGGTGTTTTCTTTTTATCATTAAAATATTTTATAAATCTTTGTTTATCTGTATCAGGTCTAACATTTTCATCAACTGGTTTAAGATCATATTCATCAAAAATTTTAAACATTTCTTCTAGTTTTGAATTTTCTTCAATAACATTATTGATAGGAGTTTTACCTTGAAACAATCCTTCTAAAAGTTTTTTATTTTTGATTTCATTTTTCTGTTGTTCAGTTAATTTCTTTCTAGCCATGTTAAAATTATCCTAATAAAGCTAACAATTTTAATAAAGTTTCTGTATCAATATTACTACTATTATTAGTTAATGCACTATTCATTAAAGAATTTTGAACATTATTTTTAATTTCACCACTAGTTTGTGATTGTCCTAATGATAATGCTTTAGTTATATTATTTAAATCAGCAGTATTACCATTATAACCACCAACTAATGCAGAACTTAATGTATCTTGTTTAGGTCTAATAGCACCAGCCATATTATTATATTGATTCATTACAGTTCTATTTAAATTATTTACCATATTTTGTAAATTACTTTGAATATTTTGAATAGGTCGCATAGCATTTGATGCATTATTTGCTAAATTATTTAAAGTATTTGCATTATTATTTTGCCAATTACTAGCATTATTAAATGCTTGTGCATATGCTTTCTTTAAATTATTAGAATTATTTTGTGCATAAGAATTAGAAATATAACCTAAATTACTTCCTTGTCTTAATGCATTTTTCATAGCACTTGCTTGATTAGAATCTGCAACTCTTTTATTAGCAGAATATAATGAATATAAACCTTCACTTAAATAATCAGATCTACTCTTTGGATTATAATTTCCTAATGCAGACATTGCTTTATTTGCACCACTTCTTGCATCTTTAACAGAATTAGTTAAATTATAACTCCATAAACCATTTTTATCAGCAGATAATTTGTTACCATAAGCATCTAATGAACCAGCTTTATACTGTTTTAGACCTTCTTGTAACATTTTCATTATTTGTTTTTGTGCTTTATTAGCATTTTTTGCAGATTTATATCCACTATATGCACCAATCGCAGCTCCGAATCCCATGATATTCTCCTAATCAAAATCATTTATTGTTAATAAATAATTATAAATATAATTTTCTATCTGTTGTTTTAATTTATCTTCATTATCATTAGTATTTATAATAATTTCATTACCAGAACTATCACTAACTGGTTCATATAAATCAGAAGATCCACCAATAGTTAAATCATAGAAATCATCTTCTGGATTATTTTGTTTAATCTTACTAATTAATTTATCAAAACCATAATCATTTTCATTTCTAAAAGAATTTTCTAGAGAATTAATATAATTTCTATATTTTTCTAAACTATTATAATCCATATTAAAACATTCCTTGATTACCTAAACCAATTTGTTGATCTTTTTTCTTATTTGTATCTTCAATAGCATTAATTAAATCATTTGATTGTTGATTACCAATACCAGATGCTACTTTTGCATCACCAATAATTGAAGAAACATCAAAACCACCAAGTTGATCTAAGTTTGCTATCATATCATTATAAAAATTATTCATTTGATTATTATAAGTTTTATTTAATTCATTATTTAAAAATCCTGAATTAACAGTACCATACTGACCTAAATTATAATTATCAACAATATCAGAAAATGAATTAAAAGTATTTTCTAGATCATCTCTATATGTATTCATTTGATTACTACCAAATGATTGTGCATTACTTTCCATAATACTTCTATCATTATTTAATTCATTAATTGCATTATTATAAGAAGTTTCTGTTAATAATCCTCTTTTTAATGCTCTATCTAATTGATCTAATGCAGATGAATATTTATCTGAAATATAATTATTAATCATTTCATCATCAGCAGTATCTGACCAATATCTATCTGAATTAGTCCAATCACCGACAAAACCATTTAACCAATTAAGCATATCTTGTGTCTGCTCATCAGTAAAAAATTTTATCATATCATTAATTAATGCATTTTGATCAAACTTTTTACTTTTAGATCTATGAATACCATGCATATCACCATCATATGATGAATTACCCCAACTACCAATCCATTTAGAAATATCATTTAGTAATTGTTCATTATCATATTTATCTAATTGATCTAATACTTTATCTTTAGTATTATTAAATCTATCATTAATTCTTCCATTATCTGCTGTCATCTAAAACCTCAATAAAAAAAAAAACGATTAACATTATTTATATTATAAATAAAATTAATCGCTTTGTCAAGAAAACTAATCAAAGGTATAATGTAACTCACCAACAATTATATATTACATAATTATTTAGTATTATTAATAGTTTTTTGCACTTTATCCACAGCTTTTTTAGTGATATTATTTTTATGAATTTCTTGTAATTTTTTCATAAATTCATCATCAGCTGTAGTTTTTGTTTTCTTTACAATAAAACTACCAATATAAAGTAAAATACTTACACCAATAATACCAACAACTGAATAAAGTTTTTCTAAATTTTCAGCATCAAGTAAAAAATCAAACATCTAATTTCTCCTTTTTATTAATGAATGCTTCAACAGTTCCTTTACCTAGATAAGTATTATAATATTTTTTCCAATAATTTGCAATATCTTTTATATCATTTGGTACTGGTTCTTTTATTCTTAAATAAAATACACGACATATAAAAATTTGATAAGCTAAATTATACATTAAATTTTGTTCTAATGTTAATTTTTTAATATATAATAAATTATGTAATTCTTTTAAATTTTCTCTATATTTTATATAATTATTTTGAATATCTTTTGCAGTATTTGGTTCTATTTGAAATATTCCACATGCAGGGCCATTAATCTGTTTAATATATTTACCACATTCTGATTCAACACAAGCAGTTCCAACTATTAAATCAATAACATTTTCAGATTTTTGAAAATTACATAAAGTAAATATATCATCTATTGCAGATCTTAATTGTTTTACTATCATTGTATTCCACCATTTATGAAGATTTTAAATATAAATTCAAAAATTACAGCTAAAATTGTAAAATAAGCTAATGCTTTTGTTAATAATCTATCATGTTTTTCAACTTTTTGATAAATTCCATCAATATTATTTGTACCAAATATATAATTTTCTAATTCATCAATACGTTTTTTATTTTCCATACTTTGTGATGAATGTTCACTAATAATTTTTTCTATATTTGCTAATTTATCATTAAGAATTAATAATCTTTCATCAATTCTTATCAATAATTCATTATATTTAATAGAACTATTATTACTTTGTTGTGTTGTCATTATAATCTCCATAAACTATTTTAATTATAATGACAACACTTTAATTATGTCAAGTTATTTATAACATTTTTGAACTAAACTTAGTTCTATAATAAGAAGATTTAGATAAATTTTTAATAACTTCTGAAATATCTTTCATAACATCAGCATACATACTAACAGTATTCAAAGATATTTCAACATTTTCATCTGCTCTTGCTCCTTTTTCAAGTTTCTGTAAAATCATACGAGAACCTTGAATTAATGAATGTTTTAATTCACAGTATTCAGCATCTGTCATTCATTTTCTCCATATTGTTTTAATTTGGAGAAAAAGTTTAGTATATCTCCTTCACTAATTTTATAAGATGTACCTAATGCTGGAATTATATTAGAAGTAATTATAGGAATTAAATCTCTAGAATATTTTTCTAAATTATCTATATCAATTTTACCATTTTTGGAGATTATAATAGGTAAAAAATCAGGTAATTTTGTTGAAATAATCATATTAATTCCAAGTTTATTTACACCATTAGTAAAATTTAATGGTAATTTACTAAATAATTCATTAATTGTTTCATCAAGTGCAACAATAAAATTATTTGTAGTAATATACATAACTTTTTCTCCTTATTTAATTAAAATTAATTAGCATCAACTGTACCAGAAACAACAGTACCAGTAGTTGTTCCAGCAGTTGTTGTAATAATTTGTGGATTTGTTGCAAGTTTTACGCAACCAGAAACAGGTTGTGGGCAAATTGTATCAATAGGTATAATTTCTTTAGTAACATTATTCATACGTTTTGTTAATTCATCAATACGACCATTACTAATATAGAAATTATAATCCATAGCTTGTTTATTTAATGCAATTTCTTTATCAAGTTTGCAAACTTCTGCTTGTAATCTTTCACGAGATGCAACAAGTTCTGAAAAAATTGTTTCAAAACGTGAATTAATTTTTTCAGTTTGTTCTTTATCACGAGCAGTATAGTCTGCAAATAATTGTAAATCAGATTGATTAGATAAATCTTTTGCTTTAAGATTAGCAATAGTAAGATTTTGTTCCATTTCAAAACGATTTACTGGTGCACCAAAGTAATTATCATAACCACAGCCACAACCATAGTTATTATAACTACCCCAATAACCATTACAATTATTCTGTCTAAAGTGTGATGCATTAGCTTTAACACCTAATGCTGTAGCACCAAGAGCAATACCAGCACCAGCAGCAATAGTATTAAACAATTTCCAACCAGTTGAACCAATATTCTCCATGAATATTCTCCTAATAAAATAAATTATAAAGTAAAACACAATGCTTTACATTTTTATTTATATTATTAATAAATAATTGTGGATAGTTTGGTTTTTGTAGTTAAATGTCTGTAGGAAAGTATTGAAAAATGAAAGAATCTAAATTGTCAAGTAATATTTTTAATGAATTTTTGTATTCTTTCATAATATAATCATGAGATTTATTTAATTTATACTCTATTTCTTTAAAATTAAGAGTTTTGTTATTTTGTGGAATAAAATAAGAAATTAAAATTTGTTTTTGATTTGGTGAAATGGGTATATGATTAAGGAAGCAAATAAAAGATAAAGGATTAACATATACCCATTTCATAATTAATCTCTTAATCCATTCCAACAATGGATCATTCATCATAATAAATTCTCCGAGATTAATTTATATTAAATATTTTTATAATAATACTTAGTTTATTTTGGTAAAATTGTTAAAACTTCATATTTAGGTATATCACTAGCAACAATTGTTCCAGTTGTATATCCAGTTAATGTTAATGAATTTTTAATATTAAATCTATCAGCATACCATTCATTATTTTTATTAACTAATTTATATGCACAATATATTTGAGTAGAATTTGCTTTATATCCAATAATAATTGCTGTTAATAAATCATTTGATAAATAACATTTCCAAAATCTGCCAGCAGGTTGTATAAATTCTGTTGGAAAATTAAAATTAATTGCTAATTCTTCAAATGTTTTTGTTTCTTTATTAAATTTAAATACAAAAATATTAGTTTCTGTTCCTACTGTTAATATTTGATTATCATTATTGTATTGTATTCTGCAAGGTTGATTTAATAATGCTAATAAATTAGTAGGTAAATTTTGTGGTTCAACTAAATTATAATTTTCATCAAATTGATAAATAATTAATGCACCTTCTTCTGTGTCTGGAATAGATGGATTAGGAGTATTACCATTTTGTGATATAATATAATGATTTTCTCCAACACCAGTAAAAAATTGTAAATTTCTTCCTGGAAAAATATACGAAACACTTTTAATTTCTGTTGGAGATAATAAATTTGTAACATCAAATACTTTATATAATCCAGAACCATTCATAAAAATTTTTTTATTTTCTACATCATAAAATGCAGATTGACAAGAATTTCTATAATTATCAAAAGATAATGTAGCAAATTCCATTCCTACTTCCCAAGTAACTGGATTTACTGTGAGTAATGAATAAGCTGAAGAACTTTTATTTTTAATAACAACATCTTGACCTAAATAATATCCATCAACTTCAATATTTTGTTCTTGTTGTATAATATTTGATTTACTAGTATAAACAGAATCAATAGTAAAAGTTATTCCATCAATAATTCTTAAAAAATTTTTACTATTTCTATATTGTAATGTATTATTTATCCAAGAATTTGTTTCTAAATTATATACTAGTTCATTACAATAACTACCTTGTATTACTATTATATCATCATTTGTTATAAAATTGGGAAAAATTTTATTACTACTATTATCATGTTCAAAAACAGAATAGTTTTGTGTATCAATATTTCTTTTATTTAACCAAACTTTTTGATTTTTTATTAAATCTTGTCCAGTATTATTAATAGCATAAACTAAATCTCCACCACTTGGTGATTCAATATTTATTGTTGCATTTGTACTTCCATATTCGTATCTAACATTACTCATTTATATATTCCTTATAATATAAAGTTACATTAGGAACAAAAATTCTATCACTATTTGGAATTTCTTTTGCAAAAATTAAAACATTTACTGTTTGTATTATATCTGCATCAACAATAACACAATAACAATATGGAGCATAATTACCAGATGCTATTTGTTCTGCATTAAAAATTACAAAACATGAAAAAGGATTATTATATTTATAATCTATATAAGTACAATCAAAAGATGTTACTAATGCTTGATATGGATATTGTGATTTTATATCATTATATTCAGTTTCTACCCATAATTCTTTAACAATTTCTAAATTATTTTTAATTAATGGATAATTTTTTACAAAATCTGCTTCATTTTTACATTCATTTTTATAATTTTCAGCAGAAGTTGCAGAACTTTGTGCATTTTGTTCACTTTGTTTAGCATTATTTGCATAACTTAATGCATTTTGTTCATGTAATCCTGCTTGTTGATTACTTATTTCAGCATTTTGTGCAGAAGTTTGTGCACTTTCTGAATAATTTTTACTTTCTTGTGCATATTTATAAGAATCATTAGCATCTAAATATATTTTATAATATGAAGAATGTTCACTATAATATAAATCAAATGTAGTATCTGTAGTAGTATGCTGTTCAATTACTTCAAAAATTCTACCAACATGTTCACTATTTGCATCATTAATAAATACTTTATCCCCAACTTCATATAAAGTATTAACTGTCCATGCACCTTTATAATTAGCTATTGAATAAATATAATTAAATAATGCATCTATTGATCTAAAATTTTCTTCAATATAATCATGCCAAGTAGCAATATCAAAATATGGAATATTAAATCCATAATAAGGAGTTTTAGCTTTTAAACTTCCTAAACTATTTTCACTAATATCATTCATCGTCTAATATTCCCCATTTGATAATATAAAGTTATACTATTAATATTTAATTTATATTTACTTGCACCATGTAATCTAAATTTTGCTATTTTAAATTTAGTAGTCCAAGCAAATAATAATTCATTATTAGTAATTCTTCCACCACCATAATTTTGTTTACCATTTCCCCAACCATTACTATCACCAGCTAAAAAATTCATAGTAAGTTGTGGATCTAGTTTATTATAGTAATTATTATAATAAATATAGTCTATAAAAAAGTCAATATTAAATTCAGAATTACCAGTAGATGATATAGCTAAATATCTAGAATGTTTAGTTGCAGATCTATCTCCAAAATCTGCCCATGGAAATTCCCAATCAAATTCAATTTCTTTACCACTTGGTTCATTATCTGTTACTGGATAATCAGGATCATCAACATAATCTGCATAAATAGGATTATTTATACTACCTAATAAATAAATTTTTGTTTTATTTATTAAATAAACATCATTTAATGCAGAAGTACAACCACATTGAAAATTCCAACCAGTAAATTTACTCCATGCACCACTAGTTGCAGATTGTTTATTGTTATTATTTATAGTATAAGCATAACAAATGTATTCAGTTATATCATCATATTCATCATTATTAGGAATAAATAATAAATATTGATTTTCTTTTGGATTATTTACAGAAAATATTTTATCTTCTACAGTTTTTTCTTTTAATCCTATAAAACTTGAATATAATTCTGGAGCAATTAAATTACTAATTCGTCCTGGCATAATTGTTGAATAAATACCAGTACGTTTAAATAATGGAACACCACTATAATCTAAACAAATTAATTCAGTATTAATAGATGCATAACTTCTATTACAAATACAACCATTATTATCAATTACATCTTCAAACTGTGGAGTATGTACTTGTCTAGTTGTACCTTCTTCTTCATCAACTACCAATTCTGTATAATTTCCTAATACACCAAATACACTAACTTCATCAAATCCAACAACTAATCTATCTCTATAACGAGAAAGTCCTTTAATAATTTGTTTATTTGATGAAATTGTTGTACCTAATCTTAATTCAACAGCATCATTTGATAAATCATCTTGATCACCTGAATAAAATGTACCAATAGCATCTTTTGATGATATAGAAATTTTATCTTCTAAATAAATTCCTTCTGTTTCATCAAAAATATTTCCACAAACTAAATAATGATTAAAAGCTATTGCATATTTTGCAATAGGTACAAATGCATTTGATCCAGTACCTTCATCATATAAAAAATTACATGGAATTTGATTATTTAAATCAATAGCTAATGGTTTATCTACACCATTCCATGCAGTAAGTATTCCATTAAATACAGTAAAACATACAGAAGTTGTATCATGCCAACCATTTATATCTTGTTCTGGATTAACTGTTTTAGCAATTAAATCATTCCAAATAATTATTGCATTCATTTGGCCATCAACAGCTACAACTTCTCCAATATCAGATACTAAAATTAATTTATCAATATAATAAGTTACATTAATTATTCTATTTCCTTTAATATTTCTATTATCATGTTTAACATATAACTTATTTTGATTTTTTAATTCATCTGGAATATTATTTATAATTAAATATTTCTTTTTATCTGAACCTTCACCCTCAATAACAACTTCTGAAATAGTTTGTGTATATTTAGTACCACTATAATCTTCATTTAAATAAATATCTATAGTATGTCCAGCTATTAAATCACTATTTTCATTAACTAAAATCTTTAGTGAATCAACTTTTGAATAATAAGCATTATTATTTAATTCACCACTTGATGCTCTATTAAATTTTTCATCAACTAAATTATAAATAATCTTATCACCATTAAACCATTCATCAGATTTATTTAATTCTGCATCACTAATATCAATAGTTATTGTATTTTTATCTCTAAAATATGTTAAATTAGATGAATTATTATTAACACTTGTAATAGTAAATTTTTTATTTAATAAATTTTCAGATAAAGTTTCTGGACTTGTTATAATTATTTTATCATTTTTAACAATTTGATGATAAATAGGTTTACTTAATTGTATATCTTTACTATCATTTATAAATAATAAAGTACATTCATAAGTTTCTGACCAAGTTTTATCTGTAGAATTATAAACTTGATAACCAATTATATCACCTTGTTCAGTTAAACTAAAAACATTTTCAATAACTATTGTAGAAGTTGAATAACTTTTAATTAAAGTATCTGTAGATGTTTGTCCGTCCTCATGAACTAATCTAATTGATGAATTTCTATTTACATCAAAACTTTTATCATATAATAAAGTTAAATAATATTTAGAATTTGTTTCAACATTTTCAAAAGTTTCTTCAACTATATCATAAGTTTTAATATCTTTTAAGAATTGTGTACCATATCTTTTAGCTTTTGTACCATTAATGTTATTAAACATGTTTATTTCTACTTTAGAAAACCTAGTATCCATGTTTAAATCATCATTAACTACATTCAATCCACCATCAAATTCTCTAACTGTTGTAGTTCTTAAATCTTTAAATGCCATAACTATCTCCAATCATCTAATGGATAAAATGCTTCCTCATCATTATAATTAATATCCATATTATTTTCAATAGTTAATAAAGAATTATACCTATTTTCATAAAGTTGTTTATATTTTTCTACTTGTAAAGATGAATTACCATCATCACAACAATAATCCCAACAAACTTTATATACTAATAAATTACTATCAAATGGAATAATTGTATCAGGATTAAATTCAACTGGTCTAGTTTTTGCTCTAACATATATCACACCAGTTGCATTAAATGGAATAATTTGAAAAATTTTCTTATCAATCGTTGTACTTTTATAATAAGCAGGAGTATTTCCTTTAATTAAAAATGGATTTGTTGTATCATGTAATCTTTTTAATGAATATTTTGGATTATTTTCTGTAGTTATACATTCAATATCATTAAAATTTTTTATATATTTAGAAACATCTTCACCAACTACACCATTTTCACCAGCTAATGTAAATTTATACCAATCAGTTAAGTGATTCCAATATCTTTGATCATAAATATCAATAAAAGTTCTAATAATTTTATCAGCAATTCTATCTTCTGCATACTTTTGAGTACCAGTTCCTCTATACATTGATAATTCTGTTATAACTTCTTGAGTTAGTTGTGATAAAGTTTTATAATTACTCATAAAATTACTCCTTGATTGAGTGTGCAATAATCTAAGGAGAACCTAAAAATAATTATTGCACACTCATTTTATTTATTATACTGGAACAGCTGGATTACCATACAATCCACCAACAAGTTCTCCTTCAACAGTTACTACAGAATTATCTGCAATACCAACAAATTCAAACTTATCACCAGCACTTGCACCAGTAAGTGTAATAACACCACGAGATGCTTTAGTACCATTTTCATTTTTAGTAACAACTGGTGCAGTAAGTGTAGGAATAGATGAAACATCTGTACCATTTTTCTTAACAGCCAACAATTTAGTCATCTTAAATTGTGGAAATACTTTTGTTAAATCTTCTTTAACTGTAACAGTACCAGTAGCTACTTTAATTTTTGTAATATATTTAAATGGAACTGCAATAACTGATGCAGAATTTGTAATTGATTGTGATTTAACTGTAATAGGTTGACCAAGATAATCAAATCCTTCAATATCAATCGTAGTAGATGCTTCACTAGCTTGAACATTCAAACCACAACCAAACTCTGGACCAACTTCATAAGGAGATTCACCAAAATCTTTTTCAGCTACTCCAGTTATAATTGTATTATTACTTGCAACATAACTAAATTTGCAAATATCATTACAAATGTTTGCACTAAATTCAGCTTTTGATGCATATTTATTCGTAACAATAGGATATTCACTCATGTTTTTATTCCTTATTCTAACTAATTATTACTTGTGTTTGTGTAATTTTAGGAGAATCTAAATTATTTTCAGTATTATTATTCACCTGTTCAGAATTATTTTCAACATTTTTCTTTTCTTTTACATATTCTGGTACATCACCAATAATATTATACTTAGAAAAGTCTTTTCTATTAACAACAAATGAATTATTATTCAAAGTTGTTACTAAATACATATCTTCTTGTTTAACTTCTGTAACAATTCTTTTACCTTTTTTATCAAAACTAATTACTTGTTTAGTTATTCCATAATAAGGTTTAATACTTTTAATATTTTGTGTCATTTAGATTCTCCTTAACTAAATTTTAGTTATTAATTACACATTGTGTTCTGTTAGCTTTCCACAAACACATCTGACCTTGCCATACAATACGACGACCAACTGCATCATTTTGCCATGGAGCAGATAATTCTTTAACTTTCATATTAACATGTTTCAATACATGCATACGAAGATAAGTTGTGTTCAAGAAATATGCTTTGTCTGCATCACAATCTTCATCATAAATAATTGTAATGCCACCATAAGTTACACCATCAAAACCAAGATCGTACATCTTTTTACCAGCAAATGTACCATTAGCTAAAATAGAAATTTTTTCTCTAATAGTTTTACGATACATTTTATAAATATTACGACCACAAAGAATTAAATCAGGTTTACCATCTTTTCCTTGTTTCATATCAAGCAAAATATCATCAAATTCATCTTCAATATTATCTGTTGACAATGAACCATCATAATTTCTTGCCATTGTTCTCCATTGTGGTTCAACTGCTCTATCAATTCCACCGAGTACACCAACATTTGGATTATCAGGAACAAGTAATGCTAAACCATTTGGATCTTTACCAGAACCAGCACCATACAAATATTTTTGGAATTTTTCTTTCATAGATTCTTCCAATACTTGCATTTTACCTTTAAGAATTTTAAAGATTTCAGTTTCACCTTGGTTTTCATCTACTTCTTGATCAGAAATAATTACAGTACCAGCAACACGAGCCCAACCATATCTAACAGTATCAAATTCGTTGGTTTCATTTACTGGTAAAGTATCATAATATGAATAAGAAGTTACATTCGGATTTCGTCCAGTAATCAATGGGTTAGAAATTTCTCTACCACCACTTTCATACTCAACTTTTTTATTAGCCATAGCATATGCATAAAAAGCATTAGCTTTAATTGCAGCAAACATTAACTTTTTTCTAGATTTTTCTAATGTAGCATGCAAAACAGTTTCAATCGTAGGACTTCCCATTTTAATACTCCATAAATAAAAATTATTTTTTAATTTGTTTTAATACATCTTTAATTATATTATCATAACTATCATTAGCTTTTGCTATAGATGAAGTTATCGGTACACTTTTTATATTTTGATTTACATTAATACCATTAAAAGTTTTCTTATTTTGTTGCTTTTGTTTCATAATCTCCGCTAATGGGGTATCAAAATGATAATTATTTTCTAAATAATAATTCTTTAATTGATAATATATTTCACCTAATGATCTATTTGGATTTTTTCTATATAAAAACGCTATTTCGTTTATATGATTTTTAGCATCAGGATAATTATTTATAAATTCATTATAAACTTTTTGTGCTTTTTGTTTAGCTACAATCTGTTTTTGTTGAATTTCTCTTTCTTGAATGAAAGGTTGTAGTTTTTGATCCAACATTGTATTAATAGCTTGCATATCTATTGATGAAGAATCTTTATTATCAATGTTAATACCATAACTTTTAGCTTGTGTCAATAAAAATTTAATAGTATCAGCAGGAGATTTCTTCCAATTTTTAATTAATTGAATACCTAATGATAAATCTTGTGAAGTTAAATCATCAGCTTGCATAGATTTAAACACTTCATTGTATGCATTAACTTTACTTGCTAAATTATCATACTCTTGTTTAATTTTTGGTAAAATTTCTGAATTAAATCTATCTCTTTCTCTTTTTAATCTAACATTTTCTTCATAAAATCTACGTTCAGCACCAGCTTTAGCAATAATATTACCATTACTATCAACTAAATCTTGGGAATTATTATTTCCTTTTGATTTATTTGATTGTTGTTTTGCATTTTGTTTATCATTATTGACTTCATTATTAGATTTATTATCTGTTTTTGTTTCCGTTTCTTGTCCACTTGACATAATATCTTCAAGTGTTTCAAGTGTTTCTTCTTTGCTTTCTTCTTCATCATCATTATTATTATTAAAAATATCTAAATCATTTTCATCATTATTATCTTCTGTATCAATAACTGAATCAAAATCTTTATCTAAATCATCAAATGTATTATCATTCATAATAAAATTCTCCTTAATTTCTCTAACCATTAATTAAATTGTTAGGTGTTTGTGTTTGTTGTTCAGATGGAATACCATTTAACTGTGACATTATCTGTGCAGTTTCAATAGTATTCTTATCTGCATTTGTATTAGCTTCATTAGCTTCGGCACTAGCTAAATTAGCTTGTTGTTGTTGCATAATTTGTTGAGATTGAATTTGTTGTAATAAAGAATTTTTAATTAATTCAATATCTTCTTGTGTAATTACAACTTCATCAAATGCTCTTTCTAAAATTTGCAACATAACTATTACAGTATATGGTGAAGCAGAAGCAAACTGACCAATCACTTGTGCCATTTGTAATGCTTGTTGTTTTTTACTATCACTAGTAGGTTTAACAGTTGTACCACCAATACAACGTAAAGAAAATACATTAACTATTTCATCACTTGATAAATTAATCCAATTTTGTGATGCATTTTCACCAATTAATTTTACAACTTGCTCTTTATCCATATTCATTAAACATAATTGAGCAATGGCCCAACCAATTCTGCCTAACCAAATTTCTATTGCATCTCTTTTATCATCTAATCTCATAGATTTACCAGCAACATAAGTTTGAATTGCTAAATTAGTTGTATTAGTTTTATATTCACCACTACGAGTTGCAGCATCAGTACCACTAATCATATCAACAACTCTTAATAAATCTTGTTTATCATAAAGAGTTTGACTTTTATCATAAGGTACTTGTCCAGTAAATATAATATCTTCAAACTTTTTATTAGGTGGTAATTTAATTGATACAATATTTTGTCCACCATTTGCCCATTTTTGAATATCTTTTATATCAGCACCACTATTACTATCAAATAAATAATGATTAAAACCAAATTCTCTCATCTTTTGTAATTGTGAATTAATCATATTAATAGTATTTTGTTGA
Organism: uncultured bacterium; assembly: GCA_949293265.1. Taxonomy (GTDB): domain Bacteria; phylum Bacillota_I; class Bacilli_A; order Acholeplasmatales; family Anaeroplasmataceae; genus CALUXS01. Next base: position 40,508 of record CASFCK010000011.1, read on the forward strand.
TCTAAGTAATAACTTACTTCACCTTTGCATAAAGTATTAGTAGGATTTTCATGAAAGTTTAAAATATAATATGGAAAAAATTCTTCTAATTCATATGGATCATTCCAAACCCATAATGGATAAGTCCAATCATTATTAGAAAATAAATAAACTCTTCTTTTTGTTTTATCCCATACCCAAAAACATTCAGTTAAGCAACTTTTTTTATAATCTTCTGCATTTTCATATCCAAAATCTTTATAATTATTTTCATCACCATCACTTAATGTTAATGCATCATCATTTTCTAAAAATGTATTATCTAATCCTTGATTATTTACTGGTAAAACTTTTCCAGGTTTATAAATTGATTCAACTTCTTGATTATCTTCATTAGTTTTACCAAACTTTGCTTTTAAATATTCAGTTGGTAACCATTCTCTTTCAATAATCCATTTTGCATCAGTACCATCTTGATCTTCTGCATTTGGATCAATAAATAAATCATAAGGTCTAACACATTTTATATACGGACCACTTGGTTCTGCAAAATTTATTACTTCTTCTATTGCTTGAAGTTTACCTTCTAACTCTTTGATTGTAGTAATATCTTTAGCATTTTGTAATTGTTCACTAATTAAATTAATATCTCTAATTGCTTGTTCATTAATTTCATTTTTAATATTATAACCAACTTTTATAATACCTCTATTAGTTAAACAACAATTAAGAATTGCTTTTCTTGCTTTATTTTTTAAATTTAATCCAGGAGCAACACGTTTACTAAATAAAGTATTAATAACTCTTTCTAACATTGTTGCTAATTTTTCACTTTGTTCATCATTTATTTTATTAGATGTAATTTCTACTTTAGGATCTTGTGAATATAATGCAGGTAATATACCAGTATTATTTGCCCAAATTAAATTTTCTGAATTTGTATTATTATTTCTTAATTTATTACCTTTAAATGTAAAAGTTCCATCATCTTTTATTGTAATTTGATCACTATTAAAATATTGATACGTTAAATCCCATGCATCAGAAACATCTTTCATTACAGTTTGTGCATTATCTTTTCTAGTTTTCCATAATTTTCCTTCTGCTTTACTAATAGGAATACGATCATCACCAAAAATTCTATAAATTGGTTCATAATTATCATTAGTTTCTTCAATTCCTAAAGTTTCATTTAACTGTTCATTAATATAATCAGGTATTTCATCATTCGTAGTCGTCATCTATTTCACTCCATTCTAAAGGTATTGAAGATTTTTTATCTTTTTTCTCAATTATATTAGATATATTAGGTCTATATGTCAACATATATTTTAATGTGTCCATAGCATGATCATCTTTATCAACTGGTTTATCTTGATATTCATCTTTTGTAGATTTACTCCAATAATAATTACTAATTTCAGTTTCAAAAAATTCTAATTTATCACTAATATACAAATAAGGTGAATTATATTCTTTAGTAAATGGATTTTGATGCATTTTATTTTTACTTAAATATCCAGTAACTTTTGCAATACCAGAAATAATATCATTTTGTGCTGGTATCATTCTAATATTATATTTAGTAAAAAATTCTTCTGCTAATGAAACATTTTTCTGTCCATCTATCATTGTTCTCTTAAAAATAGATGGATCTGCTAAAATATCACGATCAAAAATTCCATATTTCATTCTAATTTGTGTAATTTTTGTAGCAATTTGTTCTAAAGTTAATTCTTTTTCATACATACCATCTAGTATAATAATATTTCCAAATGGATCAACAAAACCTAACATATAACATGATGGTACAGCTAATCCATAGTCAAAACCTTCTAAAATTGTTAAATCATATTTACTTTTTAAATCAAAAAAGTATTCTTCAACCCATTTATTTGGTATCATATTTATACCAACATCAAATTCTGGATAAACTAATCCTTCATAACCTGCCCATTCACCATTCAAAAATCTATCTTTCATTTGTCCTTTGTAAGTTAATTCCAAAGTTCTAATAAAATCTTCTGGAACATTATCTTTATTTTCATAAGTTGATCCTTCTACTAATTCTAATAATAATTTTCCATTTGCTTTATCAATTAATAAATCATCTGTAATTTTTCCAGTACGTTTATATAATAAATAAGGAGCAATTAATTTTTTATATACCCAATTTCTAGTTGGATTGCATGCTAAGAATAACCATCTCGGCCCAGTTCGTGGCATAGTTGGATCATCACCAACATATTTTGCACTACCTCTTAATCGTCCTAACAAGTCAGTAAAATCTTTATAAACAATTCCAGGATCTTCAACTTGATCTACTAATGCCCAATCAAAAGTTGCAGATAATGTATTAGAAGTTGTATCACTACCACTACCTTGTTGTACTAAATAACTGAAAACACATGTACTTCCATTAATTAATGTCAACATTCTATCTTGTTTATTAAAACTTTTTATCCAACTTTTAGGTAACCACTTAAAAAATTCTTTCATAGTTGTACCAGTAACTTTTGGTAAAGTTTCTCTTAATACTGCACCATGACTTCCAGGATAATCTTTCATTAATTGAATTGCTTTAACACAAGTACAAGAAGTTTTACCATTACCAAAACCACCACCATAAAATTGTATTTTACTTCTTAATTTTAGAAATCTATCTTGTAAACTTCCATCAATTACTCTAAATTCATTACCATTTGTCATAATTTTTAATCCATTTTAATTTATTTTATCTCTTCAAATTCAACATCTTTAATTTCATTTAACTTTTTCTCATCTTTTGTTATATGAACAATTCTTAATTCAGCGTCCATCTTATTAATATGTTCAACAACATCAACTGGTCTATGTCCACTTCTATCTAAAATATCTTTAGCAGCTTCAAGTGAATATTTTGTTGAACCAGTTTGCATAATTTCTACAATTTTATTTGCAGCTTTTTTAGTTTGTTGTTGTAAATAATCTCTAACATTAGATTGATCACTTTCTAAAATAGATGATGTAATTTTATCAACCATTTCATTAAAAGCAGGTAACATTATTATATTATTTATTTGTTTTAATGGTATTTTTGTTATAATACTTATATCATTATTACTTAAACCAAATAAATAATATGAAATAATTACAGAAATTGTATTCATTTTACTATCTTGTAATGGTAATTCATCAATTCTATGTCTAACTCTTGCATCTTCTAATTGTAATTGTTTATTAGTTTTAATTTTTGTTATATTTAATTTATTTTTTGGTTCAATAGTTTTACCTATTTTACCATTTTCTAATAAAATATCCATAATGTTCTCCTTATTTTATAAATAAATTATACATACTTATTAGTATATTAATTATAATAACAATAATTATATAAAAAGTAAATAAAAATATTGCTTATTAAATTAATAATAAGCAATATCCGGACTAAAATGAAATTGAAAACAAAAATACTTTACAAATAAATATAAATAAGTCAATAATTATTTTCTCTTTTTACCACCACACTTAAATTTTTTATCCATTTTTCTATCCCTTCATAATTGACTATCGTATTATATATATATATATATTTATTATATATTTATTATATATTTATTATATATAACTATAATTAATAAAGGGGAGAACCCCTAACCCCCATGTAAACAAAATTACATAAATTATACGAATATGTCAATCATTATTTATAAGTTATCCACAATTAATTTATGTACAGATAAATAATAGACAAATATTATATATTTTATATATTTATATCTATACCAGTGTCAACGTCCCTAATTTAATTTTAAATAAAAATCTTCTTTTTAATTTAAATATAAACAACAATCTCTTTTTTAATTTAAATATAAATAACATTAATAATCTTAACTCTATTAAATTTAATTATAAATATAAATAATAAATAATATTTTAATTATAATTTATAAATTAATTATAAAAATTAATTAATTATATAATTATTTATTATCTAGATTTATTATTCTTAATAGTATGTATAAATTTATTATTAATATA
>CASFCK010000012.1 GCA_949293265.1 uncultured bacterium
TTGAGCAAGTCCTATTTGACTTCCTAAAGCATCTAGGTCTGGTCTAGTGTGTCTAAAAATAACTATTTTTTCATATTTTTTTATTAAATTCCATATATCTGCATATATCATAACAGTTAATCACCTCGTATTATTGTATCACAGCGATATAAAATTTTAAAGGAAAACACAAATAATGTTAATACATATAATCTTTGTCCAAAATAAGATCACATCGTGAAAAAGTCGAATTAAACTTGACAAAAACCGCGATTTCGACTAAAATAAGGTTGCATCGTAAAAAAGTCGAAAGTTGGTGAGAATATGCAATATATAAAAAGAGATATGGAAAAACTTATTATAAACACAAGTAAAGAATATAGTGCTATTTTATTATATGGGCCAAGACAAATTGGGAAAAGCACAGTTTTAGAAAATCTTTTTAAAAATAGAACAATTATAAGCTTAGATGATTTAAATCTTAGAAATTTAGCTGTAAATGATCCTAAAATGTTTTTAGAAATATATAAGCCTCCCCTATTAATAGATGAGATACAATATGCGCCAAATTTATTTTCTTATCTTAAAATGGCTATTGATAGAAACGCTACGCCTGGTAGTTATTTATTAACAGGATCACAAGCTTTTAAATTGATGAAATTAGCTGGTGAAAGTCTAGCAGGAAGGGTAGCATTGCTTCATTTTTCTCCTTTTTCTCAACACGAAATATATAGTGACACTATGCTTTTACCATTTAATTTAAATATTAATGATTTATTATTAAGAACGGCCACTTATAAAGAGGCTGATATTCACGAAATATATCGCCGTATTTATTATGGTAGTATGCCAAATATAATAAATAACAAATATTCTAATCTAAATTTATTTTATTCTTCTTATCTAGAAACATATATTAATAGAGATATTAATGAAGAAAATAAAATAAATAACAGTTTGAAGTTTTTAAACTTTTTAACTGCTTTAGCTGCCCGCATAGGTCAAGTTTTAAATCTTCATAATGTTGCTGGTGAATGTGATATAAGTGATGACACTGCTAAAAGATGGTTAGAATTAATATTAAAATCTGATGTTGTTTATTTACTTCATCCTTATTCTAATAACGTTCTAAAAAGAACTATAAAAAGTCCTAAACTTTATTTTTTTGATACTGGTCTTGTGGCTTATTTAACAAAATATCATACTCCTGAAACATTAGAAGCTGGAGCTTTAAATGGGGCTATTTTTGAAAATTATGTTATCAATGAAATCAGAAAAACATATTTCAATTTAGGATATGAACCACCTATATATTATTATCATGATAAAGATGGTAATGAAATAGATTTATTAATTGAAGAAAACGGTTATATTTATCCAATTGAAATTAAAAAAACTAATACGCCAAATACAAGTATGATTAAAGCTTTCAATATATTAAGAAAAAGCTTAATACCTACAGGCAATGGAGCTGTTATTTGTTCTTATAATAATGTGTCTATGCTAGATAGCAATACGCTTATTATTCCCGCATGGGCAATTTAAAAAACCCTGGTGTTTAAATTATCTTTAAATGCCAGGGTTTTCTTATTTAAAATTTTAATAATTGGGCCATGTTCTTCTTACAACTGGTTTAGAGTTAGGTGTGTTTGCAGTATAAAAATCTATTTTACCTTTTCCGCTTGAAATATATAAATCATTTAATACATATACTGTTTCATTAAACCATTCTGAATCCTTTAACTTAGTCGTGTTATTTGAGGCACTTACTGCTGTATCTATACCATTACTTGAAACTATAATATTACCATTTAAAGGTTTCATTTTTAATTCTTTTTCATCAAAATAACTTGTAACATATACTTGATCAGTATACTTTGCTACTCTATTTATAAATTCTTGGGTAGGAAATATATTTTGATAATTAGCTGTATATTCAGTAGAACCTGCACAACAACAAACAGTAACAATATCTGGTGTAATTAATTTTAATAAACAATCATTTGATGATGTCTTTGAACCGTGGTGTCCAGCCTTAAATAAATCAACATGCGGTAATGTTTTTTCGGGAGTTGAACCATCATAATACAAAGCCATGTGTTCTTCTCCTTCTTCTTCTAAATCACCTGTTAACATATAATGATGATCGTTATAATTAAGCATTGTACATACCGAATAATTATTTTCATCAGTACCTTTAGTATTATTAAAATAATAATAATTATATAAAATATCCATAGTAATATTAGATTCTTCATCTAATATAAAACTATCTTTAGCACCATTAGTATTATTAAAGCAATCATCAGCAAACATAACTTTAGTACCGTTATCACCAAGATAATCTACAGCCGTTAAAAAATCTTTATATATACTAGACGTTTTACTTGTTCTATCATTCATTATTAAATTATCTATTTCATAATTATATAATATCCCTGTATAACTGTTTCCACTTTTATTACCAACAAAACCTGCAATATGATCTTGGTCCCCATGGGTAGCGATTACATATTCTAGTTTATTATCTGTTACATAATTATCTAAATAACTTATAATATCATCAGCACTATCTTTACGAGATCCTGCATCTATTAAGATATCTGTATCACCAGCTTTAATATAAATCGAATCACCTGTATATTCATTACCAAGCATTAAAAAATGGATTTGAAAATCATCATATGTAGTTCCTACAATGGCTTGATTACTGTTTGGCTTTTTATCTTCTTTATTTATATAATTTATTACTTTATCAGCAAAACCTATATTTATGACTTTATAATAATCTAAGGCAAAAACTAAACCAAATAATAATATAATAAATATTATAAAAACAAGAATTCCTTTCCAATGTTTCTTTAACCTTTTATTATTAATATTTACTTTAGTTGAGCCGATATTTAGTCCTATCTTGTACTCATACTTTCTCTTTTCACAATAATTAATTGCTTCTATCTTACTAGAAAATATTTTACTAGCTTTTTTATTTCCTTCTTTTCTTATTTCAAAAGAACCATCTTCTCTTTCACTAATTATATACATAATTTAAATCACCATTTTCATTTAAAGTATAAAGATACAACTTGTTCTATTTTATTGTTTATCATAATATCTTTAGCTACATTATTTAAATTTAAATAAAATTCAATTATTTCATCTTCTAAAGGTAAACAAGCTATATAATTATAATTATTTTTAATCATTTCTTGCATAGAGCTAAATCTTTCATTTATTGTCATATCATAAATATTTGTATTATAAGCATCATAATTAATCGGTATTAATCCGTTAACAAATGTAGCTTGTACATTTTTATCTAATAAAGATAAAATAATTTGCCAAATGATATTATTTTTAGCTCTATTATCATCATTAAACATCATCATACTATTACAATTTGCGTATAAACGAACATTAGAATTTTCTTCCTTAAATGGTGGGATTACCATACATTCTAAATTAAAATTGTCATAAAGCGCACCAGTTAAACTGTTATTAGCAAACAAAGTAGATATATCTTTTGGTTCGTTTTCATTATAAGGAGCTAAATATGCCATATAAGTAAAGTTAGTTAATTGAACATAATTAGTAGATTCGTTATCATATTCACTTTTGATTTTCTTTAATATTTCTATTATTTTATTCTTGTCATAACCATTATCACTAATAGCATTAGTTTGTAATAACCTTAATATAACGGAATTGCTAAATGAATCAGAAGCGTATAAATTTGGTTTTGTCCCAAATTTTGAAGTTATAATATTATTGAATTCCATATAATCGTCCCATGACCAATTTTTGATATCATTTGTTTTAACAGTAGAGATATAATTGTTTTCTACTAAATAATTAATAAAATGCATATTAACTCTAACTATATCTGAAGACATAGAATAAGGTATCATAATTTGTTTATTATTATAATTACCTTGTTTAAATGCAACTTTATTTAAATTTAATTTTTTAAAATCTTCATCTATAAAATCAGCTAAATCTACTATATCTGTTCGATATTTATATTTATTTAAACTAGTAGAATCTCCAAATATTAAATTGGGTTTTTTACCATTAGCTTCTAATTTTGTTATTTTTGAATCTAAAGATGAATAATAATTAATCATTTCAAAATTATATTTAGGATAAATATATTTTAATGTTTCTACAATACTTGTTAGTTGTAGTTCTAAATTAGAATTGTTATATAAAATAACAATATCATTAGTCAGATTTCCTTTTTTTGTGACTGTTACTTTAATATCTCTTGAGTAGTTTTTATTTTTTAGCGTTACTTTAACCTTAATGTTAGTTTTAGTATCATTATTTGACTTTGTTATTTGAGCTAAATAATAGTCTTCTTTTTCGATGAGTTTAATTATATTATTATCTGTTTCATAAGATAATTTATATTTCTCGCCCCCATAATTTAAATATAGTGGTAAATGAAAGTCAGTAAATACCTCTTTATTATCTACTTCTATATTTAAATCAGCTAATGGATTAACGTTGTTTTGACATCCTAGTAATAATAATATTGGTATTAGTAATAATAACCAAATTTTATTTTTCATCTTTTCACCTTCATAATTTAAATAAATTATATTTAGACAAAAGTGTCCTTTATATTAAGGACACTAATAAAACTTTAATATGTTAATGTAAAGTTTTTAATAATCATTCTTGGCTGACTACCATGAACAACTATTCCAAAATACCCAGATTTAGCTTCTGTTAATTCATAAAATGCTGTTTGACCTTCTACTAGATATTCTGATAAATCATCTAATATTTCATAATTTATTCCATCTTTTGAATAGATTATACATCCACCATTAAAGCCAGAATTAATAGTGCCAACATCAAAACTAATTCCTTTTAGGTCTTTAACATTGAATTCTAATACAGCATATTTAGACCAATTACCAACATTATATTTAGAATTAGGCTTACTATAATTATTTGTGTTAAATCCTAATAAGAATTCATCATCTTTAGTGCTATAGTTAGTTGTGTAGAATGTTACACCTTGATCTTCTATTTCAGCTACTTGGCCATAACTTGTTCCCGTTGAAGGGAATTTTTTTAGATCATATGTTATTTCTTTAATTCCTAATAATTCTTTATATTCTTTAATTTTTTCTTCTAAAATACTATAATTAGTAACCTTAGTTTTATCAGCTTCAGATAAGGTATTATATCTGTTTTGTAAACCATCTAAAATTTCCTTATCTTCTAGGGTTATAGTTTTATCTTTAATTGAATTAATATCATTAATTAAATCTGAAATAGTAGTATCTTCAACAACTTCATCATTTTTGACTTTTTCTAAAACTGTTTCTTCCGTTATACCTAGTTCTTCACTTTCGTCTTGATATAAATAATAAACAAATTCCGGATGATCTATATATGGATTTCTATTTCCTTGATATGTATATACAACTTCATTTCTTTTGATTTCTGTTTCAGATACCGGATCTTCATAATGCCATTTAATTAAAGTATCTAACATACCTAAAGTAGGTTCGTTATTATAGTTGCCAGTATTATCTAAAGTTAAGGTTAATTCAGAATCATGATATCTAGTAACCATATAGAATAAGATTCTTGCCACATCACCTTTAACTTCATCACGCGGTTCAAAAACTTCACTATTCCATTTATTACCATAAATATCAGTATTAGCAGGGTTTACTATTTCATCAAAATAACTATTATTTCTTGAACTATTAATAACTTTTTCTGTAGCTCTTAAATGATGAGCATCAGCATAAGCTGTATATTTCTCATCATTAAAACCATGTGATTTTGCCCAAACATGTTCACGATTCCAAACTTTACCACCGTCTGTAATGCCTGAACCATCTCTAGCCTCTTTAGATAATAATATACCTGTATAAAAACATTCAATATTATCGGAATCATAAGCATCTGATTCTTGTAATACAGTCCATACTTCTTTATAAGTTAATTCATTAGTATGAGTAGATTTAACAATATCATTTAAGGTAGTAAAGAAAGAGTCATAAGTAGAAAAACTGCCCGTCATATCGGCATAATAACCGGTATATGTTACATCGCTTGGTAAGACTCCTGGTTCTATATTTTCTTCTTTAGCTATAGTTATGCTAAAGTTTTTGCTTGCAGTTTCGTCATTATATTTTACACTTGCGTTAAATTTTACTTTTACATCACTTGTACTTCGTGTGATTTTAGCATTATAATAAGAACCATTTAAACTAAATGTTAAAGCTTTTTCATTTTCGCTTTCCCAGGTTAAATCATATGTTTTATTTTTATAAGTTATTGTTGCTGGTACAGTAAAATCACTAGTTACTGTTTCGTTATTTACATCAACAGTTAATGTATCGATTATTTCGTTTGCAGTGATTTTTTCTTCAGGTAATAAATTACACGATGTTAATGTCAACAACAAAAAACACGTTAATAGCGCTATTTTTTTCATATTAACCTCCTCAAAGTTTTTTCTTTCTATTTAGATTATAATATATATATTTAAAAAATGCAAACAGAACTGTTTTTAATTATAAAAATATTAATAATTTTAATAAACACAAAAAGAGTGATTAGAAAACTAACCACTCATTATAATTAAGCATATATACTCTTATTAGCTTCATAATCCCAATAAGGATCTGTTTCACCATATTTACCTAATTTATTTCTTTGAGCATATAATCTAGCATTTAAGAAATAACCATAATATGGAATATCTTTGTAGTACATATCAGTTCCTTCAAAGCCATCAACAGAATAACCTTTTAAAATAATGATATAATTAACCATTATTTCATCAGCATAAACGTAACATAAAACTCGATCATAACCTTCTGTTAATGCTCCGCCATCATTACTTTGACAATGAATAACATCAGCTGAACTTTGTAATTCCTTAGTATATTCTTTAGCTACCCAGCCAAATTCTTGAATATTACCAGTATAGCTTTCAGGTGTATCAATATCTAAATATCTAGCACTAGCTTCAAATCCTAGTGAAGTATTACCTGTGTCTCTACCATATACTTCATCTTGATTTAATTCTTTCCAATCAAATCTAGTTGTGTCGCCATCAACATGACTTACAATGTCAACTTCAGTGAATCCACCTCCACCAACGTTAGGAGAAGCAACAAATTCATTATTATAATATGGACTATTTTCATTGTATTTAGGACCTTCTAATAATTCTCTAGCATTTACTGAATTAGTAAAGCCATCTAAATAATTAGTATTATCTTGAGAATAGAAAATCCATTCATATGGGTCGTATGTTGTAGATGGTGAAGCTTTTACTAATTCACCTAGATATGTAGATACACTTAAGCCAGTTAAAACATCGTCATCTACAACTTCATAATATTCTGTTTTTCTTACTAATGTAGTAGCACGCATATTTGTATTTTCTGCATTAGGGTCAAATGTACCTAAAACATCAATTTTAGCTTCATTTTTAACTAATGCTATATGTTCACGACCACCAAATACTAATTCTCCTGATCTTAAATCAGCATATTTTAATACTTCTTCTTCACTTTCACTATTAGCAACAACGAATACCTCGCCAGCTTTAATAGTATGATCTCCTAAACTAATAACTACTTCAGGTGTATTCACTTCTCTACGATCATATATTTCAATTGAATAATCTTTTGTAGAAACATCATGATCAGTAAAGTTGTATAAAGATATTGCATTATTATCTTTACTACCTTCTAAGTAAACATTAATTAATAATTCAGGAGTTGTATCTTTACTACAGCTTGCTAGTAAGATGATAGCAAGTAATGTAGTAATAAAGAAACTTATTTTTTTCATTTAATTAATCATCTCCTCATTAGAGAAAAAACAGGTGGGGTATAAGAGCCTCCACCCATTTTTTTCATAATTTTAGCAAATATTATTGAAAATTATTCAGCGTAATGAATTTGAACACTAGAAATTCTAGCTTGTGCACCTGCTGTACCAACACTTTGAATTGTAAATGATTCAACTGCTGTAGAATATTCAACTGTAAATGTTACATCTTCTGCGTTTGTAGCAGATTGAACAGCTTCTAATCCTGATACTTTTAATTGTGCAACATCTCGCTTTTATTTGATTTGAATGTAATAACTAATTTAGCAATTTTCTTGCCATCTAATGTTTTAACAGTTAATGTATTTCCATTACCATCAGAACTACCATACATTCTAATTGTACCATCTGGATTAGATGCAGTTGCATTACTAGCACTATTTTTAACGTTAGTTACACTAAATTTCTTAGCATCTAGATTAACTAATTCTGCATAGTTTTCAGTTTCACTATTCATATTAGTATTGGTTGAAGCTGTACCATACATTTCTGCATCATAATCAACTACAAGATCACCAGTTTTATCAATATCAGTTGCTTTAATTGGAGAAATTTGTAATCCATTATAGCAATTCATATAACCACAAATTGTATAAATGCCATTATTTACTAAAGTATCATATTTATAGAAATTATTGTCAGAGTAGATTGCCATTTTTTGTCTATCAACAACTAATTTACCACCTTGATATACAGCACCAGTAACTTGAACATACATACCTTGCATTAATTCTAATTCATCATTTTCACGGTTCTTAATTAAATTTGTAATGTCAGTTGGAGTAACAGCTTGAGCTTCTGCACCAGTTGTAACTGCTGTAGCTAAATCTTCAGCTTCAACAATAACTTCTAATTTGCCATTATAAAGATCCTTTGTACCTTTTACAGTAACTGTATGATTCATAGCAAATTTTTCTTCCCAAGCAGCTTTATCTACATCATAAGCCATTACATAATATCCGCCTTCAGCTGATTGAACTAAAGCCATACCACGACCTAATTCATCATCTTTGTTTTGTGAGAAGCCTACTGCATAAACAGTACCAGAAACTTCTAATTCTTCTTCTGGTTTAGCAACGTAGTATTTTTCCCAAGTATTAAATTCTTCTTTTGCCCATGTTGTAAAGTAAACATATTCGCCACGAGCAGGAGCGTAATCATTTGGCTTTTCAAGATTTGTACCTAATTCTTCATCATCAACTATAACTTCTGCTCTAACTTCCATTTCAGTTAAATCCGCTGGCCATGTAACTTCATCAGCCATAGTTAAAATGTTACCATCTTTAACTTGTAAAACCTTTTGACTAGCTTTACCATTAACAATCCAGTTAACAACTACTCTTTCATCAGAAACAGTAGGTAATTGTAAACCTTCAGCTGGAAGTGGTTCAGCTTTTGAAATATAAGTAGGTAGTAATTCTGCCATTGCAGCTTCTAATTCAGAAACTGCAGCAGCTACTACTGACTCTACTGTTTCAGGTCTTTCTAGATCTGAAGCTAATTCAGTTAAATATAATCTAGCACCAGGAGCATCTTTGTCACCTGAACGATAGTTAACTACGAAGTTAGCAGAAATTTTTTCTCCTTCTTTTAATGAAGACCATAATTTATAGATTTCATGTTGATCATTAAAGCTTGAATATTTAATTTGCATTTTAACAGTTTGACCTTCTGCATAACCTAATGTAATAGTCATATCTGAACTATCACCAGTAGGACCTTGAACTTCCATAACTGTAATATCTTCAACTCTTACTAAGTCACCAACATGAAGATCAATATATTCTTGCATTGTTTCATATTCAGGAGCTACCCATTTACCAGCTTTTACTTCTTCAGTAATATTGATAGGTTCAACTGTTTGTGTTTCACCTGTTAATTCAATAACACCTGTATTTTGTGCAACTTGTAATGAACCATTATAACTATCTTTTTCACCATTTATTTTAACAACAGCGCCACGTACATATGAATCATATTGTTCTTTTGTACATTTTACTCTATATGCATAAATAGCACCTTTACCATCTAATGCTCTAATATTTAAAGATGTATTGCCATAGCTTTCACTATATTCTTGTTTACCAACAATTACACCTTCAAATGCTACTGGATCACCACTTTCAGCATTAAAGAAGTTTTCAAATGTTGGTTCAGCTTCTTTTAATACTGTAAATTCGAATTTTTTAGTAGCTGAATCACCGTCTTTAGATACAGTAGCTGTTAAATTTACTTTAACATCTTCTTTATCAGATGCAGGGCGAGTAATTTCAATTTTATATTTTTTATTTGTTGCGTTTGCTGAAACTTTAGCTACACTTGTTTGATCAACTGCCCAAGTAACATTAAATTCAACATTTTCATATAATAATACAGCTGTAACTTCAAAATCAGCAATAATTTCTTTCTTATTTTGAGTAATTTGAAGTGTCTTTGCTGCATCAGCTGCTGTAGGACCTTTAGGTTCGTCATCCTTACATGCAACTACAACTACTACTGCTAATAAAGCTAGTAGCCCTAAAAATAATTTTTTAATCGCTTTCATAAAATCTCCTTGTAAATTATTTGAAAACATTTTGTCTATTTCTAGACCTTAATCCAACTCTCATTAATATTTTAATATTTAACTATTTCATTTTTAAACTATAACTTAAAATAAAGGGTTTAGTTATACCGCCTTTAAGACGGTATAACTATTATTTTTTTAACTTGCTTGATATTCGCATTCTTCAATGCCTAGTTCTAATCTATCAGCAATATAAGCAGCTATATCATTACCTTGATATTCTAAAACATCGGCTACGATAGAACCAACTTCTTGACGAGCTACTGAAGAACCTACAAAGGCAGGTGAAGTGTAATAGAAATCTTGTTGATCAACAGCTAGTTTTGCAGCTTTTGCGGAAACGCCTTTTTCTGAGTTGGCTGTTGAATTATCTAAATATGCTTGATATTCATCTGTATTAACGGCTTCATTTGTTACAGGAATATAGCCTTGTAATTGAGCAAATTCATTTTGATATCCACTGCATAATAAGAATTGAGCAAATAACCATGTAGCTAATACTTCTTGTGGATCATCTTTCTTGAAGAAACAGAAAGAAGGACCTTGAGAAATAACTTTCTTATTATTTAAATCAGCTTGAGGATACATTGCTACACCAGTTTCAAATTCTTCTGAATAACAATAAGTTGAACCACCAGTAGAACCAATTGTCATATAAACTCTATTTGCAGCTGTAGTATCAGTAAATTTATCATTAGTATAAGAATCATTATTAGTTGCTTTAGTAATAAAGTAACCATCTCTATAATATTCTTGTAATTTAGATAATTGTTGTTTTGCACCATCGTTATTGAATAGGAATCTATCACCAGTAGCTGATGTATAATCGAAACCATATTGTTCAGATAAAGTGATAAATAAATTATCTTCACTATCAATACCAAGAGGTGTTGAATTAGGATCTATTTCTTTAATTTTTGCACATAAAGCCCACATTTCATCCCAAGTTTCAGGAACTTCTAGATTATGTTCTTCGAAGAAATCTACATTATAGAATAATGCTTCTGTAGATTTTAAGAATGGTAATGTGTATGTACGGTTATCGCCAAACGCCTTACCTTCATTTAAGAAAGCTGCGATTACATCTTCTTTAGCAACGCCGTCAAACTTTAATTCTGAGCCACCTAAACCATATTTTTCATCATCAATTAATGAATCGATTGAAATTGTAATTTGTGATTCATTATAGATTGCTACGTGATCTGGGTAGCAATATGCCATATTAGGGAAACCTCTAGTACCTAAGTTAGTAATAACTTGGTCTCTAACTTCATCATATCCACCAATTTGTTGAGCATCAATTGTAATATTTGGATATAATTCTTTAAAATCGGCAATAGCTTCGTTCAATACTGTTTGTCCTTTTTCTTTACCCATTGTATGCCAGAAAGTAACTGTTATTTGTTGTTCTTCATTAAAACTTTCTGGAACATCGAAACTAGGATCATAAGTTGAACCACCTGTACCATTACATGCTGCTAGAGAGAATGCAGCAAGAGCACCTAATGCGGCACCAAAAAATTTTTTCATTTTTCTTTTTACCTCCATAATTTTATCCCTTAATACCGGCTTTAGACACGCCTCTCATAATATATTTTCTAAAGAAAATAAATACTAAGATAAGCGGAATAGAGACGATAGTAACGGCAGCCATTTGTAGTGGGTAGTTAACTCTACCACCTGCTTCTGTACCTGTGAATGCTTCACGTAAACCATTTGTGATAAGTTTAAATTCATCGCTTGTAGTAACAAGTCTTGGCCATACGTAAGCGTTCCATGCACCCATCATTTTTAAAATTGTTATTGAAACAATTGATGGGGCTGATAATGGTACTAAAACTTTTAAAAGATATTTCATATCGCTTGTGCCATCAACTTTAGCAGCCAAATATAATTCATTTGGAACTTGTTTAAAGTTTTGACGCAATAGATAAATATAGAATACACTGACTAAGAATGGAACTACTTGTACGATGATTGTGTCTTGCCAACCAAGTCTTGAAATAGTTTCATAGTTAGATACAGTAAACATTTCACCAGGAATCATCATTGTTGCTAATAAGATTGTGAATATTAAGTCACGACCTTTAAAATTCATTTTAGCAAAGGCAAATGCGGCTAAAACAGTTATAACAAGTGATAATAATGTTGAAACAATACCAACAATAACTGTATTAATCATATATCTAGAGAAATCAGCCGCTGCCATTGAGTTTGGATAATTTTCCCAATGGATTGTTGTTGGGAAGAATGTTGGATTAACTAAATAGTATTCATCCATATCTTTTAATGATGATATAATCATCCAATAAAATGGGAATATTATTATAAATGCAATAAAGAATAAGAATAAATAAGTTATAACTAGTCTTACAACTTTAGTAACATTTTGTTTTCTTTTTACAGCATTAATATTCATTACATTATCATGAGTTGCTTGCATAAGTTACCTCCTAATAATGAACTTTCTTCTTATTTACATATAAGTTAATAGCTGTAAATACCATAATTATAGCAAATAAGATCATTGCTCCGGCTGCTGCACGACCAGTTTGATAACTACCAGTTAAACTTGTATAGATATAACCAACCATCGTGTTCATACCATATCTTCTTAAATTGTCACCAAAGATACCTACAGCACTCGTGTATTCTTTAAATGCTCCAATAAGACTTGTAGTAAATACATAAGCAATCATTGGTGATAATAGAGGAACTGTAATTTTTGTAAACACTCTAAATCTTGGTGTAGATTCAATTTTAGCAGCATCATAATATTGTTTGTTTACGCTTTGTAAGGCACCAAGTAAAATCATAATCTTAAATGGTAAAGCATTCCAAATTATATATGTACATAAAACAAACATTTTATTTAATTTAGGTGCACCTGCACTAATCCAATCTATTGGGTCAACTCCAAATAAACCAAGGAAAGAGTTAAATACACCAACAGTTGAAACTATACCATCACCCGTTCTAACAAAACTAAACATTACGTTAAATACCATACCAATGGCAATACCATTTGTTACATATGGTAAGAAATAAATAGTTTGTAGTGCACTACGTAGTGGTTTAATACTATTTAATGCTACTGCTATTATAAGTGACAATATTGTAGAAATTGGAACTGTTACAACAACTATAATGAATGTATTAAGTAATATTTCTTTAAAACCTGAATAAGTAACAACATCAATATAGTTTTCAACCCCAAATGTAAAACTAACACCTGTACTTGCAGTTGTAGATTTATAACCATTTAAGAATGAAATGTAGATTGTTCTAAAGAAAGGATAAAATGTAAATATTGCTAATAAAATAATAGCTGGTAATAAATAAACATATCCTTTTTGATCGCCTAAAACCTTTAATAACTTTTGGCCAAAAGTTTTTGGTTTTCTGCTGCCGCCTCTTTCTGAAGGAATTAATGACGGTTCTTGATATCTTTTATCATGAGTGGCTTGTAATGTTTCTTGCATTATCTAAGCCTCTCTTCCGTTTCTGCACTAAATAATAAGACTTTTTGTGGTCTTAAATTAAATTTAATTTCTCCTTCAGTTGGCATTGCAGTTAAAGAATCAACAATTGATCTAATTGTTGGTTTTTGACTTAAATTATGTTTAGAAACAATTGAAATGTCACGTCCCATAACTTCTAAGTGATCGATATGGCAAGTTAAAACACCTTCTGGATCTACTATAAACCCTTCCGGACGAATACCAACAAATATTTCTTGGTCTTCATGGTTAGTATCCATTATTCTTTCTTCACCAATATATACACCACCATTTTTAATAAATCCTTTAAAAATGTTAATAGGAGGTGTACCTAAGAAATTAGCTACGAATAGATTAACAGGATCGTCATAAACATCTTGTGGTTTACCTACTTGTTGCATAACCCCAAGTTTCATAACGACAATATAATCAGAGATTGACATTGCTTCTTCTTGGTCGTGAGTAACGAAGATTGTTGTTACACCTGTTTCTCTTTGAATACGTTTAATTTCTTCACGAGTTTGTAAACGAAGTCTAGCATCTAGGTTAGATAGTGGTTCATCTAGTAATAAAACTGCTGGATTTTTAACTAGGGCACGTGCTATAGCTACACGTTGTTGTTGACCACCTGATAATTCACTAGGCTTACGATCCATTAAGTTTTCGATTTGAACAATTTTAGCTGTTTCAAATGCTTTAATTGTAGCTTCTTTCTTGTTCATACGATGATTTAAAAGCGGGAACATAATGTTTTGCGCAACAGTCATATGTGGGAATAAAGCATAATTTTGGAAAACCATTCCAATTTCTCTTTTTTCTGCTGCAAGATCAGTAACATCAGCGTCACCAAAGAAAATACGTCCTGCTGTTGGTTCTTGTAAACCTGAAATCATATAAAGCGTTGTTGATTTACCACAACCAGAAGGTCCAAGTAAACCGATTAGTTTGCCATCTGGGATTTCAATATTTAAATCATCTACGGCTCTAACCTCACTTTTTTGCTTCTTGTTTGTGAAAATTTTAGTTAAGTGTTCTAATACAACTTTCATAATTCCTCCAAATGAGTAAATTTTGTCCTTTATGATTTTATCATAAGGAATAAAAAGATTAAAGATTTTTGTGAATTTTTACTTTCTCTTTACAATTAAAATTCTAAGTTTTTAGGTGTTCTTGGGAACGGTATAACATCACGAATATTTTCAACACCCGTAATATACATAAGTAAACGTTCAAATCCCATGCCAAATCCACTATGAATACAGCCTCCATAGCGACGAGTGTTTAAATACCAATCCATTGATTCTGGTTTAATGCCAAACTCAGCCATTCTATTTAGCAATAAATCCATTCTTTCTTCTCTTTGTGACCCTCCACAAAGTTCACCTGAACCTGGAACTAATAAATCGACTGCAGCCACAGTCTTTCTATCATCATTAAGACGCATGTAGAAAGCCTTAATTTCTTCTGGCCAATCTCTAACAAAAACCGGACACTTAAAATAAGTTTCTGTTAAATATTTTTCATGCTCACGACCTAAGTCTTTACCATATTCTGGTTCTTCTTCAAAATCAACTTTAGCTTCCTTTAATAAAGTGATTGCGTCATGATGTGATATTCTTACAAAATCTTTATTTAAAACCGCTTGAAGACGTTCGATTAAACCTTTTTCAACAAATTTGTCAAAGAAAGCCATCTCTTCTTTAGCGTGTTCTAAAACGTAATTAATGATATATTTAACCATTTCTTCCATGATATCCATGTCATCATTGATATCAGCAAAAGCCATTTCTGGTTCAATCATCCAAAATTCACTAGCATGTCTTAAAGTGTTAGAATTTTCTGCTCTAAACGCCGGACCAAATGTATATACATTACTGAATGCTAAGGCATAAGCTTCAGCTTCTAATTGACCTGTTACAGTTAAATTAGCTGGTTTGCCAAAGAAATCTTTTGTATAATCAACCTCTTTGTTACCTATTTTAGTTAAATCAAGAGTTGTAACTTGAAACATTTGCCCTGCCCCTTCACCATCATTTGCTGTAATAATTGGGGTATGAACATAAACAAATCTTTTTTCTTGAAAAAAGTGGTGTATTGCCATAGCACAAATACTTCTAACTCTAAAAACAGCACTAAATAAATTTGTTCTTGGTCTTAAATCAGCATGTTCTCTTAAAAATTCTCTAGTATGACGTTTTGGTTGAATAGGATATGACTCATCACAACCTCCAAGTAAAACAAAACTTGTAGCTTTAACTTCAAATGGTTGTGCATTATTAGGAGTTAAAACAACAATACCTTTTATTTCTATAGACATACCTGCCCTAACTTTTCTAGCCTCATCTACACCTTTAGTTTGTTCATCATAAACGACTTGAATAGAATTAAAAAAAGTACCATCGTTTAACATAATAAAGCCAAAAGCTTTTTGATCTCTATTGCTTCTAACCCAACCTTTTAGTGTAACTTCTTTACCTTCATATTTAGCTGGTTCTTCATAAATTTGATAACTTAAATCTCTCATTTTTTCTCCTCTTTCTAAATTTATATCTAAAGGACGAATATAATCCGCGGTACCACCTTAATTCTAGATATAAACCTAGCACTCAAATCTGTTAACGCCAGCTACGGGTAGTTCTAATTAATTCTTCTACCACTTAAAGATGTTGTCCAATAACAAGATTTATTTGTTTTCACCAACCACAAATTCTCTAAAAAATCTTTTGTTATTTTTCTTCTTTGCATAACTTTAGTATCTCAATATAATGATACACCAAAATTGTTGTTTTGTCTATCAAAATTATTATATATTTTTAAAGAAATAAATCAACAAAAATGGTTGTTATAAAAGCTTATTTTGTTGTTTTTATAATACTTTTTAATGATTTATAAGTGTTAATTAATAAAAAAAATAGGCTATATTTCTATAGCCTAAACTTTTATTTAGTTACTAATGCTTTGCCAAGACTAACTATTCCAGCAAGTCCAAAACAAGCAGTGCCTAAATATGCACCTACACCAGCCACAAATGGTGTTATGTCTAATTTTTCAACAGCGTCAACCATATATTGTAATGTTTCAGAATAAATTATGAAATTAGGAACAAATATTAACATAACTGCTCCACCAATTAAACATACTGATCCAATTAAATTTAATAATTTAGAACTTAAAATGTTTAAAAGAATTCCAATTACCCCTAATAACAACGGTATTAAAGCTACAAAACTGAATTGTAGTACTACAATATCATTTGAAGTTAAACCAAAAACAATATCCATACCGCTAAATCCTGATTCAATTTCTAATTCTTCTAAGAATTCTTTAATTGATCTCATTACAATTCCTTCATCCGATAATGTTGCTGCATCTACGAATAAAAATAAGGCAATACCTAATACCGCTAATAAAATAATGGCTAATAATAATATTTGTGGCAGATTACTTTTTCTTTTCTTTGCCATATCAATGTCCTCCTTTAGTAATATTATACTTTTATATTGCGTTTAAATCAACATTGATATGTTAAAATTATTCATTTAGAATGTTTTAATAAATAAAAGCGTAATTAAAGCTTTTTTTAATCATTCTTTTCCATATGCTTATATTGAATTTCATAAAGAGAATAATAAAGTCCTTTTTTCTTTAATAATTCCTGATGATTACCTTCTTCAACGATTTGTCCCTTCTTTAAAACGATTATCTTATCAGCATGTTGAATAGTTGATAACCGGTGGGCAACAATAAGCATAGTTCCAACATTCATCATCTTTTCTAAGCTCTCTTGAATTAATATTTCTGTTTCAGTATCAATATTAGCAGTAGCTTCATCAAGAATCATAATATTAGGTTTATGAATAACAGTTCTAGCAAAAGATATCAATTGTCTTTGTCCAGCTGAAAAATTAGCCCCTCTTTCTAAAACTTTATGGTCATATGCGTCTGGTAATAATTCAATAAAATGATTAGCGTTAACATATTTAACAGCTTCAATAACATCTTGCCGACTAAATTTAGGGTCTCTTAAAGTAATGTTTGATTCAATTGAACCAGAAAACATGAATACATCTTGTAACATTTGGCCAATATGACGTCTTAAACTTTCGATTTTAATATCCATTATATCGATATCATCAATATAAATGTGTCCTTTTTGAATATCATAATTTCTAACAATTAAAGCCAAAATTGTTGTTTTACCTGCCCCGGTAGCCCCAACAAAAGCGGCTGTTTGTTTTGGCATGATTGTAAATGAAACATCCTTTAAGATCCAATTGTCAGCATTATAAGCAAACCAAACATGATCGAAAACAATTTTTCCTTCGAAATGATCTATTTCAATTGCTTCGTCTTTATCTAGTACTACTCTTTCTGTATCTAAAATTGTTAATATTTTTTCAGTAGAGGCAAATGCTTGCTGTAATTGATTAAACAATTCTGCTAGTTGCTGAATTGGATTGAAGAATGAATTTATATAGCCATAATATGATACAAAATATTCTGGTTTTAATTTATTGACAGCTATTAAATTAACACCAAAATAGATAATTATCATTTGACATATTACATATAATACATATATAGTTGGTTGAAAAATACCAAAAACTAAAATTTCTTTAATTGAAGCTTTCTTTAATGCTTCATTTCTTTCTTTAAATTCATTATATTTCTTTTCTTCTTGATTGAAGATTTGAGTTACCTTCATTCCAGAAATATTTTCTGACAAAAACGAGTTAACAGCAGAAACATTTTGTCTAACATCACGATAAGCTTTACGTGAATTTTTACGGAAAATGATCGTAACAAAAACTAAAATTGGAACAATACAAAGTAAAATTAGGGTTATTTGCCATGATATAGTAAACATAATTATTAAGACGATTACTATAGTTAATATATAACGCAAAAAGTTGACTAAAACATTACTGAAAAAATCATTTAAGGTAACTGTATCTGATGTTACTCTTGTTACTAATCTACCTACTGGTTGTTCATTAATTTGAGCTATTGATAGTGATTCAATGTGGCAAAAAATATCATTTCTAATTCTAAATAATATTTTTTGACCAATGTTTTGTAATAACATCGAGTTAAAATAATTAATAAAACAAGCAACAATAGCTAAAACAGCATAACCACCAATTAATAAGAAACAATATAATAGTATTTTAGCATTTGTTAAAGTTTCACTTCTTAAGAATGCTACAATTTGACCTTGTAGTAAAGGCGGAATTAAATCAATAACAACTAAAATAAAAGTCAATATAATTCCAACTATAAAGTTTTTAAGATGTGGTTTAGCAAATAAAACTAATCTTTTAATAATTTCTTTATCTTTATAATTTCTTGTTATATCTTTAGTCATTACTATTCACCTCCGCTTCTAAGGCTTGTAGTTTAACCATTTCTTGATATAGTTTATTATCTTTTAATAGTGATTCATTATTACCAATACCTACTATTTTACCTTCATCTAATAAAATAATTAAATCTAAATCTTTAACTGTTGAAATACGATGAGATACCATTATAGTAGTTTTACCTTTTCTAAGTGACTTTAAGTTACTTAATATTTTTTCTTCAGTTTTTGTGTCAACAGCTGAAACGCTATCATCAAAAATCATAATAGGTGGATTTTTAAGTAATGCTCTTGCAATACTTACTCTTTGTTTTTGACCACCTGATAATGTAACTCCTCTTTCCCCTAAAATAGTTTGATAACCGTGTTGAAACTCAACAATGTTATCATGAACATCCGATAAAGTTGCAGATTTAATAATTTCTTTATCATCTACATCACCATCAAAGGCGAAAGCTATATTATTTCTTACTGTATCAGAAAACAAGAAATTATCTTGTGGTACATAACCTATACTTTCTCTTACTTTTTTATAAGGCAATTTCATAATGTCTTTATTATCTAATAGTATTGAATTATTAGGAACATTATAAAGTCTTAATAATAGATCAACTAAAGTTGATTTACCTGATCCGGTTTTACCAAGTATACCAACCATTTGTCCTTTATTTATAGTAAAGGTAATATCTTTTAAGATATCTTCATCGGCATCGTTATATTTAAATGATAAATGGTTGAATTCGATTTTACCTTCTATTTGGCTATCAACTATTTCATTATCAACTATTTCTGGTGCCTCATCTAATAATTCAGATACTCTAATTAAACTAGCTTTTGCTTGTGATCTTAAATTGATCAATTGACCTATAGCCATCATTGGCCAAGTTAAAGAATTAAAATAAGAAACAAATGCTGTTAAATCACCAATTGAAAAATCTAATGTTGTTCCTTTAATTAGATAAACCCCACCAGCAAACAAGAAGGATATAATTAAATTTAATATTAATGTAATCGCAACATTTAAAATCATATAATAGCGTAAAAACGCCATATTTTTGTCATAATTATCTTTGTTGATTTGTGTAAAAGCACTCTTTTCCTCTTCTTCTTTAACAAAGGCTTTTATAACACTTATGCCGGTAAAATTTTCTTGCGTAAAATCAGACAAATCCTCATATGCTTTTTGTCTAATCGCAAATTTATTTTCCATTTTTTGGCCTAAAAATAAAGAAGCTACACCAATTCCAACTGCTGGAATTAAGGTTATTAATGTCAAAGCCCAGTTTAAAATAAACATCTTAACTAAGGCTATAGCACCTAGGAAAATAAAGTCAATAAGCATGATTGTACCTTGACCAAAGAAAGCTCTAATAGTTTGTAAATCATTAGTATATAAAGCCATTAAAGCTCCGGTTTTATGTTTTTTATAATAACTATAACTAAGCTTTTCGCTATGAGAAAACATCATATCTCGCAGATCAGCTTCAATTCTTACACCAACCCCAAATATACAATAACGCCAGGTGAATCGACCTGTAAACATTATAATAGCTATAGCTCCAATCCAAGTAATAGCCGTATTTAAAATGGATTTGTCATTAAAAATTGAACCATTATCGACTGAATCAATGATATTACCAAATATTTCTGGTATTAATAATTGAAAATAATCTACAACTATTAAAGCTATAACACCAAAGAAGAAAAACCAAAAATATTTAGTATAGAACTTATTAACGTATTTACCAAATAACATAATAAAGCCTCTAAACAGAAATAACTTGACTAGCAAATAAAATTATTAAAATAATACCTAATATTATTCTATATATACCAAATACTTTAAAGTCGTGTTTCTTAATATATTTCATTAAGAATTTAATAACTAACATACTTACTATAAAAGCTACTACAACCCCAACTAATAAAAATATAATTTGATCTGTTGTGATTGTGTTATCCATAAAGAATTTTACAGCTTTTAATAAACTAGCTCCTAACATAACTGGAATTGATAAGAAAAAACTAAATTCAGCTGATACTGTTCTATTACAACCAATTAACATCGCACCTAATATAGTAACTCCGCTTCTTGAAGTGCCTGGTATTAATGCTAATAATTGAACACATCCAATTATTAGAGCTGTTGATAAGCTCATTTCCGTTATGTCATTTATCTTAAATTCTCTTTTTTTGTTAAATATTTCAATAACAATAAATAAAACACCATAAATAATTAAAGTAATACTAACTGTAATTGAATTATATAAATGTTCATCTAACCAATCATCAAAAATTAAACCTATTACTGCTGCAGGTAAACAAGCGATTAAAACTTTAAGCCAAATCATCCAGGTGTTTTTCTTAACTTCTTTTGGCTTACTAGAACCAAAAGGCCAAAGTTTAGAAAAGAAACAAATTATAACCGCAATAATAGCACCAAGCTGAATTACAACTAAAAATAAGTCCCAAAAAGCCGAGCCAAATGTTTCTTTTACATCTAATAAAGATTCTAAAATTATCATGTGCCCTGTTGAACTTACCGGTAACCATTCGGTTATACCTTCAACAATCCCAAATAATATACTTTTTAAAACATCAATAAACATAACTTTTCCTCCTATAACATTGGGGCAAATAAACGTAATAAGAAAGCTAAAAATTTAGAAAAAGGATTTCTATTGTTCCAATCTTCTAATGAGTAATTTTCACTTTCTTCAATCGCATTTATAAAATCCGCCTTCATTTTTAATATTTCTTTGTCTTTTAATAAAACTGTACCACATTCATAATGCAAGAACAAACTTCTATAATCCATATTTATCGTTCCACAATATGCATATTTATCATCTACTATAATTTCTTTAGCATGATTAAATCCTGGTGTATATTCATAAATTTTAACACCACTATGTAATAATTTTTTATAATGTGCTCTTGTAAACATAAAAACTGTTTTTTTATCTGGTATACCTGGTACTAAGATTTTAACGTCAACCCCGCTTTTAGCTTGTAGGCAAATAGCATTTAACATTTCATCATCAATTATTAAATAGGGCGTAGAAATATATAAATATTTATCAGCTTGATTAATTAAACTTTTAAATACATCATAACCAGTATGACTACTAGTATTAGGACCATCTGAAAAAGGAATTACATAACTATTATTGTTAATGTTATTTAGACTGATATACTTTTCGGGAATTAATCTTTCTTTAGTAGATGTATACCACATATCTATAAACATGGCTATAAAACTATTAGTAGCTTCACCTTCAAGTAATAAGGCGTTATCACGCCAAAATCCAAATCTTTCTTTAGCGTGAATGTATTCATCAGCTAAATTGTCACCACCACAATAAGAATATATACCATCAATAATACAAATCTTACGGTGATCACGATAATTAAAGGCTGGGTTAATGTTTAAACCAAGTGGTTCATAAACTGCTATTTTTAAATTAGGAATGTTAACAAACCTGTTTATAGTTTTGGCTGATAAGGCTCTTTTTGAACCTATGTCATCATAGATAATCTTTATTTCGATTCCTTTGTTTCCTAATTCTTCTAAAACATCTAATAATTCTTCTAGTAATATACCATCTGATAAAATAAAATATTCTAAAAATATATATTTTTTAGCTTGTCTCATTTTACTAATCATATCTTGATGTTTTTTTAATGCATCATTAAAAAAGACAACATCTGTGTTTTTATACATTATATAAAATGAATCTTCATAAATTAGTTTAGATATTTTTTTAGTGAATACATCATCATCTTCATAATTAGCGTATTTAATTATTCCTCTTTCTTTAATTACTTTTTCTAATTTCTTTCTTTTTCTTCTTGGTAATCTTTTAGCAGTGTAATTAGATATGTATAAAAAAATAAAAAAATACGGCATAATACCAATTAAAATAATCCAAGTTAATTTATAACTAACTGAAGAATCCCCATTGATAATAAATGTAGCAGCAATCACAAATAAAATAACACCTATGATATATAGAGCATGACTTCCTGAAAAGCTTCCTACAATTGTGATGTAATAAATAAATATTTGAATACTTAAAACAATTACAGCTAAAATAAAATAGATTATTTTTTTCCAAATTGGAGTAGTTATTCTTTCGTTTTGTAGCATATGGCCTCCAAAAAAAATAAAAGGGCTAGCGCCCTTTTTATTCAGCTAAATCCTTAATTAGAGAAGCACTAGTATTTAATTTAATAAATGTATATTCGTTTAATGAGCCAGTACTTACTAAATCTAAATTGCCTGCGTTGTCTTTAGCATATGTAATTTCAAAATATGTAGGTATTAATGCATATGTATGTAATATAGCTGTTGCTGTACCATCTTCTTTAGTTACATATTCCATTATTTCAACAGGCATATATAAGACACCTAAACATCTTATTTCATCTTCATGATAAGTGACAGCTTCTATAACATCTTTTTTGACTGTTGTTGTAGTAGTTTCAGCTAGTTTAGCTCTAACGTTAGTATATTCAGCAACTATTGAAGTGTTAATTTCTTTTAATTGATTTAAAATAGTAGTGAAATCAACATTAGCACAAGATAAGGCTGTAAAGTTTAATGATTTAAATTTATCATTAATATTATCTTTATTATAAACACTTTCTTCAATATTAGTTAATGTATAGTAGCTTGACTTCTCTATATCAGTAGGAATAAAAACTTCATATCCCGCTGCATTATTTTCTCTAGCTTTAACAGGTGTTTCTTGAAAATCAATTTTACTTAAATATTCACTATAAATTTTTGTTCCTAAAATTGAGTCATCTAAAACATAGTTTGGTTTGTCATCTTGACATGAAGCTAAACTAAATAGAACAAATATAGTTAATATAGAAGCTAATATTTTTTTCATATTAGATCATTCCTTTCAAAATCTTATTAATTGTAGCATATTTTCTATTATAATAAAAGAAAATTATTCTTTTTTATCATTTTTATTAGCTCGCGGATGGGCTAAAATATATTCTTTTCTTAAATTTTCATAAGTGACATGGGTATATATTTGTGTAGTAGATAAATTGACATGTCCTAAAAGTTCTTGAACAGAACGTAAATCAGCACCATTATTTAATAAACTAGTCGCAAAACTATGTCTTAACATATGGGGTGAAATATGAAATGTTTCTTCACAATTTTTAATAACTTTATTTAATATTACTCTAACTCCTCTAGGAGTAAGAGTAGTTCCTTTATTGTTAATAAATAAGCTTCTATTAGTTTCATCATCACTTTTAGCTAATAGATTAACTCGTTCATAATTAATATAGTGTCTTAAATCTTTTGCTAAATCTTCAAATATTAAAACTATTCTTTCTTTATTACCTTTACCTAAAACTTTTATTTCTAAGTTTATTAAATCTATATCACTGGTTTTAAGAGCACAAAGTTCAGATACTCTTAAACCTGTTGAATATAATAATTCAATTAAAATATAGTCTCTAAAACCTAGTGGATTTTCTTTCTTACAGGCATTTAACATTAATAATATTTCTTTTTCTCTAATAATTTGAGGCAATCTCTTTGGTTTTTTTAAACTAGAAATGTTAATAAAATAATTATTTCTAACTATTTCTTCACTAACTAAATAATCATAAAACCCTCTTAATGAAGCCATTTTACGATTAACTGTGTTTACCGATTCACCCTTATTATTTAAATTTGATATAAAGGCTTTACAAACCCTATCATTCCTAATGGTTAATATGTCTTTTGCAAATTTTTCTTCTTTAACAAATAAAGAAAATTCTTCTATATCATTGCGGTAGGCTAATATAGTGTTATTAGAATAATTTAAAACACTATTTAAATATTCTAAATATTTGTTAATTGCCTCTTCTTCTTTCATATTCTTCTTTAACCTCTTTGATTTTAGCTAAAGCTCTTGTGCCATAAGCTTTTTTTCTGTCTTTTTTATTAACTTCTAATAAAGGTGGAACTATTCCAAAATTAGCGTTCATCGGCAAAAAGTTTTCTTGCCAAGCTGAAATATAATGTAATAAAGAACCTATAATCGTCTCAGTTGGAAAAGTAATTAATTCCTTCCCTCTTATTAATAAATTCATATTTATAGCCGCTACAATTCCACTTGCAAAACTTTCAACATAACCTTCTACACCACTTAATTGACCAGCGAAAAATACATTAGGGTGTTTTTTAGTTTGTAAGGTTGGGTTTAATATTTTAGGAGCGTTTATATACGTATTTTTATGCATTCTTCCATATTTAGCAAAACGAACATTTTCTAGTCCTGGAATTAAACTAAAAACCCGTTTTTGTTCACCAAATTTTAAATGGGTTTGAAAACCAACTATATTAAACATCTCTTTTTTTACATCATCTTGCCTTAATTGTACAACCGCATAAGGGCTTAAACCTGATGGGGTTTTAAGACCTACTGGTTTCATTGGCCCAAATAATAAAGTTTTAGCCCCTCTTTTTGCCATGATTTCAATTGGCATACAAGCTTCAAAAACTTTAACTTCAAAATCTGGTGTAGGTACTTCTTCAGCATTTATAAGTTCATTATAAAATAATTCAAATTCTTCTTTAGTAAATGGACAATTTAAATAATCGGCTTCCCCTTTATCATAGCGGGATTTAAAATATACCTTATCATAGTTGATGCTATCAGCATAAATAATAGGCGCTTGCGCATCATAAAAATAAAAGTCATCTAACCCAAATAATTCTTTAATATTATTAGCTAAAGCATCACTTGTTAAAGGGCCTGTAGCGATAATGGTATATTCATCAGGATTAATTTTTACAACTTCTTCATTAATGATTTTAATATTAGGGAAGCTTTTAATTATCTTAGTAACCATTTCACTATATTTTTCGCGATCAACGGCTAAAGAAGCTCCTGCCGGAACTTTAGTTTCTTTAGCTACTTTCATAATTAAAGAATCTAATTCTTCCATTTCGGCTTTTAAAATTCCACAAGCATTTTCTAAAGAACTTGATTTTAAACTATTTGAACAAACAAGTTCTGCTAATTTATCTGTTTGATGAGCTGGGGTCATTTTTTTAGGTCGCATTTCATAAAGTATAACCTCATAACCTAATTTAGCTAAATGATAAGCAGCCTCACAGCCTGCTAAACCACCACCAATAATTTTAATTTGCATTATTTATCAACCTTTCATAATCACTTTTTAACCATAAGATTGGCGTTTCTTTGTTTTCTATTAAAAAATTGTTAGTTTTACTAAAAGGTTTAGAACCAAAAAAGCCTCGTGATGCTGATAAAGGCGATGGATGAACTCCTTTTAAAACTAAATGTTTGGGATTGTTTAAATACATTCCCTTTTTTATAGCAAAATTACCCCATAAGATAAAAACTATTGGCCTATCAATATCATTAATCATTTTAATAATATTATCTGTTAAAATTGACCAACCAAAATTGACATGGCTATTAGCTTTACCTTCTTCAACTGTTAAAGTACTATTTAATAATAAAACACCTTGTTCAGCTAGGTATGACAGGTCGCCGTCTTGCTTAACTTCTTTATCTAAATCACTAGCCATTTCTTTATAAATATTAATGAGACTAGGTGGTAATTTTTGACAATCTACACTAAAAGAAAGCCCGTTAGCTTGGCCTTTTTCGTGATATGGGTCTTGTCCTATAATAACAACTTTTACTTTATCTAATGGAGTTAAAGATAAGGCCCTATATATATAATTGTAAGGCGGAAAACAAGTTGTTTTTTTATATGCTTCAACAACTTTTTCCTTTAATTCAATATAATAAGGTTTATTCTTCTCTTTCTCTATAAATGTCTTCCAATTCATAGTTTCCTCCAATTATAACACTATTCTTTTCTTTAATCGTTCTAATTATCATACTAATACCAATAAATAATGTTAGCGTAGTAACAACAAGTCCTGTGCTAACTAACATCGTTCTTTCAAATATAATATTATGATTGTCATTAAAAGCTGTAAACATTGCTGCTTCTAAGGCCAATAATGAAACTAAGGCTTCTGCTAAGTTAATATTTCTTAAAGAAATAATTACTATATCATTTGTTTTATGAGCTTTTCTTGAATTATATATTCCCATTATAACTTTATAAAATGTTACTACCGCCATGGTTATAACATGGATTTGCGGAAAGTTAAAATTGTTATTATTTATTAATTCTCTTACTGCTAAGTATAAATATAGAGGTAAAAGACAAAGTAAAATACCACAAGTTTTAGCTACTTTTATCGTTTTTAAATAATTATTAGGATGTCTATATAGATTATATAAAGTTATTTCTCTTGCGAAAAATAAAAGTGAATAATAAATAGTTAATGATAAAAACCAAAAATTAAAATTAAAAATAGTAAATCCTAAATAATATGCTAATAAACAAAGATTAAAAGAAAGGGAAATTAAACTAAACATCGCTGTCCTAAAATCATATTCTTTTACCATTTTTCTTGCAAATTTGTTTCTACTTAAATAATTAACTACTTCTTGTTTAATGATCTTATATCTAGTTATTAAGATATAAAGACTAAAAACTAATAAAAAGGCGGCTAAAGCATTTGTAAAATATTTTCCTATAGTGTGAACTATAATTAAATTTGTAAGCATTAATATGTCAATTATAATTACAAAAATAGTTGTTAAAAACAATAAAAAGCTCATTAAGACAATTGTTTTTTGACTAATTTTCTTCATTTAGTTCACACCCCTTTCATATGAAAATTATACCTTATTTTTGTTGTTATGTATATAAAATGTTATCAGTAATATATGTAAAAGGCAGCCGAAGCTGCCTTTTTTACATTGATTCATGAATTGTTCTTCTTATAACGTCATCTTGTTGTTCTTTTGTTAATTTAATAAAATTAACTGCATATCCTGATACTCTTATTGTTAATTGAGGATATTTTTCTGGATGTTTTTGAGCATCTAATAATGTTTCACGATTAAAAACATTAACATTTAAATGGTAACCACCATCAGCTACATAAGTATCTAACATTTGTACTAAATTATCTACTCTTGACATATTTAATCCTCCTATTCATCATCTTTACCAAGAGATTGTGGTGTAATAGAGAAAGTATTAGAAATACCATCTCTTGAATATTCATATGGTAGTTTAGCCACTGATTCTAAGGAAGCTAAGGCACCATGTGCATCACGACCATGCATTGGGTTTGCCCCTGGAGCTAGTGGCTCACCGGCTTTTCTACCATCTGGGGTATTACCTGTTTTTTTACCATAAACTACATTTGATGTAATTGTTAAAATTGACATTGTTGGTTCTGAGTTGCGATATGTATAATGCTTTTTGATTTTATTCATAAATGTTTTTACTAACCAAACAGCTATTTCATCTACGCGATCATCATTATTACCATATTTAGGATAATCACCTTCAGTTTTAAAATCTGTGATAATACCATATTCATTACGAATAGGATATACTTTAGCATATTTTATTGCTGAAAGGGAATCAACAGCACATGATAAACCAGCTATACCAGTAGCGAAAAATCTATGAACTTTAGTGTCATGTAATGCCATTTCTAAGGCTTCATATGAATATTTATCATGCATATAATGAATTAAATTTAATGTGTTAACATAAAGTCCCGCTAACCATTCCATCATTTGTTCATATTTTTCCAAAACTTCGTCATAATTAAGAGCATCATCACTTGTAATAGATTCATATTTTGGTGAAACTTGAAGTGGTTTTTTTGTTACTTTGTCTAACATTAATTCATCACGTCCACCATTTAAAGCATATAATAAGCATTTTGCTAAATTAGCTCTAGCACCAAAGAATTGCATATCTTTACCTACGCGCATTGAAGATACACAACATGCTATACAATAATCATCACCCATTAAAGGGCGCATTAAATCATCTGATTCATATTGAATGGCAGATGTTTTAATAGACATTTTGGCACAGTATTTTTTGAAGTTAGTAGGTAAGTTTTTTGACCATAAAACTGTTAAGTTTGGTTCTGGTGATGGACCTAAATTGTCTAGTGTATGTAAAACTCTAAAAGAGTTTTTTGTAACTAAACTTCTACCATCAACACCCATACCACCAATTGATTCAGTAACCCAAGTTGGATCACCCGAGAAAAGTTCATTATATTCTCTAATTCTCATAAATTTAACTATTCTTAGTTTCATAATAAAGTGATCCATTAATTCTTGAGCTTCTTGTTCAGTTATAACGTTATTTTGTAAATCTCTTTCAATATAAATATCTAAGAAAGTAGTATTACGACCAATTGACATTGCTGCCCCATTTTGATCTTTAACAGCTGCTAAATAGCCAAAATATAGTGCTTGAATTGCTTCTTTTGCTGAAGTAGCTGGTAGTGAAATATCACAACCATAGCTTTTAGCCATTTCTTTTAATTGTTTTAAAGCTTTAATTTGTTCTGATATTTCTTCCCTGTCTCTAATTCTATCTGGTGTCATCTCACCATCAATTAAAGATTTATCTAATTCTTTATGTTTAATTAAATAATCAACCCCATATAAGGCAATTCTACGATAATCCCCAACGATTCTACCACGACCATAAGTATCTGGTAAACCTGTTAATATATGGGCTGATCTAGCTCTTCTCATTTCAGGTGTATAAGCGTCATAAACACCGTCATTGTGCGTTTTTCTATATTTTGTAAATATTTCTTTTATTCGGTCAGTAACTTGATAACCATACATTTCACAAGCCTCAACAGCCATTCTAATTCCCCCAAATGGTTGAAGAGATCTCTTAAATGGTTCATCAGTTTGTAAACCAACTATTTTTTCTAAATCTTTATCTATATAACCAGGTTTGTGACTAGTTATTGTTGATACTATATCAGTATCAGCATTTAATACACCACCTGCTTCTCTTTCTTTTTTTGATAATTCCATTACCTTGTCCCACAATACTTTAGTAGCTTCTGTAGGACCTGCTAAAAATGATTCATCACCTAGATAAGGTGTATAATTACGTTGAATGAAATCGCGAACATCAACTTCATCATTGCTCCATTTACCTAGATTAAATCCAACCCATCCTTTATACATAAAAGTTCTCCTTCCTTTTAAAATTATGTTTAAATACTAACAAACTTTTCCTTTTATTGCAAGCAATATACACTTATAACCATTCATAATTTTTATTTTTATAATATTCTTCTTTAATGTTTTCTTCTTCTACTAATAATTGTTTTTGATGTTTAAACATTTCTTCTAAAACTTTATAGATTCTTCTACTATGACAAACAATTGTCTCTGCAGCTAAAAGTTTTGTTTTGTCTTCTACTTTTAAGTCTAAAAAGATAGGATCTAATTTTTGATAACATTCTGATACATGAGGGTGTAATGAACAATAATGTTTATGCACATTAGTCTTGATCATAGTCCCGTCTTTTTTAATTATATTAAATGTTGTATATTCCTTAGCTATTCGGTTTGAAACATTAAATGATTCTTCTACACTATGAATATAGGTATTTTTAACATGATTAACACCTATTAATATTATTTTAGCATCGATGTCATATAATCTTCCATATACCCCTTTAGGACTACAAGGCGTATCGATTGTTTCTTCACCTGCTAGATATTTCAAAGCCATTTTTCCAATTCCTGCCATACTATGAGTAGGGTGAAGGGAACGGATTACTCCTTCTCTTTTTAAAAACAAGGTTGGTAAAATGCCTACATTAGGCTTTGAATTAATAACATCAAAGGTATCACCATTATTTTTTATATATCCCCATGTATGAGTAGGAAAAAGTAATAAGCCTTCTTTAAAATAGTCAATTAAAGTGTCTAAAACGTCATCAGCATCAACATTCCCCATTTGTTTTAAGGAAGAATGAATTAACACCTTATCTGTAGGTAATAGCTTTGCCTTAATTAAATCGTTTCTTAAATCTTCTAAAATCATAATATACTATCTAACTTCTTTATTGCTTTGTTTAAAAATGAGCTCTCACTAAAAGTGTTAATCTTAAGTAAAGCCCCTTGACTTCCGCCACTAGCTTTCATAAAGATTTTAGTGGTGTACGCATCTCCTATTAACATTACCGATAATGAAACACGGTTTGAACCAAACATACTAAATCTTTCAAAAATCATTAATTCAACAATTTTATTATCAACAACTTCTTTAACACTATCTTCTAATGAACTTGAAAGATTCATGTTTGCAAAAGCTTCTTGTATTTTATGACTAACTTCATTTATATCTTTATTTACTTCTCTTTTATAAAACATATTATCCACCTTTAAAAACAGGACCTATTTAAGGTCCACTAATAATAAATCTATTTCATTTTCGTTATAACATTTAATACCATTTTTTTCTAATAACTGACAAGTAATACCTTTGCCAGTTAATAATGTGCCATTAAAGTTACCATCATATATTTTATTTACTCCACATGAAGGACTTTTTTCTTTTAAAATAGCATATTTAATATTTTCTTTTAAAGCTATTTGCAATGCTAGATTGGCTCCTTTATTAAATTCATAAGTTACATCTACACCAGCTTCATTTATAACAAATTCACCATTTATTTCGCTTGGTAAACGCGGTGTAGTTAATCCGCCAAAGACTTCTGGGCAAATGGGAATGATCTCAAATGAATTTGCTAATTCAGCTACCAATGAATTAAAATTATTTTTACCATTATATTTACAGTTTTCCCCTAATAAACAAGCACTAACTAAAATTTTCATTTTTTAAAAACATCTTTTCTAATAATTGTTTCTGTTCTTTCTGGTCCAACTGAAATAAGATCTACAGGTATATTTGTATATTTTTCAATAGTTTCAATATATTCTTTAGCTTCAATTGGTAGATCTTCATAGTTTCTAACCTTATTTATATTTTCATGCCATGGTTTTAAAGTTATGTAATTTGGAATACATCTAGCATATTCTTTTAATGTTGCTGGAATTGTTTTAATTTCTTTACCATCTAAATTATAAGAAATACATATTTTTAATTTCTCAACATTTGTTAAAACATCAAATAACATTAAAGCTAAAGAATCAATACCTGAAATTCTTTTAGCATAATTAACTACTACTAAATCTAAGTAACCAACTCTTCTTGGTCGTTTTGTCACAGTGCCATATTCGTGGCCTCTTTCTCTAATTAAATCACCAAGTTCGTTATGTAACTCTGTAGGGAATGGACCTTCACCTACTCTGGTTGTATAAGCTTTACATATTCCTACACAATGATCAATATATTTTGGCGCTATACCAGCATTTACAGGTACTGATGCCGCTGTTGGACTTGATGATGTTACATAAGGATAACTACCATGATCTAAACATAACATGCTTCCTTGAGCGCCTTCAAATAAAATGTTTTTGTCTTTTTCTATTTCTTCTGTTAATAATAATGATGTATCACAAACATAGGGCTTTAATATTTTCCCATATTCTTTATATTCATTATAAATTGTTGTAAAGTCTAGTTCTTCTAAGCCTAACATTTTAAGTTCTTTATTTTTTAAAGGTAGAGTTGAACTTAAAATTTCTTTTAAACTTTCTTCTTCAATTAAATCTCCCATTCTAATGCCTATTCTATTAACTTTATCAGCATAACAAGGGCCAATTCCTTTTTTTGTTGTGCCTATCTTATGACTTCCTTTAAGGCTTTCATAAGCGCCATCTAATAAAATATGATATGGCATAATGACATGGGCTCTATTTGATATAAACAATTGAAATTTTGTAATTCCTCTTTCTTTTAAACCAGCTAATTCTTTTAAGGTTTCTTTAGGGTTTATAACCATACCATTAGCTAAAACATTTTTAATATGTGGATTAAAAATACCTGAAGGAATTGTTTGAAGGGCAAACTTCTCTTTGCCGATCATTATCGTATGTCCAGCATTATTTCCGCCTTGACTTCGAACTACAACATCGGCATTTTGACCTAAAAAGTCGGTAACCTTACCTTTTCCTTCGTCTCCCCATTGACTTCCAACAACTACTAATCTCATTTTTATTCACCTATACGCTTGATTATATTTCTAGCGACCCAAACTCCATTAGCTCCAGCTTGAGCTAAGCCACGAGTTAAACCAGCTCCATCGCCACCAACATAAAATCCACTAACCTTAGTTTCAAAATATTCGTTTACTACTGGTCTAGCAGAATAAAATTTAGCTTCTACCCCATAAAATAAAGTATGTTCATTAGCTATACCTGGTGTTACATGATCTAATGCTTCAATCATTTCAATGATTGATTTCATTGTATTATATGGTAATACTAATCCTAAATCACCAGGAACTGCTTCTTTTAATGTTGGTTTAACAAAACCTTCTTCTAATCTCTTTTCCGTAGTTCTTCTACCTTTTTTAATGTCACCATAGCGTTGAACTATAACTGAACCACAAGATAATTGATTAGCTAAACGTGAAACCTCATGCGCGTATTCATTTGGTTTATTAAACGGTTCAGAAAACTTATGGGAAACAAGTAAAGCAAAATTAGTATTACTACTACCAAGTTTAGGATCACGATAAGCATGACCATTAGCTAAAATAGTTCCACTGTGATTTTCTACTACTACATAACCACTTGGGTTCGAACAGAATGTTCTAACTTCTGTTCCTACCGATGTACGGTATACAAATTTTCCTTCATATAAATTCTTATTTATTTCTTCCATGATGACATCATTTGTTTCAACACGAACCCCAACATCAACTTGATTATGAGTAAGTTTAATACCATGTTCTTCACAAATATTTTGTAACCATGTAGCCCCATCACGTCCAGCTGCCATGAATACATATTTACTATCTATTTTTTCTTCACCGATCATTATGCCTTTTACTTTATCATCTTCGATAATTACATCGGTAACTTCAGACTTAAAGCGCATTTCAATCTTATCTAGTAAATAATCATAAATTGCTTTCATGATTTGTAAATTAACTTCAGTTCCTAAATGTCTAACTTCAGCTCTTAATAATTTTAATCCTACGGCATAACCACGTTTTTCAATTTCTCTAACTTTATCTGTTAAAGGATTTGTAAGTGGCGTATTAGCACCATATTTTAAATTGATAGAATCAACATATTTAATTAAATCTAGAACTGTTTCAGCTGGTAAATAATCTGTCATCCAGCCACCAAATTCACTAGTGATATTAAATTTACCATCACTATAAGCTCCAGCACCACCAAAACCATTAGTCATAGAACAAGCTGGATAACAACCTGATTGTCCTTTTTTATTAATTGGACATTTTGCCAATTTATGTTCTAAAACCGGACAATGACGATGATAAATATCTACACCTTTATCAACTAACAATACTTTTAAATCTGGCCTTTTTGTTATTAACTCATATGAACAATAAATACCGGCTGGCCCTGCCCCAACAATTATAACATCATACATTAAAATCACCTGTCTTAATTATACTTTATATAACTTTACTTTTCTATATTATTTTTAATATCTTCTAAATAATTTATTATATCTTTCATACCACTTAAAATACTATCTTCTTTTCTAGTTTGTAAGATAATGTGAGGATGAATATATTTTAAAATTAGATTTTTATGATTATTTAAAATCTTAAACCATAAATCACCTTTAATTTC
The DNA here is from genome assembly GCA_949293265.1 of uncultured bacterium. Taxonomy (GTDB): domain Bacteria; phylum Bacillota_I; class Bacilli_A; order Acholeplasmatales; family Anaeroplasmataceae; genus CALUXS01. The sequence goes on from CASFCK010000012.1 coordinate 34,936, forward strand.
TTTACTTCTTTTTTCATCCATTTCTAAACTTATAACTTTAAATTCATTAATAAAAACATCATTAAAGCCAAAATGATTTGCCATATTTTTAAATACCTTTTCATACATATAATTCAAAGTATCTTCATCTATCGGTCCAAAACGATCAATTAATTCACTACTTAAATTATCTAAGTCTTCTAATGATTGTAATCCTTCAATTCGTTTATGCATTGCAATACGCATATCTTCATTACCGATATAATCTTCACTTATCGTCAATGAAACTAAAGGCTTTTTCGTGATTGGGTTTGGTTTAATAGCATTAGGTTTGATGTTGTTAATCTCTTCATTTAATATTTTCATATACATTTCAATACCTACAGATTCAACAAAACCAGATTGTTCAGCACCTAATAAATCACCAGAACCTCTAATCGCTAGATCGCGCATCGCAATTTTAAATCCTGATCCTAACTCATTAAATTCTTTAATTGCTTCTAATCTCTTTTCTGCTTCTTTCGTTAATATTTTTTGTGGCTCATACATTAAATATGCATAGGCAATCTTATTAGATCTACCAACCCTACCTCTAATTTGATAAAGTTGAGCTAAACCAAGTCTATCCGCATCATTTATAATTAATGTATTAGTTTCTGGTATATCAATCCCGGTTTCAATGATTGTAGTGCATACTAAAACATCATATTTTTTATTAATAAAATCATAAACCCTTTTTTCTAATTCGTTGCTTTTTAATCTACCATGAGCAAAACAAACTCGAGCATTAGGACACATTTTAGCAACTTTAATTGCTACATCTTCAATTGTTTCAACTTTATTATATAAATAAAAAACCTGACCATGACGTGCAATTTCTCTTTCGATCGCATCTCTTATAACCGCATCATTTTGTTCAACAACATAAGTTTGAATCGGATACCTGTTTTTGGGTGGCGTTTCGATCATTGATAAATCTTTAATACCTAACATTGACATTTGTAGGGTTCTTGGTATTGGTGTTGCTGATAAGGTAATACAATCTACATTAACCTTCATTTCTTTAATTCTTTCTTTATGAACAACCCCAAATCTTTGTTCTTCATCAACTATTAATAAACCTAAATCTTTAAATACTATATCCTTATTCAATAATTTATGCGTTCCAACAACAACTTCAACTTGACCATTTTTTAAACCTTCAAAAACTTCTTTTTGTTTTTTCTGACTAACAAAACGATTAAGTAATTCTACCCTTATTCCAAACTTAGCCATTCGATTTAAAAAAGTATGATAATGTTGATCTGATAAAATGGTAGTTGGACATAACAACGCTACTTGCTTATTCGCTAAAACAGCTTTAAAGGCCGCTCTTAAAGCTACCTCTGTTTTACCATAGCCAACATCCCCACAAACTAGTCTATCCATCGGAATATTTCTTTCCATATCATGCTTAACATCTATAACCGCATGTTTTTGATCTTCTGTTAATTCATATGGAAAATCTGCTTCAAATTCGCTTTGTAATTCATCATCTTTAGGGAAAGCAAAACCATTTGTTTTTTCTCTTTTTGAATATAAGGCAATCAATCTATCAGATATATCACGAACTTTTTTTCTAACTTTTTCCTTTGTCCTAGCCCAACTAGTTCCTCCAATTTCATTCATTTCAATACCAGGAACATCAAAGGAAGCATATTTCATAATACTAGAAATATTCTCAACTGGAACATATAAACTAGAAGCGTTCGCATATTCACAATAAATATAATCTCTCTTAACCCCATTATTAATTAATGTTTTAATCCCTAAATATTTTCCAATACCATAATCGTAATGAACGATATAATCACCAGTTTTCAATTCATCATATCTATTAACTTTAATTGAATTTTTATAAATTGACTTATATCTTGGTGCTTTTTTTACAATTTGATTATCGTTCATTAAATGTTCTTCATTAATAATAAAAATATCATTATTTTTTAAACATAAACTAGGTAAATCATTATTAATAAAGAAAATATTAGAACTATCCCTAGGATTAGAAATATTACCTTCGTTATAAAAAACATTATGTTCAAATAAACTTTTCTTAACTTTATCTGTCGTTTTAATGTTTTTTATAGCTAACAATATCTTTCTATAAGCACTATACTTAGCTAAATCTTTATTGATTGCTTCTTCATTACCTTTATAATATAAAACATCTTGATGTTCTAAATAAATATCAACATCGGCTATAGTCCTTGTCCCCTCAATTAAAATGTTTGGTACATATTTATTAAGCGGAATATAAGGCTCTAATTTAGAAATGAAATGTCCACCTAATCGCCCTTCATATTCATTTAAATCTAATAACATATTTTTATAAACATCTTCAATTTTAACAGGGTCAATATAATAGATTTTTTTATCTTTCTTATAATCTAATATCCCGGCATCTTCATTATAAAAAAAGGCTGCATAACGCATTAATTTAACTGTGTTATCTCTTAAATTTAGATCCGATATATCTTTGTCTATAATTCCTTTTTCTATTTCTGATAATATGTTGTTTTCTTTAAAATATGCTATATTTTTTAAAGCTCTATCTAAAGCTTCATCATCATAAGTCATCTCAATGATCGGTTTAATTTCAATCTCTTCAATTTCTTTAAATGATCTTTGACTATCAGGATTAAAATATTTTATTGAATCTATTTCATCAGCAAAAAAATCAATTCTTATTGGATTTTCTTCACCAAATAAATATATATCAACAATTGAACCACGTTTTGAAAAATCACCTGTTTTAAGAGCTGTATAATTATATTTATAGCCTAATATAACTAATTTTTTTAATAATTCTTCTCTTTTTATTTCTTGACCTTTTTTTAATTTAAAAATACATTTTGCAAATACCTCTTTAGGAAATTCCCTTTTTATGATTCCATTAGTATTTGTAATAACAATATATTTATTGTCACTTAATAAAGAGATTAAAGTTTGTAATCTTTCATATAAAAAATCACCTTGACTAGATAACATTTCTGAAGTTATTAATTCATCAGCCGGAAAGAATAAAACTTTTTCAAATGGCAAATATTTAATTAAATCATCATAGTAGGTTTGAGCTTCTGATAAAGTTGGAAGAACAACAAAAATAGTTTTATCATTTTTGATAAAATCTAGCATAATAATAAACTCATTAATTTTTGTGTTTGTTTTAGCTATTCTTAAATCATTACTATTAATAATTTCCTTAAAAGGACTTAAATTAGCATAATATAATAATTCATCCATAATTTCTCCTAACGCACTAAAAAGTGAGTATAAACTCACTTTTTACTATATTTTGAAGCTATTTTATAAAAAGGTTCATCTTCTATAAACTCTTCTAAAATAGCACAAACATCTACAATTGCCTCATCAACAATAACTTTGTCTTCTGTTTTAAAATGTCCTAAAACATAATCAGCGGTGTTAATTAAAGGATCTCTACCAATTCCAATTTTAACTCTTTTAAATTCTTCTGTTCCTAAATGGAGAATAATATTTTTTAAACCATTATGCCCACCACTTGAACCATTTTGTCTAAGCCTTACTCTGCCGACATGACTATCTAGGTCATCACAGATAATTAAAATATCTAAAATAGAAATCTTATAAAAATTCTTTACTGCTAAAACAGCTTCACCTGACAAATTCATATAAGTTGTCGGTTTGATAATAATAATTTTTTCTGAATTATAATTAAATGTAGTTATAAGACATTTAAGTTTTTTATCTTCTTTAAAAACTAAATTATGTTTTCTAGCAAAGTAATCTACACACATAAAGCCTAGATTATGTCTTGTGTTTTCATAAACATTACCAACATTACCTAAACCTACTATTAATTTCATTTATAACAACTCTCTTTTTGATTTATCATATGAATAGATAAATAAACCTGATAATGGTTCATCAGATAATATTCTTAAAATACCATGACCTAATAATGATCCTACTGATAGAACCTTAATCTTTGGTATTTGTTTTTCTTTTGATAATAGAATAGTATTAGTAACTACTAATTCTTTCAAACTTGAATTTTGAATTCTTTCAACAGCAGGATTAGATAAAACCCCATGTGTACAAGCTGCAAAAACTTCCTTAGCTCCTACTTTCATTAAAGCATCCGCAGCCGCTGTAAGAGTACCAGCTGTATCTACCATATCATCAACTATAATACAAGTTTTACCTTGTACATCACCTAATATATTCATAACCTCTGCTTTATTAGGTTCTGGTCTTCTTTTATCGATAATTGCAATTGGACATTCTAACACTTTAGCAAATTCTCTTGCTCTTACAACTCCACCATGATCAGGTGAAACAATAATAGTATCTTTACCTTGAAGATGATTATCTATAAAATAATTAACTAAAATAGGTAAACCTAAAAAATTATCAATAGGTATATTAAAGAAACCTTGAATTTGGGCAGCATGTAAATCCATAGCAATAACTCTTGTAGCACCTGCAGTTTGTAATAAATCAGCTACTAATTTAGCACTAATAGGTTGACGTGATCTAGCTTTACGGTCTTGACGTGAATAACCATAATAAGGAATAATTAAGTTTATTGTTTTAGCTGAAGCTCTTTTTAACGCATCGCACATTATTAACAATTCCATTAAATGTTCATTTACAGGAGCGCTAGTTGGTTGAACAACAAACACTTCATGACCGCGGACAGTTTCGTTAATGTTTACATTAATTTCACCATCAGCAAAATGAACAACTTCACATTTGGCAAGTTCAATTCCAATAGATTTAGCAATTTCTTCTGCTAAAGGTTCGTTTGCAGTTAAACTAAACAATTTTACTTTTTTACCTAATAATTCAGACATTTTAATCCTCCTAAAACCAAAAAGTATTATAACAAATTTTAATTTAAAAGACATCTTATTTTTTATAAAAATAAACTAGTAAGCGCTTAACATATGATCCTTGTTTTAATAATTAAACAATCTTTAAACTCTTTTTTTAATAATTCATACTTATTCATATCAAAAATATAGCGGGTTGGTCCACTACCACTTTGATACGATGTTATATTTAATTCTTTTAATTTATTATAAAATTCTAAATAGGTAGAGTTAATTAAAGCTGGTTTTTCTAAATCATTAAAAATAAACTCTTCAAAACTTTCATTATTTATCAATCTATCAACAAGATTAAAAGTATAATCTATTCTGTCTTCATATTTATATCTATCATAAATTTCTTTAGTACTTAACCCTAAATTAGGTTTAATTAAAATAACATCTACAAAATTAAACTTAGCAATAAAACTAAGTTCTTCTCCTCTATTTGAACAAACAGCAGGCAAATTAAATAAACAAAAATTATTATCTGAACCTAATTCTTTAGCTAAAAAGCTTAACTCTTCTAAGCTTTTATTTAAATTAAACAATTTATTTAACCCTCTAAGAGTAGCACTAGAATTACTGCTTCCTCCAGCTAAACCGGCGGCTAGTGGTATTTCTTTTTTTAAATAAACAGTAACTCCTTCCTTGATATTATATTTTTCTTTGAAGAGTTTTATTGTTTTTAAAATAATATTATCTTTAATTTCTAGATTTGTTATTACTCTATCTTCCTGACTTTTAGTAAATACTAAAGTGTCTTTTAATTCAATAGGTACCATCAATGAATTAATTTTATGATAACCTTTGTTTTCTTTAAAAACTCTTAGTGTTAAATTTATTTTTCCATTGGCATATTCATAAACATTAGTTTGTTTAAAAAATTCATCACTTAAGTTGATTATATCGTTTATAGTTAATTCTTCAGCTCTAATATTTGGCTTAAGAGAAAGATTTTTATATACTTTATTTATAGTTTCTAAATCATAAATATCTTTCAAATTATTTAATAATGTTTTTCTTTTTTGCCGAAATATTTGTTTGTTTAAATTATAAAAATATTCTTCAGATAATGGAACAAATTCTTTTTCTTTATTTTCTAAACTTATAATAGCACTAGTAACTTTAGGAATAGGATTAAAAGCTGTATTTTTTACTATAAAACATTTTTTAGTTTTAAATAAATAATTTAAATAGACCGTTAAAGAATTATATTCTTTATTATTTTCTAATAAAGTATACCTATCAGCTACTTCATTTTGAACCATGAAGATATATTTTGTAGCCTCAAGTTTACTAGCAATAAGTTTTAATAAAATAGCTGTAGTTATATAATATGGTAAATTACCAACAACATATAAATGTTTATAATTATATTTCTTTAAATTCTCTTTTATATTAGCTTCTAAAATATCTTGATTAATTATTTCTAAATTATCACAATTTAAATTTTTGTTTAAAATTTCTACACAGTCTTTATCTATTTCATAAGCTAAGACTTTGTTTGCTTCCTTAACTAAGTACTTAGTTAAAGCCCCTTGACCAGGACCAATTTCTATAACTAAAGAATCTGGCAAAATATTTATTTCCTTAACTATTTTTAAAATAATGTTTTCATCAATCAAAAAGTTTTGTCCAAATTGTTTTTTAGCCTTCATATTTATTTAAGATCTCCTTAACTTTGTCTATTGAAATATTAAAGGAATTTAATCTGTTGATTAGGGTTTTAGTGTTAGGGTTTCCTATGTTGAGTTTGTCAGCTAAATATTTTCTCCTTTCTTTAGCCTGCAAACCACTAGATAAATCTAATTCTATTAATTTACTTAAGTTCCAATAATTAAAATTATTTGTACTTAAATGTAAATCCGCTAAAGCTTCTTTTATATCTTTAATGTTTGCGTGTTCAACTCCAACTTTTTTATTGTTTTTACTAATACATTTTCTTTTATTAATAAATACATGGATTGAATTAGGACAAACTTCTTTTATTTTATTTCTAATTCTTTCACCTGGATAATCAGGATCAGTAAATATAATCACTCTATTATCTTTACCATATTCTTTTAATAAGTTTAATGTTTCTTTACTTATTTGACTACCATTAGTAGTAATAATTAAACCTTTAAATATTTCTTTTAATTTATTATAATCATGAATTCCTTCAACTACTAAAATATCCATATTAACCTTCAAAATAATATATTCTTTTAACTTCTTTATAACTTGATTTTGCCAATGCATTTATTACTTTAGAATAATCTTCTAAGGCTATTTCTTTCGCATTAGGTAATAAAATCTTAATACTATTATCACCTTTACTAGTTAAATAAGCCACTGCTGATACACTAGATTCATAATAATAATATTTCTTATTTATATATTTATCTAAATCTTCTAAATTAGTATCTTCTTCAATTTCTCGATATTTAAATAAATGTCTATTTTCTAAAGCATTAGCAAATTTATTTAAAATTAAATCATCACATTTAAGTAATTGCTTAATAAATCCATTTACGTAAGAATCATCAATTTCAATATAACTTTCTATATTATTAGAGTTTTTAATAACATTTAAAAAATCTTCTAAATTAGCGTTTATTTTAATGTTTTTATCACTTAAATCTTTAATTCGTGAATAAATAGTTTCTAGCAATAATTCATATGCTCTAGCAACAGGATGATAATAAACTTGAAAATACATATGATATCTACTCATCAAATAAGATTCAACTGAATGTAGACCTGAAGCTCTAACATAAACTTGATTTTTGGTTATTATTAAACTGCGTAATAATCTAAATCTATCAATTGTTCCATAAGTAGCGCCTGTAAAATAGGCATCTCTTGATAAATAATCTAATCTATCAACATCTAATTGACTTGATATTAATTGTTCAACAACTTTATACTTTGATTTCTTTCTTATTATGTTAGCTACATCTAGAGGATCTATATTATATTCTTTTAGTATATTATGAATACCTCCATTAGGGTATGTAATAATTCTAGCAGACATTTCTTCATGTGCTACGTCTAATATGTGTTCAAAAGCATGGGAATAAGGGCCATGTCCTACATCATGTAATAAAGCTGAAACTAATAATAAAACCTGTTCATATTCGCTTAAATTTTCTTTAGCTCCTTCAACTTCATCTATAACTAATTTTGCCATTTGATAAGTTCCTAAAGCATGACAAAAGCGGGAATGTTCAGCTGTTTGAAATACCATACATACCCCACTTAGTTGTCTAATACGACGTAATCTTTGTACTTCTTTACTATCAATTAATTTGGCTATTACTTCTAATTCTACTTCTATATATCCATATAAAGGGTCTCTAAATACTTTTGTTCTTTTTAATTTATTAAACACCTTATCATCTCCATTTCATTTATTATATAATAAGTAAACAAATATGTAAATTGTAACTGCCCTTGTTAAATATATGATATTAAATAAAAAAATATTTATCTAATTTAACAAAAGTGCTATAATATTAACAGTTAAAGGAAGGAAAAGAAAAATGAAACAAATATTAATTGAAACAAGTGCTAGACACGTACATGTAACACCAGAAACTTTAAAAGTTCTATTTGGTCCTGAAGCTAAATTAGAAGTTAAAAAAATGTTATCTCAACCTGGACAATTTGCTTCTAATCAAAAAGTTAAAGTTGTTGGACCTAAAGGTGAATTAAATTGTTCTATTTTAGGACCTGAAAGAAATCATAATCAAGTTGAATTATCTTTTACTGATTGTCGTACAATTGGTGTACAAGCTCCTGTTAGAGAATCTGGAGATATTAAGGATAGTGGTGCTTGTAAATTAGTTGGTCCTTGTGGTGAAGTTGAACTTACAGAAGGCGTAATCGTAGCTAAAAGACATGTTCATATGACACCTGAAGATGCTGCTGAATTTGGCGTTAATAATGGTGATGTTGTTGCTGTAAAGGTTATTAATGAAACTGGTCGTCGCTTAGTTTTTGAAGATACAGTTGTTAGAGTTTCTAAAAGCTATGCTTTAGCAATGCATATTGATACTGATGAATCAAATGCTGGCTGCTTAAGTGGCGTAATTTATGGTGAATTAGTAAAATAATCTATTAAAAAGAGTATTAGATATTACATTGAATGTATAATCTAATACTCTTATTTTTATAGTATATTAAATTCTTAGTATTATATACCCCCAACTATAAATTCTTAGTATTACTTAAAGCTATAAACAAAAAGTATTAAAACTTTAAATTTTAA
>CASFCK010000013.1 GCA_949293265.1 uncultured bacterium
TTATTTTTATTTTATCTTCCAACTTTAATTTCATAATGAAAACCCCATAAGTCTTTCTAGTATTTTCTACTAGTCCAACTTATGGGGTTCACTATATTTAGGGAAGTTTTTTTTATTTAAATAAAATCTTAGCTAATCGGTAGACCATTAATATTTCTTGCTTAAATAACAAAATGTAATCATAATCTACTCTATGTAAAATACTAAAATCAAAGAAATTATAATTATTAACTATAGCATATATATTTTTCTCTTTAGCAATAACACTTAATTCACAACTATATAATGCGCAAAATTCATTAATTGAATCTATAAATTTAGGTGTTAAGACCCTATAAATATTATTTTCATCATTAATATAAAAGTTATATTTTTCATTAAACTCACTAGATTCAGTAATATCATTATAACAATTAGGGAGTTTTTTTAGATTTAGATTTGTTTTTTTAGTTGCTAAAATATAATCATATTTATTATTAAGTGGTAATTTATATATAATAGCTCTACCTTTTTTTACTTTAATCCATTTTTCAAAACCGGTATATTCATAATAACTTGAGCTAAACAATATATCATTTATTTTTCCTTCATAAAGACATTCTGAAGCCCTATTAAGACGTCTTAATATTTCTTTATCAGCAATTATGTTTTTATTAATTTGACCATTAAAATCAAATTTAAAATCACTATAATATTCTTTAGCATACATATTTACTAAAATATTAGTAAAATAATATTTATAATTTTTAGTAAATTTATAACCTAATAAAATCAGTAGACCACTAGCAAGAAATAATCCAATGCCTAAACAAACAAATAAGCCTGTAATAAAGCCATTAAAAGCTAAAATACCAACAAGTGTAAACACAAAAAATGAACAGAATCCAATCCCAAAAAAAGTCCATATAAAAACAGTACCTAAAATAGCTTTTTTTCTTTTTTTGTTTAAAAACTCTAACGTTTCATCAATGTTTAAAAATGTTGGTATTTTTTTCATATTATTCCTCTTTCAAATAAGTATATTCCTCATCAAAATATATTTTCCCATCTTTATAAAGCTTACCATAAGCTCTTTTAAAAGCTTTACGACTAATCTTAAAATTTTGTAAAATGCTAGCACTTGATGATTTTGCAGTAAATGGCATTTTCTTTTTACTATTTCTTAAATAATTAAGAATTATTTCTTCATCATCTAACATTTGTTTTTCTTTATTTTCAGTTACTGAAGCATAGTTGATGTTAGCATCTATTTTAGTGATATGACAATTTATTTTTTGACCTATATGGTATTTACCTCTTAAAAAAATATTAGGAATAAAAACCGGGACTTTATTAAGTGTATATGTCATTAAACCTTTATCGTTTATTTCTTCTACTATTACTTCAACCACTTCATTTAAGATGAAATCAACTTCATATTTAATATCTGTTTTTTTAATCGGTCTTGCCACAAGACTTTTTTTCTTATCTTTTAATATAACAAAAACCTGATCACCTACTTGTGGCCATAAATCATGGTTCTTAGGTAAATAATCACTAGATAATAAGACATCTTTAGCAGTTAAATTATCTAAATAAACCCCATTATCCATAACAGCTAAAACCTTAAGTAACCCAACTTTATTTGTTGTAGCTAAGACTTCTTTAGTTGTAGCACATAATCTACCTTGCTTATCATAATATATAAAAGCATTAACATTATTTTCTAAAGCAAATTCTTTTGTAGCTTCTTTATAAAACATTAAAACTTCTTCATCTTCTTTGCCATAAAGCATATATCCCAAATCTGTTTTTCTTTTAACAGTTAACTTATAATATTTTCCGCCTTCTAACATTAATTTCTATCTCCATCTTTATAGCCTTTACTACATTTATCAGTTGGCTGTATTGTTTTTTTCGTTTCTTTCTGACTGTATTTTTTTATCAGTTTGTCTATTTTTCTCGTCTTCATCAATAATTCCTTTCTCTTTAATATAATCTAAAAATTCACCAAAGGAAATTTGTGAATACACTCTCTTTTTAATATTTTTATAAACTATTAAATTAATTATACCTTTTTTTCTAGTCATAATACTAAAAGAAACCATTGAACTATTAATTGGTGCATAAGCATAACTATATAAATTTTTAATATCTACTTCATAATCATATTTCTTATTAGGCGTTTCTTTAAAGAAATCTAAAGATTGAAAAAAGATTGTATTTTCTCGATATGAAACAATATATTTTATACTATGTTTAAAAAACGTGGTTGTATTCTTAGTCATAGTACAAATAAATGGACTAACGCCTTTAATAAGTCCGTTATAACGCATTGTACTAATTTTTTCTTTTTCTGTTGCCATTAGATCACCTTTAATATTTACTTATCAAATAATTATAAAAATCATCTAAACTAAGTAAAGGAATTGTTATTTTTTTATTGTTTTTATTAATTAAACAATCTTTTATTATAAAAGATTCAAAATAATTATAGCCCATTTCCCCATAATCATCATCTACATCATTACCAATATATATTACATCTTCTTTTTTTATTTCTAAATTATTTAATATTTCTTTAAAATATTCTTTTTTAGGCTTTGTAAATTTAGAATTTTCATAACTAGTAATATAGGTAAAATCACTCGGATTTAAACCTGCCCAATTAACACGCATATTAGTTACAAAGCTTGGGAATAGAGGATTAGTTGCTAAAACAAGTTGATAACCTTTAGATTTTAAATAATCAATAATTTTTATACTATAGGGATTAACATAAGTACTTTCTTTAGTTTTAATAAACTTTTTTTGATAATACTCTTCAAAAAAAGCCATCATATCTTTATAAGGCTTAACAGCTTCACTAAAAGCTTCTATATTATATTTAGAACCATCATTATTAAGCATTGCCTTAATGCCTAATTCTAAATAATAAAAGAATATTTTGTAGTCATGTTTATATTCTTCTATATACTCTCTAATAGAACTAAAATAATGACCTAAAAACTTATCTTGATCCATTCCTAATAATGTTCCATCTAAATCAAAGAAAAAAGTCTTATTCATTTGCTTCCCTCACTAAATATTGTTTAACTTCGCATATGTATAAAACATGATAAGGTATGTCTTTATAAATTCCATTAGGAATACTTAAATCATTATAATCAGCATTCTCTAAATCTATTGAACAAAGTTTTTTTAATTTTAAAACTTGTTTAGCTTCCGCAACGAAATAACAATCATTATCTACATCATAACATTTGTGAAGACCTGATGTTTTAAATTTATCAATATCTTTACCACTTTTTTTACCAAATATTTCAATTAATTTAGAATCTAAATCTAAAAAAGATAGCGTAAACATTTTACTTTTTTCACTAAAATTAAAAGTATATCTATCTTTCCTAACAAAAATAAAACAAACATTTTTATGCCATAATGTGCCAAGTCCACCCCAATTTATCATCATTGCATTAACGTTATTATGGTCATTACAAACTAAAATTGGGCATAAATCATTATATATTTTAAAACCATCACTAAAGCTTTTAATATCTTGTTTAATCATAATATCACCTATATTAAAATTATTATAAATGCTAGTAAATTATTTAAACAATGCGCTACAATACTAGCATAAATATTTTTACTACTATCATATATAAGAGCTAAAATAAAGCCAGATAATAAATAAGGAATCATTAATAATAGCCATTCAGAAATACTTGAATTTGTTGATAACATATGTGGTAATGCAAAACAAATAATAGTTACAACATATGCTAAAATTTTGTTTTTAATTAAACTAAATATACTATATCTATATATTATTTCTTCAACTAAAGGAGCAAAGATTACAACCGTAATAAAAGTTAATATTGCATTACCGTGTAATATATAGTTTTCAATACTGTTTTGATTTTGTGATACGCCAATATTATATAAATTATATAAGTAGTTTATTATATATGAGGTTCCGTATAATATTATAAAACCAAATATAGCAAAGATAATAAAGCTAATTACTTTATTACCTATTTTTTTAAATTCAGCTATTAATGTATCTCTATTTATAATTATTAAAACAATGAATAATATAAAATAAACAATAAAATTAGCTAAGGTAGCTGCAAAATTAGCTTTATTAAATAATTCTATATCGTTATAAGTACTACTATTCATTTGTTCTAAGAAGATACTAAATTCATAATTATTACTTTTAGCAACCGCATAAGCAACAATATATGTGGTTAATGTGCCTGCTAATAAATATAAAAACAAGTATAAAACTATATTTATTAGACCTTTATTTTTTAAATCCATTTTAAACCTCTAATATTTTATAAATATTAAAACAATTAATTGCTTCATATTTATTATAATAATCAATTATTTTTTTAATATATATAGAATCAACAACTATGTCATAATCTAATGTGTAATAGGCTTTTATGAATATATCGTTAAAATTTTGATCGTTTGAGACAGGCTTATTTAAATCTGGTAAAATACCAAAGACTTTTAACATTTTTACTAAATAAATAAATGTTAAGCTAATAGGATCATCATTAGCTTCCATTTTTTCTAAAATCTTAATAGTAAAATTTAATATTCTAGAATGTCTTTGATCTAAAACTTGTCTTAAAACTTCAGTTATAATGCTAGCATATTTTAGCTTTGTTATACTGTTTTTTATGTTTATGAATCTATTTATTATCTTATAATCTATCAGGCTTGGTAATGTATTATTAGTTTTTGTATAACTAACATAATTCAAGTATTCACAGAAACTCAAATTTTCTGATTTATATTTTTTTGCGCCTCTAACTAATAAACTATCTAAACCAAAATCAGTATATAAATAAACTAGATTACTACTTTCTTTATAATCTAGCACTTTGTAAATTAAACCTTCCATTAATAATTATCCTTGCCATAACCTAGGGCATTTAAGTCTCTTTCTTTATTTCGCCAATCTTTTTTTACTTTAACAAATAGATCTAAGTGAACTTTTTTACCTAAGAAATGTTTAATGTCCATAATTGCTTTTTGTTTAATTTCTTTAATTAAAGCCCCGCCAGAACCAATTATAATCTTCTTTTGACTTGCTCTTTCACAAACTATAGTAGCATATATATCTATATAACTAGAATTATCTTCATTGTCTTTCATCGATTCAATTGTTACTGCTATACTATGTGGTATTTCTTCTTTAGTTAGTAATAAAACTTTTTCTCTTATTAATTCAGCTACTGTAAATCTTTCTGGTTTGTCTGATATTATATCTTCAGGATATAATAATGGTCCTTCTGGCAAATATTGTTTAATATCTTCTAATAATTTAGTAATGTTTATATTTTGTTCAACACTAATAGGATAAATACCTGCAAAAGGGAATAAATCTTTATATAAAACGATACTACTATCTATATTAGATATTTTCTTTAATTGATCAACTTTATTTATAACTAAAAAAACTGGGGTTTTAGTACCTTTTAAATTATCTAAAATTATTTGGTCTCCCTTTAATACTTCTTTTAAAGGCGTAGTCATAAATAAAATTAAATCTACCCCGCGACTTGAAGAAAAAGAAATATCTTGCATCCTCTCATCTAAGGCATGATGGGGCTTATGAACACCTGGTGTATCTACAAAAATATATTGTGTATCTTCTGTTGTTAATATACCTTGAATTTTATCTCTAGTAGTTTGGGGTTTAGCTGAGGTTATCGCTATTTTTCGGCCTATTACTTTATTTAAAAACGTTGATTTACCAACATTAGCTCGACCTATTAATGAAATAAAACCAGACCTAAACATTTTCAATCTCCGTAAATGTATAAGGTATTAATTCTTCTAAATTAGTTTCTTTAATGTCACCTTTTAAATTTGTTAATATAATCGGTGTTTTTGGATTTAAAAATTCAGCTAAAACTTGTCTGCATGCACCACATGGCGAAATAGGATCTTTAGTATCACCAATAATACAAAATAATTTAATTTTTTTAGGATCATAGCCTAAACTTATTAAAGAAAAAATAGTATTACGCTCCGCACAACTAGATAAACCATAACTAGCATTTTCAATGTTACAACCTTTAATAATTGTTCCATCTATAAGCATAGCCGCAGCCCCAACTTTAAATTTTGAATAAGGTGCATAGGCGTTTTTTCTACCTTCAGTAGCGGCATTTATAATTTCTTTATATTCGTTTTTCATCTTTTAAGTCCTGCTTTCTCTAAAATTTTCTCTTGTAAATTAAACATAATAGTTTCATCTTCTTTTGTCATATGATCATAACCTTTTAAATGAAGATAACCATGTACTGCTAGAAAACCAACTTCTCTTTCAATACTATGACCATAATCATTAGCTTGTTCAATTGCTTTATCTAAACAGATAAACATATCACCAATTTCGTCACCTTGATATTCAATTCCTTCTTCATTGTCATTATAGGCAAAACTAATTACATCCGTAACTTTATCTATATTACGATATGTTTTGTTTATTGTTTGTATTTTATCTTTATCAACAAAAATAATGCTAAAAACTTCATTTTTATGTTTAAATTGCTTAAATATTTTTTTAATCAATTTTTCTTCTGTTTTAGTATCTTTAGTAGTTTCATTAACAAAATTAATATACATTTACATTTTCCCTTTCTCTTATTTTTAGCGGTAATATTATTATAGCAAAAAAACTTTTTAAAATAAATCAATGCAAGAACATTAAATATAATCTTGTAAATGTAAGCGCTTTATTTTATAATTTAATTAGCTTAGATAGAAAAGGGGATAATATGCAATTTAAAAAGATTTTAACACGTATTTTTCTTGGGATGTGCTGTCTAACAGGTATTGCTGTTAGTACAGTTACATTAACATCTTGTAAAGATACTGAAGTCGAGGAACAAAAATTCACTGTTAGTTTTGTTGATCAAGATGGAAAAGTAATAACAACTTCTGATGTTGGAGAAGGTAAAACTGTATCTAAGCCTACCGATCCAACTTTAGCTGGTTATACTTTTAAGCATTGGTCATTAACTAAAAACGGTGAAGCTTATGATTTTAGTACTCCTGTTACAGCTAATTTAACTTTATATGCTGTATGGGAAAAAAATCAAGAACCTGTTACTATTTATACTGTAACATTTGTGACTGGTGAAAATGCTAGTACCATTCCTAGTCAGGAAGTAGAAAGCGGTAAAGCTGTTACTAAGCCTACCGATCCAACTTTAGCTAGTTACAATTTTAAACATTGGTCATTAACCGAAAATGGTGAAGCTTATGATTTTAGTACTCCTGTTACAGCTAATTTAACTTTATATGCTGTATGGGATAGTGAACAAAGTCAAACCGAGATTGTAACTAGAACTCTTGATTTAACTACACCTCCTGCTGGTATGACCCAACAAAGTAATGCTGACTATTATCAATTTGTTAGTGGTAAAGGAACAGTTGGTTATTTTGAATTACTAGGTACAAAATTAAGATATGAGGTATCAGAAAAAGCAATCAACACTCAAGGTGGAGCTAGTGTTGGTGATAATTCAGTATCTTTTACTACTACTTCAGCTGGTACTTTAACATTTGAAATTAAAAACGCTTCTAGCTCTAATACTGGTTTAGTATTATTAGATAGTGAAGGTAATGTAGTCGAAGAAGCAACTTTAAGTACTAATCAAGAGTTAAGTTCTAGTTTTGAAATTACTGAAGCTGGTACTTATTATTTTGGTGGTAAGAGTGGCTCAGTAAGAATATTTGCTTTAAGTTATACTGAAACTGTTGCTAAATCTGATCCTAAAGCAATTGAAGTAACTACCCTTCCTGAAGTTAATTTCTTAGAAAAATCCGAATTTAATTCTAATGGTTTAATTGTTACTTTAGTTTATGAAAATGGTCGTACTGAAGTTGTTACTCCTACAAATATTAAAGCTTTAACTGCTGAAGAAATGGCAATACCTGGCGAACATGTTGTTGATTTAGAATATGTAGTTAATGAGAAAACATTTAATACTAGTTATAAAGTAACTGTTTATGCCTTAGATTCAATTCAATGGGTTGATTATGATTATGATGGTAATAAAACTTTAATCGTTCAAAAACTCTTCTTAAAAGGTTCTACTTTTGATTCTAGTAATGTCGTTGTTAAAGCTTTTGGTAAAGCTAATGTTAATGATAAAGAAGTTACTCATCAATTTATTTTAGATGCCAATGATTATACAGTTTCAAATCCTGATCTAACTACTGTAGGTTCTAAAGAAGTTATAATCACTTCTAAATTAAATACAAATATCACAACTAGTTATTTAATTAATGTTGTTGAAGATGTTTTAACTGATAAAGAAGCCGCAACAGTTAGTCTAAATGTTGTAGCTGGAGCTGAAGTTTTAGTTTCTCCTGATAGTCTAACATTTGGTTCAATTAATGATGCTTTAAAATATTTAGAATTAGTTAAAGTCTCTGATAGTACAATTAAAAACATTACAATTGGTGAAGGTACATTTAATGAAAAAGTTGAAGTAACGCTTCCAAATGTTCATATGAATGGGGCTACTACAGTTGAAACTAATTTTGATTTTAATGGTTATCTAACTAACACAACCGTTAATGATAAAACTATTATCACTTACGGTGCTTATAATGGTTTAACTGTTCCTAGTGGTAATAGTACTTATAATACTGATGGTTCAGCAACTGTTTCAATCAGAAATACAGCCGTTGGTTTTTATGCTCAAGGTATTACTTTTGCTAATGACATTAACACATTAGACGAATATAATAAAGTGCCTAGTTCAAATAAACAGGCTGTAGCTCTTTTAGTACAAGCTGATCAGTCACATTTCTATCGTTGTTCATTTACAGGTTATCAAGACACTTTATATGCTCAAGTTGGTCGTCAAATCTATGACACTTGTTATATCGAGGGTCGAACTGATTATATTTTTGGTTATGATGCTACTGCAGTATTCACAAATACTGAAATTCATTCTTTTGGTGCTAACAATGATGCTAAGAATGGTGGTTATGTTGTAGCTACTAAAGGTTCTGAAAAATTAAATTATGGTTATTTATTTATGAATGTTGCCTTTACCGCTAGCGATGATGTAACACCTGGTACCGTTTCTTTAGCTCGTGGTTGGGACAAATATATGACTATGACTGTAATGCATTCAAATATCGGTCAACATATTTCTAAAGAAGCTTATGGTGAAGCTACTATGGAAGCAGATGGAGTAACTCCATCTAAAAATAATAAAAATGATCGTTATGGTAAAATGAATGCTGAGCCTGATCCAAATAGATTGGTTGAAAATGGTAATATCGGTCTTGGAGCTATCACAACTTCATTAGAAAACACTTGTACGGTAATTGATAATACTGCTGCTGAAAAATATATGAACTTAGTAAATATATTTGGTAAAGACACTAATGGCCTTCCATATGAAAATGATTGGACTGGCGGTATAATAGATTATACAGCTACTATAACTTATCATTATGGTGATGGAATGACCCATGTTGAAAAGGATTATGAAGGAACAACAATCGATAAATTATGGACCGCTCCTACAGTTGAAGGTATGGCATTTATCGGTTGGTATACAACTTCTACTTTTGACGAAGGTAGCAAATTTGATCCAAACACTAAATTGACTGCAAATCTAGATTTATATGCTAAATATGATATTGGAGTTGTTTTAAGTGAAGACTTAAGATTTGACTCTCTAACTAATAAAGTTGGCAAAAATGAAGTTGCTGTAGATGGTCAATATTTGACAATAACTAATGGAGGAGCTGGTGATTGGACAGTTTTAACCCCACCTAATCCTGCTGTTGCTGATAATGACCCAACAAAACAATTTACAACCGCCTTAATGCATGGTGGTTCTACTAGAGACTGTAGCATAACCGCAAAAAGAAATGTTACTGTAACAATTTACTTTAACACTGGTGATAGTGGATTCCAAAATGGTAATGTTGTAACTAAGGGTGGAGAACTAACGATTGATGGCGTTGAAGTTTCTAATAAATCTAATAAAGTTCCTACTACTACAGCCGTATCGTATACATTTGACATGACAGCTGGTCAAACTTGCGTTTTAAATGCTAGTAGTAATCGCTTAATATTATTTGGTATTGATGTTGTTGTAAAATAAAAATTAATTCGAGATAAAAAAGGCTACCGTTTATTTACGGCAGCCTTTTTCTAATTCATTTATTAAATCATCTAATCCTTTATCTATTTCTTTATACGTAGTATTAAAATCACCTGTATACCAAGGATCAGCAATATCTTTTTTATTTAATAATCTAAATTTTTTATTTTTACCAAACATATGTTCTAGATTAACTAAATTATAATGATCCATTGCTATTATATAATCATAATATAAAACATCTTCTTCACTTATTTGACTAGCAACCTTCAAGTGATAATCTATATTAAACATATCTAAAATTTTTCTAGTCCCATAATGAATATGATTTCCTATTTCTTCTCTTGATGTAGCTTTAGAACTAACTTCATATTTATTTTCTAAATTCAGTTTTTCTAGTTTATATTTCATTAAATACTCAGCCATCGGACTACGACAAATATTACCGTGACAAATAAATAAGATTTTAGTCATTATAACCCCACCAATTTGGTAATAATTCTGCTAATTTAATTATTTTTCTTTTTTCATAATCAATCATTATTAAGATATCTTTATACTTATCAGGCATAATTTGCGCTATAAGTTCTAAACACGCACCACAAGGAATTCCTAATTTATTATTAGGCATAACTACTATAATTTTAGTTATATTATTATCTTTGTTTGATAGCATATTAAATATAGCATTGCGTTCTGCACATATACCAAGCGTACAAGCCGTATCTATACAGATACCTGTATAAATATGACCAGTTGAAGTTAAAATACTAGCTGCTACACTACCACAAGATACATATTTTGATATTTCTTTTTCTTGTTGTTTTTCTTTAGCTAAATTATATAATTTATCCCATATATCGATATCTATACCAATCACATCAGGATAATTTTTAACAAATTCTTTAATGTTATAGGTTTTATTTAAATATTTAACTTCTAATAAGCTATAATACTTATTTTTTATATTAATAATATACTTATTAAAAATATCTAAAATTGTACATTCAGGACATAACATTAAAGGAATTGGACCATCATATTCTTCATACTTAGTAAATTCTAAGACATTATCATTAAACACCTTAGAAATCATTTTATAACACCACTAAAGCATATTTTTTCTTGCCACGTCTTAACATAATATACTTATTATCAATAGCTTCCTCACTAGTTAAAACATGGTTAAAATCTGTCACTTTGTTGCCATTAACTGTAATAGCACCATTAGCTATGAATTCTCTTGCTTCTCTTTTACTTGTAGCTAATTTAGCTTCGATAACCAAATCAATTAACGGCTTATTTTGGCCATTTACTTTATCTAAATCAGCAAAACCCATCTCTATTTCAGAAGCTGTTAAAGAACTAAAATCACCACTAAATAAAGCATTAGAAACATTAATGGCTTCTATACATTTACCCTCACCGTGAACAAAAGTTGTAACTTCTTTAGCTAAGACTTTTTGAGCATATCTTTCTTCTCTATGTAAATTCCATTTTTCTATTACTTCTTTTATTTCATCTAAGGATAAGAAGGTGAATTGTTTTAACCTTTTTTCAACCTCATCATCAGGAATATTAATCCAAAATTGATAAAATTCATATGGTGTTGTCATACTAGAATCTAACCAAACTGATTTTCCCCCTTCAGATTTACCAAATTTAGTGCCATCTGATTTTAATATTAGGGGAATAGTTAAACCATAAACTTGTTTGCCAGCACCTAATTTTTTTCTAATTAAATCAGTCCCAGCAGTTATATTTCCCCATTGGTCTTGACCACCTATTTGCATAGCACAATTATATGTGTTATATAAATGCAACCAATCTAATGATTGTAAGATTTGATAACTAAATTCTGTATAAGAAATACCAGAATCAAGTCTAGCTTTAACCGTTTCTTTATTAATCATATTATTAACATTAAAGTTTTTACCATAATCACGTAAAAATTCGATAACATTAATTTTAGAAACCCAATCATAATTATTAACTAAATTATTAAAACCAAACACTTCTTTTATTTGTTTTCTTAAACATTCTAAATTTGCATTAACCGTTTCTTGAGTTAACATTTTTCTTTCGCCTTGTTCTTTAGGGTCACCAATTAATCCTGTTGCTCCACCAACTAATATTATTGGATTATGTCCCCATCTTTTTAATCTTTCAGCAACCAAAAAAGTAACTAAATGACCAACATGTAAACTTTTTCCAGTTGGATCAGTCCCTAAATAAAAGGTTAGATGTTCATTTTCTAATGCCTCTGCCACCTTCGGATCAGTCATGTCAAATAATAATTCTCTTTGTTTTAATTCTTCAATATGTTTCATAAATCCTCCTTAAATATAAAAACGTCCTTAGAAAAAAATCTAAGGACGAAAATTCGCGGTACCACCTTAGTTCTAGATAAAAATCTAGCCCTCTTTTAATTAATATTCTCCAATATTGTAATTCATTTTAATAAATATGTTTATTTGCACCAACCATAAACTCTCTAAAATTATTTATTAAAACTACTTTATATTATCATCAAATTATAAACTTTCGCGCTCTATTATACTATGTGGTAGAACAATATTCAAGCTTTCAGTTTCTTCATGACGCATAAGTTTAGTTAATAAACTCATAGCTGCAGCCCCTATATCATAAACAGGAGTATATAAACATGTTAAACTTGGTCTTGATAATAAAGCATATTTAGTGTTTTGTAAACCAGCCACTGAAATATCTTCTGGTATTCTTCTACCAGCTTTAATAGCTACATTCATAAAGGAAATAGCAATACTATCTCTAACTGAAATAGCTCCATCTATTGAATGATTTTTAAAAAATTCTTCAAAATGAACTGTGTTAACAGCAACATCACCACTAGTTCTAAAAATTTTAGGCTCTAAATTAGCTTCTTTCATTGCTTTAATATAACCTTGTTCTTTTAAATCATTAGTAAAATAATGCCTTACAGTTGAAAATAAATAAATATCTTTTCTACCCTTATCAATCATTCTCTTAGTTAATTCATAAGTACCTTCTACATAATCAACAATCGCATATGGTAACATATTACCATCAAAATTAACATTGGTTAATATTGTTGGAATATCCGCATCCTTTGATTTTTCTACTACGATTTGAATTTCATCCTTATTTAATTCTTCATTTAAGAATAAAACTCCATCAACTTGTTCAGCAGCTACACTGCGCATTAAATCATCTAATTCAGCATTAGTAGAAGAAAATAACTTTATTGAATAATTGTATTTTTTAGCCACATCTATAATCCCACCAAGTAATTGTGAAACAGAAGCTCTAGTAATATCAGATAGTATAACACCAATAGTTGTAGACTTACGTGAAGCTAAACCACGGGCAATCGCATTAGGTTTGTATCCTAATTCTTTTATTACTTTAAGAACTCTTTCACGTGTCTCAGGATTAACTTTTTCTGGATTATTCATAACCCTACTTACTGTAGCTAAACTAACCTTTGCAGCACCAGCTACATCATAAATTGTCGTGTTTGCCATAATTAATCACCCCAATCGCTAGTATTTTAGCATAAAAACCCTTCCATAACAAGTGTAAACGATTACAATTTTAAAAAATATGAAAATAATTGAAAACACTACCAATTAACAACTTTATTTATTATATTTTGTTGTTTTTTTACTAATTTATATAAACTATTTTATATTTCATTGATACTAAAATTATTAATTATTTCTTATTATTTTTTAAGCTATTGCACAAATTTAAATAAATTTTAACAATAAAATTGTACATTTTTTAATATGTTGTTATATCTTATATAATAATAAACAGAATATACATTTTACATTAGTAATTTTGTACATTCTTATATTAGTAACATTTAATTAAATTTTCCCACAATTGTAAAGTAAAATAATATATTCAAAATGCCTTAAACCAATAAATTTAGTAAAAATTTATATTTTTTTAAACAATAGTGGAGTACCTACCTTTGGTTTGAAGGATAGTTCTTCACTTTATATTTTGTTATTTAAAATCTGAGGTAGCTATCTACCTAACTACCTCAGTTTAGAAAGAACCTTTATTTTATATCTATGTTTTTGTTGAATAAGAATCTCCATTAACCCCATAGTAAAGTTTTATTGTAGTTGTAGTTGTACTTGTAATATTTAATAGTCCATCTTCAATTATACCTGTAATATTATAACCAATAGTAGCACTAAATAGACCAGAAATTTTACTATAACCAGTTCCGCAATTATGGTTGTCTGCCAAAGAATATACATTAATAGTGCTACTATGTTTAACTATCACTTTAATTGGATCTAATTCTTCGTTCCTTCCTGCTCCCAATAAGGTTTCTTCAAAATAAACTCCAATTATGCTTAATTCATAGCAAGTAACAGCAACATAGTTTAATGATAACGTCATATTCTCTTTAATAGTTATACTTTCACCAACATTATATCTTTGACCATTATAACTGTATGAAGAACCCGCTTGGTAAAATGTGCCATCAATATTATATGCACCTTCTATTGTGTTATTGTTATTGTTATTTTCATCAACATTACCATATACTTCTTGATATACATTAGCTGTAGAATCTAAATTATAGCCTGCTAACGAAACTATTGAACCTGGCATATGATATTCTACTTTAGTAGATGAGTAAGTATCTTTTGAGTAATCATATGTCAATCTTAACTTATCATTCCACTTAGCATAAAGTACTATTACATTGCTTGGGTTTGCTATTTCTGATAATAATGTATCATTTGTTAATTCTATTAAATTACCATTACTATCTTTATAACACCAAACGCCTGATGTTTGACCGAAATACTTGCTAAATGTTGAATCATTATCATAGCTTTGTGACCAAGTATAATAACTAGAATCAAGTGTAGATGTATCAAATGTAGATGTTCTAGTTTGAACATAATCTAAGCTTACATCACCACTTATGCTTGAATTATTAACATCAAATTCTATTGTATACGTAGGATTAATACTAAATTCACAATATAGAGGTATATTAGTTGCATCATAATTGTTGATTATTTCATCTAATAGTTCTATAGTAATTGAACTTAATAACAAACCTGATGTCTTATCATAACCTAAATACCAACCATCAAAGTAATACTGTTCATAAATTGCAGAAGGTAATGCGATAATGCCATCTACAAAGTTATTTATCGTAAATGAACTTGGTGAATTAATTGTAGCTTCATCAGTTACATTTTCTACCATGTCACCATCTTCATCAACAGTAACAACAATGTAACTAATATGATATTCTGTTTCTTTCCAGTTTGCGTATAAATTAATACTTCCACCATTATTTAATGTAATACCTGTAAACTGGCTTCCATCTACATAAGACCAGTATACAAAGTCATAGTAGTCTCTTGTAGGTATAAATTCATCACCAGTTACATTATAAGTTGTGTCATCAACAGAATAAACTGTAATAGTTTGCAATAAATCTTTATTATCATCATAAAAATTAATAGTAAACTGGTTAACATTATCAGCAGTTTGCCAATATACATCAGAACCATCGCTAACTGATATATATACATTACCATTAGCAAAACTTGTCACAGTTCCATTAATATTAGCTGATGATGCTAAATCTGACCTATAAGCATTATAACCATCGCTATTATTTAAAATAACATAGGATGATGAGGTCCCTGCACTTGAACTCATAATTAACTGGGCTCCTTCACTAGATGTATTGACATATCCACCTATTGAGCCATTGACATTTAATGTACCATTTACTATAAATTCAGCATCAACTTTATCAATACAGTATTTATAAAAACTACCCCTAGATGTATTATTTAAATCAGGATAATTAGCAAAATCATTAAATACTGTTATATCAACGCCATTATTGACTGTTACTGTAGCTCCTGTATCAATTTCAACTGTAGAACCTGGCAAGAAAGCATAATCTGAATTAGAAAGTGTTAATGTAGAACCTTCTCTTACATAGATATCCATAAATCCAACTGTAGCTGGTTTTGACTTATCAGTTTTTAGAGAAACAGGGAAAACAGGAATATCTAAATCTATTGAGAGGGTTGAATCTTCAAATGTTCCATATAATTCAAATACATCCCTTTGACCAGCTATTTGGTTAGATCCAGTTATTGAGAATAGTGCTACAGCATTGCTATTTGAATCAGCCCAACTATCAGCCTTAATTGTACTTTTACTTAGATAACCACCTGTTATTTTAAATATACAATTGCTACTAGAAGATGAACCCAATATAGTAGCTGTAGCTGAGGCATCAACTGTAAATACCTCCATGGTAAGATAAGTAAAAACAAAACCACTATATGTACATCCCGCATAAATATCAATAGGACAAGAAATATTATGCATAGTCCATGCATTAGTTAGTAATACGTGCTTATACAAGCCACTGGCAGCACTACCACCTATCCAGTCATATGTAGCTAAGCAGTCTATTGCACTACTGCCATTGGTCATAGTGATTAAGCCATCACCATCACCTTTTATATATCCATAGGAATATAAGTTAGAACTATCAATATTAATAGTTCCCAAATTATATACTACTCCTCTATCACAAACAATGGTTAGCTTTTCACCACCAGCATAACGTATTTGAGCTCCGACAAATAAATTACCAGAAATAACATTTAAAGTTATTCCACTTGGAATAATTAGGGCTGAATAAACATAGCCTGATGATTTAGCAGTAGTACTAGTGTCATAATATTTTGAAACATCTGATGTGCTTTGATAAGGGACTAGTAAAGATCTATTTTCTAAATTATACTCTGTTGCATCTAAAATCTTTGAAAATGTTGTAGCAACAAATTCTGTATTACTTAAATTACCTTCAGTTATTATATTTCTACCAGGAGTTGCTATTGCATCTTCAATGGTATAATAAGAACTACCAATCTTAACTGTTCGATATTTTAATGTGATAGTAGCTAAGGATGTTTGATCATCATAACTGTTTTCTAGAGCATCTGTCTTAAACAATAAGGAAACATCAAGTAAATAGGTGCTGCCAACTACATAAGTGTTTAAATAAGTACTATTTAAACCCATATAATAGCCATTTGTATATTTATTATAAGTAGATGCATCATTTCCATAACCAAATGTGCCATCATTCATACCATTTAATGTAAATTCAACTAAACCTATATCATTTGATAATAATCCATTAATTGATAAGCCACTAATATCTGTACTTAATAAAGAAGATAATGCTGACCAAGTTCTGTTATTAGAACTATAAGAGTAAGAGAAAATTTGATTACTCATAGTTAAAGTTACTCTGTCTATAGATAAACTAGTTGTATAATTGTCTTCAAGTGTATAATTGTTAGCATCAGCACCACCACTTATGTTAGCAGTAATATTATAATCACCAGCATAAAAACAACTTTGAACGTTCATATAACTAGTCTCATTATATTGTTTTCTTTGATAAGAATAACTAAATGTAACCGAATCTCCAACTATAATATCATCACTAGAACAAGTTATTGTTTTTTGGGCTGCAGAATAAACTAAACTACCAAGTTCATTAAAATTAGTTCCATCACAATACCAATAATCAATAGAGATAGGTTTTTTAGCTATATTAAAAGATTTGGTGTTAGAACTTAATGTATAATTAGTAGCATTATCACCAATTAAGTTTATAGTAGCATTATGACTTCCTGCATCCATAGTATCAGTAGATGAAGCTACAATATCTACCTTATTTTTATCTCTATCATATAATAAACTTGAAATATCATAATTAGGTGTTTGACTTGTAGCATTATAAACTAAACTACTAGTTTCTGTGATTTGTGTTACATCAAGCTCTTTAGGGGTAATAATAAAATTTATATCTTCAATATATATAATCTCTTCCTGTGAATTACCAGCTTCATCCTTTGTTTCTTTAACAAATGATACTTGGACATCATAAGTTCCAGAATCAATGTAGCCTTCACTGTCTAAATTATTTATATCATCTACTTTAACATAACTATCTGTATCATCTTTATAATAATATGTTAATTTACTATTATCTAACCTATTAGATATTGGTAATTGATAAGAACCATTATATTCTCTTGATTCTGCTTCTAAATAAGATTTAACTACATCTTCCGTAACATTAGCTGGATCTATTAGTCTATTAGTTGTTATATACCATATTGCATATACACTAGATAAAGATATAGCCAATACTAGTGCAATTATAGAGGCAATAATTACTACTCTTTTTCTCATTATTTACCCTCCTAGTTTTCACTTACTCTAAATGTTAAACTAAAACCCATGCCTGATGAAGCTATTAAATTCTTTAATGAATCATCACTAGCTATACTAAAAGTTAAGAATATTGTTCCTGTTTGAGCTTTAGAAACATTTGTAAAGTTAAATGTGACTGTACTAGACATATAATCTGCTGCATTAGTAATTGAGTTTGTTAAACTTGCTGTATTGCTAGTGCTAAAGCTTGAGGTAGTAAAGATAGGTAAGGTTGTTGTTGAACTAATTTCAATTATTACAGTAAAAGAACCATCATGGATAATTGTATAAGGTATTTCTATACTTCCACTATCAGCTAATTCAGTATTACTAGAAATAGTTTCATCATAAGCTACAAAGCCCGTTGTATCACCTAAAGCACAATACTTAAACGACTTTATATTCCCTAATTCTAGGTAATCACTAAATGAGTCAACTTCTTCTGTATTAATTTCACCATTTACTGAACTATTTGAAGATGCTATATTCCACATTGAGAAACCTACACTAATTAAGGCTGCAAATAGGAATATAATAAAGAACATATATTTCATTTTAAAGTTAATCTTCATATAGGCTTCTCCTTTCTTCTTTTAATAATTAAGCATTCTTCTCCCAAACAGAATATAATGTTAAGTTAGTTAAGATTGGGGTTAAATCAGTGAATGCTCCAAGAGTTGGGTTTATTTCTCTTGATGTATACCAACCTTTAAATGTATATCCAGGATATACAGGAATAGGAATTGAATAACCATTTTGTGTAAAATATGTATTAGCTAATACTTCATACATTAAACTTTGAGTAGAACCTGATATTAAAGATGGATCAATATCATCTGTAGTATCTGGGTCTGTTAAGGTAAAACTAACTATGCAATAATTAGTTCCGCCACCTAAACTAGCGATTAGAGTCCATCTACCATCTACTTTAGAATAAATTCTAGAATTTTGTGTATTATAGTAGAAGTCACCATCTTTACCTAAATCATCAGTTGGGGTTGTGATACCTGATAACCAAACTGATGGTTGTTCAGGTCCATCAAATGATACTTCTTCGCTTGTACCATCGGTATAATAAATTGTTAAAACATATTCATTAGTTTCTGTATTTGTTGAACCCATTATATAATCAATACCTCTTGCTTCTTTTTGAGCTGGTATTGTTATATCATAACTAGAATTAGTAAATTCTAAAGTTACTGTTTGACTACCATCTTCATTTTCAACAGTAGTACAACCTACTAATCCTTCTCCTTTTTCACCTTTTGGAATAGCTATAGGTTCACTGATTGTACCATCCGAATAGTTAACATAAACATAGGTTGTTCCAGTTTCTTCATCTAATTCTGATGTTATACCAGTTACTGAGGTACCATTTGATACATCAAAACTCACTTCAGGATCTGTTTGACCGGTTAGATAGATAGAAACAGTTTTTCCCGTACCTGTCTCATTATCTTTAACTACTATAGTTTGAATACCTGTACCATCTTTACCACTTGGAATAGCAAACCTTTCTGGCTCTTTGTCTTTGTCTTCATAAGTTATAACAAGATAAGTTGTATCATCAACAACTTCAGTTGTAATAGAAGCTATACCTGAATTACTCCTAGAACTTGATGAAGTAAACCCACAACTAACAAATAATAAAGATAACAAAGCTATACTAAATATTAAGATTATTCTTTTACTTAAACTCATTGTTTATTCCTCGCGTTTTCTTTTAATTCACTTAATTCAGGAGTTTTACCAAATAAATATCCATCAGATATATAAGTATATTTAAATGGTTCATAACCAATAACTATCGTTACTGCTTTGCACATTAGGTTACGAATCATGTTAAGAGTTGACGTATTAGTTAAATCTAGATAATTATCTAACAAATCTATTTCATTATCACTAACTAAATAGGCCTGCATATGTAGAGTATTAATATTACAAACTGACATGTTTTTAGCCCCGCCATAAAATACAATAGGAACATTTACGTAAGTATCTGTACCATCGCTATACGTGCTAGCACTAGAAAATAAATATTCTTTTAATGGGAAGAACATATCAATAGATATTTCTCCATCATATTCAGTACCAAATATATCACCAGCATCTGAAGCAAAAGCAGATATATTCTCATTAATTATACCACTAATATCCATTTCATCATAGGTTTTATAGTCATAAAACTTAGTTGAACCTGTTATATCAACCATAACAGGATATGATAATCCACCAATATTAGTAGGAACATAGTCCACCAAAACGCCTAGTAAATTAGATATAACACTAGGAACTCCACTATATAAGAATGGACCATTAAACATTGAATCAATAGATATAGAAGCTATACCACTTTGATAGAACAAACTATCTTCAATAGTTAATGAACTATGATACTGCCCTTCTATTAAAGAGGCATCATTTAGAGCTTCTTGAATAGATAAAATAGCTGTTCTAATTTTTTCTTTATCCTCATATTCACCCATAACATAGTCATTTAGGTCTTCATCACCTATACCTTCTGCCGCTAAATATTCAGCTATAGTATAAATAGCTTTATTACCACTAGAATCTATAAATTCAAATTCAGTATTATCATCAATTGGGATACACTCATTTGAACCTATTGAAACTAGGAAGTTTCTTGAATTAGATAACATTGAATTTATTAAACTTGTATTCATTGATTCATAAACTCTTAATACACATCTACCATTAGATAAGTTACAGTTAATTATTGTATTATTATTACCATATACATCAACTACCGTACCTGTATAATGAAGATTCGATAACATATTACCAAAGTCACAATTTTTAATCGTTAAATCATTGACTATAATATTATTTCCATCAATATAGAAACCAACATTATCTTGACCTAAAGCTTCAATTAATGGCATTGAATTATGATTACCTAAAGTGTAATAAGGTAGCGGACCTCTAAATAGATCAGTTTGACTTAAGGTTGGCACATTTATAACACCACTATCACTAGTTACCTGAGTAACATCAGTAGGGTAAGTTAAGTTGTGTAAATTAACCGTATAACCATTGCCATAAAAGTCTTTTTGAACATGAATACCAGCAACTAATTCTTTACTTATTTGACTATCTTCATCGTTTTTCATATATTCATTCCAGCTATCAATATAGTCAGTATTGTATGTAGTTTCAAAATAATATGCTTCACCTTCAAAATTAAAACTACCATTATTATAAGTGCCAAACAATTCAACATTATTCTTATCCCTTTGTTCTTCATAATTAACTAAAGACTCAAAGGATTTACGAAGAACGACAATCTCGCCATCTTCACTTCGGTTAGTACAATTTAATAAATCTTCATAAGTATAAACATTAACGCCATCTTTAACGATGTTTAAATTAAGTGTATAAACTGAATCTATTAAAGTTTCATCTTCACAAGAAACAACAATATATTCTTCTATGCTTGCATCACTTTGAACCTCTACTATAATTTGTTTACTATCAATTTCAGCTTTAAGGCCATTTGATACTTCTTTGATAACAATAGTATCTAAGACTTTTTGTTCTGAACTTGAGACGTCAAAAGTTATTCTAGCATTTACCTTAGTTGTTCCATCAAGATCATATTGACCATAATAGATATTGGGATCAATATTATTACCACTAGCGCTAATCTCAGAATTTAATAAAATATAAGCCCCTTCATAGATTAAGGCATTAAACGATTTAGATACATTACCTTTAGCATTGCTACAAGTAATTATAACATTGCCTGGACTAATTGCTTTTAAATAATAATATTCATTTAGCTCTGTTATTTCAGCATGTACTTCTTGGTCTGTTGTATCAGCATTAGTCAAAGACCAAACTAACTCATTATTAGGGCCAGCTGGATAATCTTTTTCACTAATTCCAGTAGCATTTAATAAATATAACTCATCTCTCACTTTAAAAGCTTCATTATCATTATATGACCATTCAATTCTAATAATATCATTTTGAATAAAACTAAATGTTGATGATATAGTGACAATTCCTAATAAAGCAATTAGAAAAGGAATGATTAATAAAATAATTAGGTTTCTCTTCATTAATTTGTCACATCCAAATCTAAAAACATATTTTTATACTTTACTAATAGCATAATTATTTCTGGTATTCCTATTATAACTAAAGCTAGTATACCTACTAGATAAGAAATATAAATAGAAATTTGGAAATAAGACATAAAAGCTGTAATAACAAAATAAATAACAGGCAATAAATAAGCGTATAAACTAGACACAAAATATGATCTAGGTTTCGCGTGTCTAATACTTAGCTCTTCTTTTAAACTAATTAAATTATAGATTACTAATAAGATAAAACATAATAGTAAACCAAAACTAAAAGTACTAACAGATATAGCATTTGTTAAAAGTAAAACTAGCATAGTAACAATTAATGCTATTAAAGAAAAGACAAGTGGTATTAAGACTTTAATAGTTAATTGTTTTTTTATAGATATTGGAATCGTCTTAATTACCTTAATTGTATTTTTTTCCATTGTTATATATTTATTAGCCCCAGCCGCGATAATCATTGTAAATAACATGATAACTAAAATATCAAAGAGTGGAAAAAAGTTTGGCACTACAGAAATATAATAAGCAAAGATTCCATCTTTAAAAATCGTATTTAACGAACTTACAACAAAATAAGCCAAGAATGGTTCTACTATCAACAAACCAATAAATGAGAAAGTATAATCCGTATTCTTAGTCAACATGGTTAACTCTTTTTTGATTAGACCGATTGTCTCACTTTTAACTTTATATTTATGTTCTTTAGCTTTAGTCTTAAAGTTAACAGCTACATTTCTTGCATAATTATAGCTAAATATAGCAATACTTAAACCAAAAATAAAGACACCTAGCGCTATGGCAATATAAGGAAAGAAATAAAGAGCTTTGTTTTCTACAAAAATACTTGTTAAAAATGACGTCAAGAAATATTCTCTTAAATTAATAACAAACTCAATTTTTGAAGTTGTTAATAAAGCATTAATACCAGATTCTGATAAAGAATTAACAAAAACATTTAAAATATAAGAATAGATTATAGTTATGCCAAATAATAGACCTAGAGCTACTATATATCTTACAATTATATGTTGCTTTAAAAACTTAATTAATAAATAAAATGGATATACTAAAACAAGGGCAATACCTACTTCAAAAAAGAAAGTTAAAACCGGATAAAATAAAGCAACGTAGTAAAACAAAGGAGCCTTATTCAAAATATTGCCGTAGGCAACAAACAAAGGATAAATAAATAAAATAGATATAGCATAATGGAATAAAAACAAAAATATAATCTTCGCCATTATTATACTTGCATTTGAAACCGGTCTAATTGATAGCTGTTCAATATCTTTTTCGTTAAAAAATAGTTTAGAAGCTCTTGATGTATCAGCAAAAATAACTAATACTTCAACGACAGTTAAAAATAGGGTTAAAAAAGCTGCTGACGCATTAACAATATTAGATATCTTATTTAAAATAGTTAAAAACATATAATATTCAATGCCTATTACAATTACCAAAAATAGAACAATGAATAAAAACTTAGTAAACCATTTAATTGTACTTTGTTCTTTGCCAAAAAATAGCTTTAAATCTTTAATTAAAATATTAATCATTTTTTATTTCCGCCATAAGTGTCAAAGAATATTTTTGATAATTGTAGACGTTTATTAGGGTTTCTATTTAAATCGAATAATTCACATACTAAACCATCGTTAATTATGGCCACCCTATCACAAATCTTAGATACAAGCTCAATATTGTGACTTGTAACAAAAACTGTGTTATTATGATCTGCATATTCACGCATCATCTTTTTGAGTTCTTCAACTGCCATAATATCAAGACCTACAGTTGGTTCATCTAAAATCCATAATTTAGGGGAATGAAGAAGGCTTGAAATTAAACATAGTTTTTGTTTCATACCATGACTATATGATTGGATTTGATTAGATAAGTCAGCTTCTTCAAGTTGCAACCTTTGGCATAAATAATTTGTATTACGTTTAAAATCACCTTCACTCAAATGATAAATACTAGCTACAAATTCTAAGAAATCATAGCCTGTCATTTCATCATAACAAGTTGGTTCACTAGCTACATAACCAAAGTTTTTCTTGGCCTCTAAAGCATCATATTTAACATCATAATCACATAGATGGATAGATCCACTATTAAATCTCTTAGCCCCAATCATACAATCAATGGTTGTACTTTTACCAATCCCGTTTTTTCCGATAAAGCCAAATAGCTCACCTTCATATACTTCGAGACTTAAGCCTTTTAAGACTTCTTTTTTACCATATGATTTATGCAAGTCTTCAATTTTAATAATTACTTTCGGTAATACTTTTTCTTGCATAAACGACCTCCTATTTAATTAGCCAAATTATATCATCTTCTAAATAAGTATATATACTACCACATTTTTCGCAAACATAGACATTATTAGTATAATCTATACTGTTACGACATATTAGACAATATTTATTATAGATATTAGAATCTACTTTAATGATATGAGTTAATTTATTTAAGTAGATCTCAATTAACTTAATTTCAGAAATTACACTACTAGATAAATATTTATCTTTTTTTATATCATAAATATTCCAAATATCAAATAAAGAATAAGATAAGATATCACTATCTTCATAATTATTTAGTTCTTCTGTTGTGTCAAAAATCAAGCGGTGTCTATAAGGTGTTTTGTATTTATTAGATTTAACTAATATATCAATATAATTAGTATTTGTTATTTTCAATTCTATACCAAATATACCATTAGAAAATGACATATTAGCAACTTTTTTATACCCTAAATCAGATAGAGCTTTCATTATCAAATAAGTCAAATAAGAATTAAAATCAATAATTAAGTCATTTATATCGTCATAGACTATAAACTTCTTATAAAATTTATAACAATAATTATAAAGTCGATCTTTTAATAAGATATTAGTGGGCTTTATAAAGCGTTCATTAAAATTGGTTTTACTAACAGTTTTATAAAAAGATGAGTTTTTAACATATCTTAGCTTACGTAACAACGAATCAATTAACTCTATAGCTTCAATTACATAATCTTTATTAACAATAAGATCACTATTATCTAAAGTAGAAATAAGTTTTAAGTAATGCAATCTATAAGAAATTAATTCACTATTAATTAAATCAATTAATAGACAAATAAACATATTCTCATAGATGTCAATTTTATCAGTATATAAAACATTATGTACATATTCTGGTTGCATAAGACGTTTACTATTTTCTTTCCACAGTGATGGGTCTTTAATAGTTAGGCTAAAAGACTCACTATTTAAAGACTTAGCTTGTTCACTTCTTATAATAACCTGTTCTTCTTTAGACAGAATATGAGGTTTAGCAATTATAGTATTAATTACACTAATAATAAACTTTAATTCAGCAAAATATTCTTTATCATTAGCTAAAGAACTATGTTGTAATGAGGGAAGATTTAATTTTTTTATATTAGTGTAATAGCTGTTTTTATTATCTCTTAGATAAAATTCTAAGTTATTAATTACTTCATTTAATAATTTTGCTTCGAAAAATCGCATAATACTACAACTTTCTAATTAAACTATTAATTAATTTTTGACTCCTTACAAAAACATCTTTACCATAAGTTTTAACAATTAAGCTATCTAGACTTTTTAAACCATCTTTAACATAATCTTCAAATCTACCTTCAAGCTTAGAAATAATCTTATGTGATAATAAGAAGTCAAGTGCAGTTTCTTTAGTACCACCACAGGCTACATAAACAGGAACTAATTCTTCAATTTGATTTAAAACACGGTTACCAAATGTTAAATCAAATTCTTCGTTAATATAATTAGTTATACTATTAAATTTATCATAATCATCAACATTCAAATGTTTAACCATATCACTTCTAGCATCATTAACTAAACTTGCAAACTTAGTCTTAGATAATACGATTTCATTGACATCTTCTTTAACTTCAAACGGAATATTACGTTCATCAAAATCAATCGTAATCGCTCTATCATAAACTTTATTAGTGATTGTAAATGTTGAATCATCTTTATTAGCTGTACCAATAAAATAAGAGTTATTAGGTATTTGAATAATACCATCATCTAATTTAGCTGGTGGAATAAAGTCATATGGTAAATGCATTAATCTTAATTTCCATTCAGATTCTGGGTATTCAAGAATAGATAAGAAATCTGCAAAATAATATTCAACTCTAGAAATATTCATTTCATCTAAAACAAAGAAATATAGTCTATCAGGATTATAATTAGCTCCATATAAACTTAATAAGAAATCTGTCTCAGAATAAGTTTTAGAAAATTCATTAAAATAACCAAGTAAACTCGATTTATCTCGATAAGTAGCTTGAACAGCCACAAATTGTAAATTTGAATTAGTAAATCTTGCAAAGTATCTTGGTAAGCTTGATTTACCTGTACCTGATAAACCTTCTAAAATCATAAAATGACTAGTAGCTAAACCAGCTATAAAGAATCTAATAGTATCAATATCAAAATATAATTCTTCAGTTTTAGCTAGATACAATCTAAATTGATTACATAAATCAAATAAATTAATATCCGTAGATTCAATAGATTCAATACTATAACCATCATATTCAACATCTAATTTAGATAGTGATGGGAATACTTTTTCTCTATCATCTAGTTCTAAAGCTTTTGGATTATATTCTTCTTTTATGGAAGTGCTAGATATGTTGCCAATTCCAGAACTAACACCAACATTACTTGTCTCTTGATTTGCTAATGGTTCAAAGTTTTGGCTTACATCAGATTTTATTAAGTCTTCATCATCAAAATCAGGCAATTCATTATGTTTAAATGATTTAAATTCTTTATCAATGTTAATAAAGTTAACTACAAGCATTACTATTGAACCTAATAAACAAAAAGCTATTAAGTAAATGATTAAAGCTAAAAATAAACATTGACCTAAAAAATTAAATAATGTTCCTATATTACTAGCATTTAAAGGTCTTTGAATAATAACACCAATACCAATTGATAATAATAAGCAAAACAAAACAGTTAAAACTATAGCTAAAACAATCTTAGGTGACCTAAATTTAATATTATTAACTTTAGCATAACGATATATATAAAGTATAGCGACAAAACCAACTATTATATATAATGCCATAAGAACTAAAGCGATAGCCCCAGATAACCCACAAGCTATAACACTAAACTTAAATCCTTTAGCTAATAGAGCTATTGGATTATCTTCTACAAAAAAGTTATGATTTCCCTCTATACAAGCCCCTACAAATAAAGTTAAAAAGGAATATAAAGCTACTAGGGATATAGCTATTAAGTTTTTTCTTGTAAAATAATTCTTATTCTTTTTTTCCATTACTTTATACCTATTTCTTTAGATTTTTTTTAATTACTTTTCCTAATGATTCCTCATTTAATACATCATCTTTTATTTGACATTTACCTAAATAACTATCTTTAGAAAAATGATATTCTATACCTTTATAATATAATATAGTCTTAATATCTTCTTTATTATATTCTGAATTATTCCCATTTGCTAAGCTATTTAAAGTTTGCATTCTTTCATTTTGGGCTTTTAAAACCTTATTAGAAAAATAATCAATAATAAATAAACAAAATAATAAGCATATTATTGTAGCTAAACCAGCAGGAGATTGTAAAAATAATACAAATATGCCAACACCTTTAATATGATTTCCAGTATAGACACCAATAATATCATCAAATTCTACTAAAACCGGATCACTAGAGGTGTTCGCATCGCCACGAGTAATATATGTTCCATTATCATTAATGTTAACTATTCTATGAATAATATTTTCAGTGCCATTATAATAAGCTATCGTATCATATAGTTCAAGTTCACTAGAATTATTCACTTGCTTAATAACGATAATATCATAAGTATCAAACTGATCATTTAGGTTATTTTCTATTAAATAGTCGTTAATCTCATTCTTATAACTCATTGAACCAGAAGCTACAACCATAATAGACCGTCCCCCAATCATAACTACACCATTATTCTTAATACTAATAATAGCCGTTATCAAAAAAGGTACTATTATAACTAATAAAAAAGCATAAATAACCCATTTTATTATTTTGCCATGTTTTTGGCTTTTCTTAAGTTTTTCTTCATCTTTCTTTAAAATATTAGTTAAAAGAACACTATCTTCCTTACCACTTAAGACTTCACTTACTTGTATTTTTACAAACTTAGAATATAAAAATACAAATAGTACGGCAAATATTCCAACACCTAATATTGTTATAATCAAAGATATTAACTCTTGTTTAGGCATCTTGATCCCCCTTTACAAATGAAACCGCAGCAACCAGTGGCCACTGCGGTTATCATCTACTAATTAACAGTAGCAGATACATAGACTGTAAAATCTAATATATCGTTTTTATGATTATTTATTACTTCAGACCTATTACTACCATCTTCATTAAACTCAGAAATATAGCCATATAAAGTGGCTCTAAAATTCTCTAGTTCTGTTACAACATCATTATCAGAAACTAAAATACCAGAAGGATCGGCATCATAATAAAGTCCAGG
This sequence comes from uncultured bacterium, assembly GCA_949293265.1. Classification (GTDB taxonomy): domain Bacteria; phylum Bacillota_I; class Bacilli_A; order Acholeplasmatales; family Anaeroplasmataceae; genus CALUXS01. The sequence goes on from CASFCK010000013.1 coordinate 29,117, forward strand.
GTTCATATTACCGAATTTAGACCCCCAACCAAATTCTAGGGTTACATTTAGAGTATATGTATCTAGTAATTTTTCAGAATCAAGTAAAGTAATACTATAACCACCACTAACTAAGTCACTACCATCTAGTATAATGGCATCACTTAAAATAGTATTACAAGAAATATATCCTTCTTCTATAGCATCTAGTACCCCTTGAGGTACACATAAAAATACTTTTAAGCTACCTAGATATGAAACAGGTGAAACTTTAGCTGTTACAGTTATTGATAAAGACTCAAAATTTTTTCCATCATTTCGAACTCTACCAGATGTATCATCTTCCGTAGGCTCAAACATAATAACATCTTTACTTAATATTAGGTCTTCAATTTTCAATTGTCCCTCAACAATTAAACCTGCGCCAACATTACCATTATCCTCACTATTCGCATCTCTAGACATAGCCCAAACTGCAAAACCAGTAGAAATTAGAGCGACGGAAGCAAACAAGGATAACCCAAAAACAAATAGTTTTCTTTTAAAAAAACCACGTGTTAATCGCATTTAAATCGCTCCTATCAATCAATTAATTAGTAAATATTCAATTTTAGTTTTTTCGTATTAGTTTGTAGTTTTAAATAATAAAATAAATGTTAGAATTATTATTCAGAGTAGGCACCAACTTCAACCTTTAAGTTAAATAACACCTTAGAAGATATTTCATTCAATGCTTTTAAAGCAGTTGTTGCTTTTGAAGCAAGATCTGGAGTATATTCTTGTTTATTGTAATAATAATATGGGTTTTGTCCTTCAAAAGCAGTACCCCAAGAAGCTTTTACTGTTATAGATAAAGTTCCATTAGAGTATGATGCAGCTGTGATTTTACAATCACCAATATATTCACTTGATATTAAATCTTCTAATGTAACCGTAATTTCATCTATATCATTATCTAAACTAACAGAATGTGCGTCTTCAGCAATTTGAGGAGTCAAAGTTTCAGATAAATTTTCGCCACCCTTTTGTATAGTAGTAGTAAATACTACTTCTAAATCTTCATAAACAGCATCATCGCTTGTCAACCACTTATAAGTTGTGACTGTTGGACTTTCAGGATCAGAAAACTTAAAGTCACCATCAGGTGTTATTTCAGAAATTGTATATGAGTTATTAGAAACTGTTTCTGTTGTAAATTGACCATCTCTTCCTACAGGTTCTGGCTCATTAGAAATAACCCAACCGGCAAAACCTACACCAATCATTGCTACGCATAGTAACACTAGTGCGCTTATTGTAAAAATTTTCTTTTTCATACTTGCTTTTTGTATTATTTTTATAAATAATACATTCTCCTTTCTTTGTTGTTTTCATTATAGTATTATTTAAAATGCATGTCAACTTTTTTAAGAAACTTGACCATTTAAACACTCCTTTTTTTGATAGTTTTAATATATTTTTTAAAATTTGTTTGATGAAAGCATTAATAAAATAATTAATATTAGTGTTAATAAATATAAAATTAATTATTTTTATAATGAACATATTAACATATATTTTAAATAACAGTTAATTTAATATTTTCTTTTCCTAGTTGATTGTAAAATTAGTCCTTACTATCAAATAAACAATTTAAATATGAAAACATTTTTAAAAGTTGTCGTTATGCTATCATGACTTAACATTAATTGTTTTTCCCCGATCGTATTAGTATTACCACCAGATACAACCATATCACTAGTAACAGGAGTTTTTTCTTCACTATTTTGATCAACAAAATATAAGCCTGTTAAATCAACTAGTCGATTATCTGCATCATAAATTACTTCTTTGTTAAAACTTTCATCAACAAATGAATAAATTGTGTTCCTTGACAAGCAATTTATCATCTATATTTCATTAAATATACCAATATAACAATCATTAAATGTCAATTTTTCATAAAATATTTGACACTACCCTCTACGAATTTATTATAAAACTTTACTTATTTGTGTGTCAACCAAATTAGGTGAACTTTTGTATAAAATCAACTTGAAAAGTTTAGTTTACTTTACTATTTTATTGTTTTTTTAAAAAAATAATGTATAATAAATTTAAAGTTTTAATTATTTGGTAGGTAAAATATGTGGCTATTACTGAAAAAACAAATTCTCGATATCAAGAATAAAATTTTATTATATTTAGCTCTTTTTTTTATAGTTTTAGTAGGAATGATCTTTTATAGCGGCTTTACAAGTGCTCAAAATAATATCTTAAATTCTATTAATAAATTTTATGAATCAGCTAATCTAGCTGATTATACAATTAAAAGTCCTACTACTTTTAATGAAGATGAATTAAACAATTTTTTAAGTAAAATAGATGGTAAATATGATATTGTCTACAATGAAATGAGTTATGGGACAACTAATTATTTTTATCATCGTAATACTTTTAATACTAATAATATTGAACTGGTTGAAGGTACATTTTCTAAAGGACAACATGATATTGTATTAGATTATGATTATGCCATAACTAATGGCTATTTTGTAAATGATTATATAATCATTAACAATAACGCCTATCATATAACAGGTTTAGTTAAATTCCCAAATCATGTCTTTAAAGGTAATTACTTTCCTGATTTAAGTTCTAGTTTTATAGCTTTAAAATATGAAGATACTATAACTACTTCAAATATTATCTTTTTAGATACTAATATGTCTTTAGAAACCATTGACGAGTTAGTATCTACTTGTTTTAGTGACGAATATTTATCAATTACTTATAAGACTCTTGATTATGGTTATCAAAGAGTTGAAAATGATTTGGCTTTAGTTAATTCCATTTTATTTATCTTTCCTTTAGCTTGTTTTATATCAATAGTCATTATCTTATTTATTAACTATAACAAAATAATTGATGAACAAAAGCCTTATATAGGCATTTTAAAAGCTAATGGTTTTAAAACATCTTTAATTTATATTTCTTTATTGATTATCCCTATTATTCTCGTTTTAGTAGCGGCTTTAATCGGTTCTTGTATTGGTGTTAATACTATTCCTAATTTATATACTAGAATTATTGATAATTATTATGCTTTACCGTCTATTTCTAATTCTAATATCGTTTTAAGTGTAATAGTACCAATTATCGTTTTACTTATTACTACTATCTTAACTATTTCAATTCCTATTATTTTAACCATAAAACAACAACCTGTTGATTTATTAAAGACAAAAGCCGAATCTAAATTTGGTCGTTCTTTCTTAAGAAAAGTTAAAATATCTTATCATGTTAAATTAATAATTAGAAACATAATTACATCAAAAAGAAAAAATATATGTTTAACTATTGCGGCATCATTATTACTTGGTATTGTATTAGCTGTTTTCTTTATTAGTGATTCATTAGCTTATACAGATAATGATTTAGCTAAAGAAACTTATAAAGGTGATTTTGTTTTAGATATAGATGATTTAGATAAAGTATTAGAAAGTAATTTAATTGAAGATACTTATTTCTATTTTACTATATCAATTAAAACAGAAGTTAGACCTACTAGTGAAAGTTTATATATATTCGATTTGGAAAAACCTTCAATATCATTAAAAGATACTAGTGGAAATATCCTTGATTTAACAAAAGATGGTATATTTTTACCTAGTGATTATCAAAAATATGGGTATCAAGTTGGCGATACTATTAAAATATATCCGGCTCAATATGGCTATGGTCGTGAAATTGAAGTTAAGATTGCTGATTTCTTCGAGGAAATTGGTGTGTTTAAGTTTGCTATATCAATAGATTCTTTAGTTAATGCCTACCCACAATTAGGTAATTATGTTCAAACTATTAAAGATAGTATTCCACCTATGGTAAAATTAAATGATGGTAGTACTATCGATGATATTAATAACTATATTCATGATAACTTTATTTATCAAGCTAATGTAAATGAAGTTAGTATAGAAAATGATGAAACAATTAAAAAAGTTAGCAATTTATATACTGTAAATACAAATTTAATAAATACTAATTTATCAGATTTTAATATTAATAGAGAATATAAATATAACACTAAACAAATGATTATCTTAGATGATAATCTAACTATTATGAATTTAAATATTTCAGAAACAGATTTAAGGCCAAATATGGCGACAAATGGCGTTTATTTACCAATATCTTATAAAGATATGGTCAAAGATAATAAGATTGTTGTCTACATCGATAAAAAAAGTTTTACATTTGATGTTATAGGATATGTAGATGGTAATAGTTGTTATACAACTTTTGATTATTTAGATAGTATTAAAGATTATAATCATAATTATTCTTATAGTTATTATTATGAAATAACTGATACTAGTAAAATAGAAGATTTAAAGAACTACATAACAAATAATAATGTTTATTCTAATTATACAATTACTAATTTTAATACTTTTGGGGAAAGATTAAATATTATTAACGATTTACTAAATATAACTAAAGTTATAGCTACTATTTTAGCTTCAATTATCTTTGTTTTATTAGTTTATAATATCGGTGTTATCGGTCTTACTAATCGTTTAGCTGATATTAAAGTGTTTAAAACAGCAGGGTTAAAAAATGCTAAATTAAAACATATGCTAAGTATTGAAAATATTCTTGTTGTCATTATAGCTAGTGCTATAAGTGTACCAATAGGAATTAGTATAGCTACTAGCATTTTAAATGATATTTATGAAATAGCCTCAGTTAGAATGGTTTTATCTTTAGATGTATTATCTATTTTTGTTATTATATTTATAGCTATTATATTAATAATAATCACTTCTTTCTTAATCAATAAAAAGATTGAAAAGTTGAATTTAGCTAAATTATTGAAAGGAGAATAGTTATGTCTTTTATATCTTTAAATAATATATCTAAAATCTATAAAACGAAAAAAGTTACTACTAAAGCTTTAGACAATATATCTATAAATATTGAAAAAGGAGAATTTGTCGTTATTATAGGTGATAGTGGTAGTGGTAAAACTACTATATTAAACTTAATTGGGGCTTTAGATAAACCAAGTTCTGGTGAAATTTTAGTTAATGACATTAATATTACTAGCTTAAATCAAAAAAAATTAAATGATTATAGAGCTAATGTTTTAGGAATTGTCTTTCAAAATTACAATTTAATTTATAACTTAAGTGTCTTAGAAAATATTCAAATTATGAAAGATATAAAAAAAGATATAGCCGACCCTAAAGAGATGTTAAATGAAGTAGGTTTAAGTGATAAAGAAACTAGTTTTCCACTTGAATTAAGTGGTGGGCAAAGTCAAAGAGTAGCAATTGCTAGAGCTTTAGTAAAACAACCTCAACTATTATTATGTGATGAGCCAACAGGGGCTTTAGATTACGAAAATAGTCGACATATAATTAGTTTATTAAAAAAATTAAATGTTAAACATAATATGACAACTATTTTAGTAACTCATAATCAAGCTTTTACAAAAATAGCTGATTTAGTTGTTGAATTAAAATCAGGTCAAATTGTTAATTTATATGAAAATGAAAATCCAATCGATACAGAGTTGTTAGAATGGTAAAAGGAAAAGGCGACCTTTAACTAGGGTCGCCTTTTCTTCGGAGAGTTATAGTTTGTTTATGAAAAAGATATCTATCATTATTAGGGGAATAATAGATTTATGTCTTCCTCAGAAGACAGTTTTATTATATAAAATAAAAATATTAAAATTATCTTAAGATTATGTTAAATTATGTTATTTATAAATTAAAAAAAGAAGGAGTTTCCTCCTTCACGACCATTAGCGACGTTCTTTAATACGTGCAGCTTTAGCAGATAAGTTACGAATATAGTGTAATTTAGCTCTTCTAACTTTACCTTTACGTAATACTTCAATCTTATCAATATTAGGTGAATGAATTGGGAATGTTCTTTCAACACCAATACCATTAGACATTTTTCTTACAGTAAATGTTTCTGCAATACCTGTTCCTTGACGTTTAATTACTAAACCTTCAAATACCTGGATACGGTGAGTTTCACCTTCGATAATCTTTACATAAACCTTTAAAGTATCACCAGGACGGAAAGCAGGACGGTCTTTTAAATATTGAGCAGTAATTTCATTAATTAAAGCTTGACCTTTTGCCATGTTGTTCTTCTCCTTTGCCTAACACTATTCATGAACTCATGTGTTTATAATCAGCGGAATAATGTGATTTGCTTTTCAAAAGCTTTTATATTTTACTATATATTCTTTTCAATTGCAATAATTTTTTTTATTTTACATATTCATATGTTCTATTACCTGACTCATCTACTAATATTCTAAATTTAACTGTTTTAACTGTTCGGTTTTCTTTAATTTCACATTTAATTAAGCTATGTTTTCCTCTTTCTAATATTTCATACTCATATATTATACCATTTGTCATTTGCTTAATTTCTGTTTCACTACCAAAACCTTCATCTTCACGTTCATATTCAAATTCGCTGACTAATCTATTGTTAACATATTTTTTATAGCTAAAGCTTTCTTCATCAACTTCATTTTCTAATTCAACAATTACATAACTATTAGAATTATCAGTAATTCTAAATTCTTCTTCTATTTCACCATCTTCAACTTCTCGTTCACCAATGATATCATATACTTCATTATCTACTTCTATAATTCCTTTAATTACACTTTCTTGTTCATCGTGATCTTTTTCTACTATATATTCATTATAGTAAAATAAATAGATTCTATTAGTACCATCAATCATTTTTAAGGTAACGCTTTGTCTAAATTCATATTCCCCATCAACAAGTCTTTCAACTTCATTTTTTACTAATTTAGTACTTATCAATGTTTCTAATTCTAAAAAATTATTAATAACATCATCATTAGGATTTGTTGTATTATTATCAACAACTTCATTATTTTTGTTATCTTTCATTTCAGCAACAACAGTATCATTTTCTAACATACCAACTGCACCTAAACCACTTGTTACATAGGCATTTACAAATTCACTACCTACTTCACTTTCATTATTCCCAAATGAATTGTCTTTATTACAAGCCACTAAACTTGTTCCCATAATTAATAAAAATAAACCAATAAATAATTTTTTCATCTTATTTTCCTCTCTTTCTTCACCCTATATACAATTAATTCTTTATTTTTATTGGTATATCTTATAAATATTTGACAATTTCAAATTATAATATGATATAAAGTAATTAGACGAAGTTGTTAAAGAATTATAGTTCTCTATTGGAAAACATTATTCAAAATGTTAGCTTTTAAAATTACAATAATTTTTTAAGATATTTGAATTTTACTAAGGAATTTTTTTAAGCATTTGAACATTTTATAATGTGTCTATTCTTAAACAAAAAAAGAAGTGTAAGAGTAACCAATTCTTACACTTACTATTATACGAAGAGGGGCTATTATGCGAAGATTTTTTAGCATCTTTTTATTATTATTAATATCTTTATTAACAAGTTGTAATTCTAATAATGAAGTTACAATTCATATTCCTGGTACTGATAAATATGATTTAACAATTCAATTTATAAAGGATTATACTCCAAGTGATTATATTAAAGAATGCGGAGTATCTAATTTAGATGGTTACATCTATGTAGAAGGCTATTATCGCGATGAAAATTGTACAAAGCGTTATAATTTAACAGATAAACTACCTAGTGATTTATATGTTAAACTTATTACTGGTAACCCAAATGATATTTATCTAGTTACATTTGTTTATGAAAACGAAGATTATAAGTTATATTGTCAAAAGAATGAAAAACTAAATCCTACTGATTTTGTAACTAGAACTTATGGTAAAGATATTTCTAATGAACTTAGCTTTAAAATTAATAATGAAACAATAGATTTTAAAGATTTCTCTATAACAAATGACCTAAGAATAATAGTTGAAAACGTAGATTAATAATAAGATATAATACCTTTGTAAGCATTAGTAATATAAAAAAATTAAATAAAGTGGTAGAATTTAGAGATTATTAAGCTCTAGATTCTACCACTTTTTATTCCATAAAAAAACAATAATATTACATAATAAAAGATGTTAATACCAATAAAATTTCTTTTAAACACAACAAAATTTAGCTTAATTAATATTGCATTTATTTACTAAATGATAAGAATATATAATATTAAATATACTAATAATGATAAAATAGCTAAATAATACTGCTAAACTAGTATAAATTATGCTACTAGTAATAGAGACAAATGAAAAAAAACACCTAACATAAGATTGAATAGGATATTAATACTATAAAAAAAGCTGATAGGAAAAAAGTTTTATTTCCTAAAAGCTTTTTAATCTAATTTTTATTTTATTAATCATATAGTATATGGCCTTGTTGTTTTATTTAAATGAGTTCCATTTGAAATAGTATTAGTTTCATTTACAGTAGAACTATCGTTAGGAATAAATGAAATTAATAATATACTTAATAAAGAAATTAAAATTGTTTCTATAATACCCCCTATGATGTTTGATAACGTTAACGATTTAAATTATACTTTTTTATGCTTTCTATGTAAATATTTTTTATATAATTCACTACTGCTCCATTAAGCAGTTTTATTATTTATTAATATCAATATGATCTATTTCACTATCAACTAAAACATAACGATAAAAAGTATCATAATCATAAATTCTTAATTCAAGTTCTCTCTCGTATTCACCATATTCATATTCATACTCGGTTTTAATATATTTTTCTAAATATTCAAAACTAAATTCTTGTTCAATTTCAGCATCACCTGATTCTATACTTATCTCCATTTCCTTAACTAAATCATCGTATTCTACACTTTGTTCAATAATTCTATCTTTATTACCATATTCATCATAGTAAATATAAGTATATTCATTTTCATCCATTTCTAACTCTTGTTCAACTGTTAAGATTTTTTTATCACCATTATAAATAGTCGTTTTTGTAGTGAATTCTTCATTTTCTTCGTTTTCACGACTACCTTTAACTAAATATGAAACATTATCAAGCACTAATACTCCATCAAAATAAATACTAACTTCATCTAAATCATCATGATCATAATATAAGCCACTTTCATTATAATAAAAATGATATGTGGTGGTTTTATAATCTAATAACATGTCATATTTATATTCACTATAATCTGGGTTTTCGTTATTATATACTGCCATTTCTACATCTTCTTTATTTATAAGCATTTCAGCAGTAATTAAATATTCATGGATTAAATAGATATCTTCTTTTAATTTATTTATGTTTTCACTTCTTTTTACTAAAGCCATATTCTTAGTGCTACTTGTTATACTTTCATCTAAAATAGAACCTGCTAATAACACTTCTTTACCTATTACTTCTTTGCTTGCCGAAATTAAATTAACATTATTAATAGGAGTTTTTCTATTTGGTAATGTAAATATTATTATTAATAAGATGGCACCGATAACCAAACTTAAACTTGGTACTAGATAATAGATAAATTTTCTTTTTTTCTTTTCACTTTTAATAACTTCAGTTGGTTTAAAAGTGTTATATTTAGTTAAAATTTCCTCTGTTAAATCAGGCAAAACTATTTTATTGACTTCATTTTGTAATTCTTGTTTTAATTCTTTAGTTTTCATAATTTCACCCTTTCTTTTAAAATTTTAATCGCTTTGTTATAAATCCATAATATAGTTCCTAGGGGCTTATCTATTATTTTTGCAATATCTTTAAATTTATATTCGAAAATCAAATGGTAGACTATTATTTCTCTAGAAACATCATCATCTAAGTGTCTTAAAATAGCTTTTACTTTTTCTAATTCTAAAATGTCTTTTTCTTCTTTTTGATTGTCAATTACATCATTATTAACAAATTCTCTTTGTTTTTGCTTATATCTATTTATACTTAAATTTCTAGCTATTCTAATCAAATAGCCTTCATGAAACTTTGATTCATCAATATTATTAATATTCTTTAAAAAATTTAAATAGGTGTCTTGGACAATATCTAGTGCTTCATCACGATCTTTTAAAATAGCTATAGAGGTTAGATAGATTTGTTTATTCGTCAAATCATAAAAAGATTTAAAGTTTTGGTGATTATTATCTTTAAATTCTAATATATAATTCCTATAATCCATAATATCCCTCCATCTATTATACAAATTACTAAGTGAATTTATTGGTGTTTTTTAAAACTTCTTAAATATATTATACAATGTTAAAAAGGTTGATTCTAGTTTTAGTTCTAGTTTCAACCCTTTTAATAATCTTATTCGTTTATGTTCTTTAATAAGTATATTAAATTCTTAGTATTATATACCCCCAACTATAAATTCTTAGTATTACTTAAAGCTATAAACAAAAAGTATTAAAACTTTAAATTTTAAGTAT
>CASFCK010000014.1 GCA_949293265.1 uncultured bacterium
TTTCAACGCCAATTGAAAAGTTCTATGCTTTTTATGGTAGAGAAATACTAGATAAACTTGGTATATCTCTTATCGAACCTAATAACGTTATTTTAAAAAACAAACTAATAAAAAAATAATTGAATTAGGTTCATAAAAATTTTAATTAATACCTGGTAAAACTTGGCTATTTTAATAAGTACTAAAAAATAGCGGAATTTAATTCTACAAAAAAGAATTTTACCCTATCATAGATAAGGGAAGTCCTTTTTTGCGTTTTTTTACCTACTTAAATTATAAAACAAAGTTATTTTAACATCAACTAAAATTAATAAAAAAATGAACTTCCTAATTTTAAGAAATTCATTTTTTTATTTTAGTTATAGCGGATTTTAATCATATAATCATTTTTTAACTTATTACAGCTTTACTCAGCGGAATTTACTTTTACAATTAACCAAGAAAAGTATTATCATTATTAGAATTTCTCAGCTTTTTATAAAGACCACTAGAGCTAATTCCTTCTGATAAAGCAAACTCTCTTACTGATAATGAACTATTATTAAATTTTGAAAGCATTAAATCCCAATCTATTCTTTTAGTCATATATTGATTCCTACTAAATATGACTAAATTTTATCAAAATTAAAATTGATGTTTAACCTATATTATTTTTAACGCTTACATATCTTAATTTTATAACTAAAAATGAAAATTTAATTTTCATAGGTAGTCCTGGTGTAGGAAAAACGCACTTAGCTACTTCTATAGGAATTGAAGCAGCTAAAGCTAGAATATCTACCTATTTTATTTCGTGTAATGATTTAGTTTTACAATTAAAAAGAGCTCATTTAGAAAATAGATTAGAACAAAGATTAAAATTTTTTACCAAATACAAGTTATTAATAATTGATGAAGTGGGATTTCTACCACTAGACTTAGAGTCTTCAAACTTATTATTTCAATTAATATCTAGAAGATATGAAAAACACTCAACAATTATAACAACTAATAAATCTTTATCTAAATGGGGAGAAACTTTTGGTGATCCAGTTTTAGCAAATGCGATACTAGATCGTCTCTTACACCATAGTTTTATAATAAATATAGTTGGAAGATCTTACAGAACAAAAGATATTATTGAAGATGAATAACACCAAAATTGGTAAAAGTTATTTGAACTAAATGGTAATTTACATATTGACATTAACATTTAGCAAGGACCTTGAAGTTGCTTATATCAACAAGCTCTATTGTGCCTTTCCCGTTTATGGTTATTCGGTACTTTTCGTCTATCTTGTTATATAGGAACCTTGTTTCCTCGCTGAGGCTACTAAGCTTTTCTTTTAATTTTTCTAATGACATATCCATGCCTCCTCGTGTATATCAATCACTTTTTGAGGCGGTTATATCAAGTTATAAAGACACTATTTTTCAAAAGAAAAGAGTTCATATTTCAGAGCTCCTTAAGGTTTGTATCATCATTTTTTTACTTTGCTTAATAGAATAATGTAATATCTCCCAAAACTACTCTACCCTTATTTCTATCACCGCTCGGATTATCACATTCTACGATAAATCTAAAATTATCTTTTGGAGTAGAAAATTTAAAGTACATATTTTCTTCCAAATCTTTGCTAGTAGCCAAATCAGAAACCACAAAATCATATTCAGTTGTCCAATCAGACTCTTTAGATGATCTCGATTCCAATCTTACACTCGAATTATAATCGGTAAGCCCTTCTAGTCCACTCCACAATGAAATGTCAAAGTTTATAGCTGTAATAGGCACATCAAAATCAAACTCTAAATATGCAGTTCCAGCATCATCTCGTTTAGAGGAAAGAACTAAATATTCATCTTCTATATAACCACATCTTAATCTTGTAGTTCCAAACTTAAAACCAGAATCAAGAATAATATCAGCCTCTTTTTCATAATAAAAATATTGACCTTGTCCTTGATCATTAACAAAATCCTCTGAAAAATCAATAGGTCTAATGACTTCTGAATTATGCTTTGTTGTGTAGCCAATTACACCTGTGTTTATTATGTTCTTTAAAAAATCAGCACTTGCATATCTTTTGATATTGTCACCCCAACCCCAATTCAATCTAAAAACTAAAAGTAGTTCTGAAATATTATTTCCATCCCTATCGATTCCATTCCAAGTTTGATATTCATATATATTTACATAATGATTTCCAAGATCGCCATTTCCCGCTAATCCGCCAAACATTGTGGCAGGTGAACCATTATTAATAGAATTTTTTATTATGTTAATTTTATTGGAGTAGATAAGGCTTTCAGAAGTGCAAGAAAGCTCTTCACTCAAATTGTGTTGACTAACAACAGCATTAAATCCTGCAACATAATCACTAGGCCAAGTAAAAGTATTCTTGTTCTTATCATCAGAAGATGCAAGTGCAACTTGGTCTTCGTTGAATGATTTTGAAAAACTTGGCAATTCAATTGTCTTTGTATTCGTAAGAACATCATAAGCTAATCGTATTCTATCATATTTATTATTAGGGTCTTCCATAAATGTTGTATACCCTCTGTATCGTGCATAATAATCTAAAATCCCCATCATAGCTATTGGCCCACAACCGCCATATGAACTTGCAGAACCAGAAGTGTCTACTGCTGTTAAAACATCTTCCCTCGGAAAATTATCTCCCTGCATTTCAATTGGTACATATCCGGTAACATCTAAAAGTGATTTGCTATTGTTTTTATCCATTACCCAGTCATGCGAACCGTAATGTTTTATTTCTAAAAATTCATGAACGTTATTATCATTTACATCATGACCAACCACTTCACCAGCTCGATATGAATTATTCCAATCCCAAATCGCACGCAACGTTAAATCGCTAGATGGTATATCCTCATCAAAATTCCACTCATTGCCGTTTTCATCCTGCCATTCTTCAAATGTAGCGAAGCTCCTTGACAAAGAACTCTTATCTGGAGCAGTAATTAATTCACCTGCTTCAATTGTATACGAAAAATTTTGGCTAGATCCGTTATATGTTCCACCATTTAAATCGAATGCAACTTTAATGACATTTGAATCGTTAACTAGGCGCTTTTTAATGGCTTGAGTATATGCATTTCCATTAATCTGAACTTTTTCCTTTGGAACATTTGGCGCAATGGATCCAATTCTGCTAAGCGAAAACAATGAGGCACTTGCAACTAAAACTAACAATAATTTCTTCATAACCTATCTCCTTTCTAATTGATATTCAGTGATTATTGTTTTTTCATTTTGTTGAATTGTAAAACTAATAATATTATCCAATGGTGTGTAATGAATAAAAGTTAAATCAAATATGTTACTTTCAGCTTTAATTTGAAATTCTTTCCAATACGTCTCTTCTACAAAGAAATCATAACATTTAATTGGAATTGATTGCCGAGTATTTCCATCTACAACTCTTAAATCAAAGGACAAAAAAATCTCTTCGCGTTTATAGTTTCTTAATGACCACGGATCTTCAAAAACATTATATTCTTGACTTTCAAACTCTTCCCTACTAATTTCTTCAAGTTTTATAGTAAATTCTTCAAACGTTTTCTCTTCTTCATCTTTAAGAACATTAACCGGAAAATACTCCCCAGGTGAAATCGGTTTAAAAGATGAAGTACACGAAGCCAAAGATACACTCAAAAATAGCACCCCTAACGTTAGGTAAAGTCTTTTAATAGTAGGCAACATATTATCTCATCCTTTCAACCCGCCAATAGACAAACAAATTAATTGCGTACAACTATCTTTTTGTAATCTTATTTTATCACATTTTTACATTATTTAGAATTACTAATCGAATATTTCTTTCTAGTATTCTGTTTTTAAAAATTCCAAAATATTTGGCCCGTATTTTTCGTGAGTCCCCCTCGTGCGGTACCCGTTCCTAAATTCATGAGCCTACCCGGGGGAGGTTAACTAGGTGTCATCAATTATATTTTTGCCCGAGTTTGTTGGCCCAGCTTTCGGTATAGAAAGAATAATAATCCACGCCATGCTTCTCTCTCCACTTCTCAAAGCAGCCGCACCAGATGAGGCTAGGAAGTCCTATCACGAACAACCAAATAGGTCCTAGGATTAGCGACTGTTTTTCCTTGTACATTCAAGTCTTTTAAATAATTAAAAGCACTCACATAATTACTTATGTTCAATATAAGCTTTAAATAATCTTTGGTATAATCTACATTCATACCAAATAAAACTAATGGCATTATTTTGGTAAATAAAATACTATCAAAATTAATATTAAATTTCAAAACAATGTTATCATCGTTTATAGCTTTAAAGCAGTATATCTTCTATCCATTACGAAATTAAATGCTTCTTGTTCATTTATTTTGATTATAAATATTTATATATACTTAAATAAAATTAAGCTCAACATCCATACAAAAAGAAAGTAGCTGCTAAAACAAAAATACAGATTTTTTTCATCACTTTGTCCTCCTCGTATAATAAGATATTATTTTATAAACATAAAACTATAACACTATATTTAATATCTACACTTTCGAGGTTTTGATGTCAAGTTTTTTTACAAATAATAAGCTTAATAATAATTAACATATTGAATTTTATTTCTTTATATTTTAATTATTCGAATATTATTCTTTTTCATGTAATGATAAAAGCGCTTTATAAAAATTGTATTAATATGAAAAAAGATTTTGTAAAATTTAGTTAATTTTATAAAAAAAATAGGACTTTCGTCCTATTTTTTGGCTTGAATTATAAAATAACCTTTATCTTTATTAATGATATTAACTTCTTTAAATAATTCTTTTAAATATTTTAAAGTACTATCTTTACCTTGCTTCTTTTGAATAACAATATCTAATTCACCATTAGTGACTAAGTGATTATAAGATTCTAAATACAAGTTAAAAACCACTTTTTTTCCTGCCCTAATTGGTGGATTTAAAAGAATTTGGCTAAAACTAATATCAGGTATGTTTTCAAACATATCACCACTATATACATTAATATTAACGTTATTAATTTTAGCGTTTTCTTTAGTTAATAAAACTGCTCTTTCATTAATATCAGTAGCATAGACTGCTTTATTTGTTTGTGATTTTAAGACTATACCTACTACGCCATAACCACAGCACAAGTCTAGTAGCGGAAATTCAATATTATTTATAGTTATAGAGTTTAATAATAAATTAGTACCAAAATCTACATATTGTTTAGAAAAAACTCCATTATCAGTTTTGAATTTAAATAATTTGTTTTTAAACTGATAATTTATTTCTTGAGGGTTAGATAATACATCGGGATTTTTAGAGTAATAATGTGACATATTTTTTAAAGAAAAAGCCTAGTATACTAGGCTTTTAATTACTTAACTTCTACTTCAGCGCCAGCTTCAGTAAGTTTAGTTTTAATTTCTTCTGCTTCAGCTTTAGAAACTTTTTCTTTAACTGGTTTTGGTGCATTATCAACTAATTCTTTAGCTTCTTTTAAGCCTAAACCTGTGATTTCTTTAACTACTTTAATTACACCTAATTTAGCTGCACCTGGAGCTTTTAAAATTACATCGAATTCAGTTTGTTCTGCAGCAGCAGCACCAGCAGCAGCACCTGCAGCAGGAGCAGCAGCAACTGCACTTGGATCAATACCAAATTCTTCTTTCATTGCATCTACTAATTCTTTTACTTCAAGAATAGTCATTTCTTTTAATGCTTCAATAAATGTTTCTTTTGTTAACTTAGCCATTGTTATATCCTCCTATTTATATCTTATTAATTTGCGGCTTCTTCATGTTCTTCAACATACAAATTTAAAGCTACTGCTAAATTTCTTACTGTACCTAACATACCAGCAGCTAATTGAGTTAATAATGTTTCGTATGATGGAAGTTTTGATAATTCTTCTAATTGGTTAACATTATATACGTCACCATCTACAACACCACTTACAACTTCTACACATGTATTATCTTTAGCAAATGCATAGATTTGTTTAGCTGGTGCTACCATATCTTCAGTTGCGAAAGCAATAGCGATTGGACCTGACATGCTATCAGCAAAAGCAGCATAACCAAGTTCGCTAGCTGCACGACGTGTAATGTTATTTTTAATAATTTGAACATCACAACCATTAGCGCGCATTGCTCTTCTTAATTGTTGAAATTTTTCTACTGTTAAGCCTTGATATTTAAATGCTACAACAGATTTTGATGCTTTAATTTTTTCAACTAATTCAGCAACTAAGGTTTTCTTTTGTTCTATTGCACTAGACATTTTGCACCTCCGTATAAATTTAAAAATCTTCTCTACCGAGCATGGTAAAGAAGATTCTTTTCCCTACCTCGGTAGAAATTAAGTGCTTACGCACACCTACTGTCTTTGGTAAATTATTTGCCTGCAGCAACAATAGTATCTGGGTTAACTTTAACACCAGGGCCCATTGTAGAAGCTACAGAAATGTTTTTAATGTATGTACCCTTTACTGTAGAAGGGCGAACTCTTGTTAAAGTATCATAAACTGCTCTTAAGTTTTGAGCTAATTTTTCAGCTCCAAATGATACTTTACCAATAGTCATTTGAATATTACCTACTTTATCAGGTCTATATTCAACTTTACCGTTTTTAATTTCTTGAACTGCTTTAGTTACATCCATTGTAACTGTACCAGTTTTAGGGTTTGGCATTAAACCTTTAGGACCTAAAATACGACCTAAACGTCCAAGTTCACCCATCATATCTGGTGTAGCAACAATAATGTCGAAATCAAACCAGCCTTGTTGGATTTTATGAATATATTCGCTATCGCCAACATAATCTGCACCAGCTGCTGTTGCTTCTTGTTGTTTTGCACCACGGCATAAAACTAAAACACGACGAGTTTTACCAGTACCATTAGGTAAAACAATAGCGCCTCTAATATTTTGTTCTGCCTTACGTGGATCAAGATTTAAACGGAATGCTACATCAACAGAAGCATCAAATTTAACAGTTGAAGTTTTACAAGCTAATTCTAAAGCTTCTAAAGCTGAATAAACTTTATTAGCATCAACTAATTTTGCTGCTTCTTGGTATTTCTTTCCTCTCTTCATATTTTCCTCCTAAAATGTGGTTAAGCGGGAATTTCCTCCCACAAATTTAGGCTGTATAAACAACCTTTAATTAATCTTCAACTGTAATACCCATGTTACGAGCAGTACCAGCGATGATTTTAGTTGCCGCTTCAACGTCATTAGCATTTAAGTCAGGCATCTTCATTTTAGCAATTTCTTCAGCTTGCGCTTTAGTTATTTTTGCTACAATGTTCTTCTTAGAGTTGTTAGAACCTTTTTCAATGCCTGCAGCTTTCTTTAATAAGTCTGAAGCAGGTGGAGTCTTAACAACAAATGTGAAAGAACGGTCTTCATATACAGAAATTACTACTGGTAGAACATATCCCATTTTATCTTTAGTTTGATCATTGAATTGTGAACAAAAGCCTGGGATATTAACGCCTGCCTGTCCTAATGCTGGACCGACTGGAGGCGCTGGATTAGCTTTACCGGCTGGAATCTGTAATTTAACTACTTTAACTACTTTCTTAGCCATTTTATTTCCTCCTTCTTTCAATGATGTGGTTAAACGGTTTTAACCTCCCACTGACGTACTAAATACGTGCTTTGTAATTATAACAAATATCTATTCAATATGCAATATAAATTTTATTTTTCTAATAAAAAATAGAGGGTGAATTACCCTCTAGATTTCTTAAAGAAATTAAAACTAAAATATAAGATTAATACTATCAAGGCATATATTAATGATATATGAATAACCACCTGATCATTAATTATAGAATAAACTATATCAAATCTTTCATAGTTGTAAGTATTAGTTTCTATTAACGGTTTTATAATTTGACATATATCGCTAATCAAAAACGCAAAAAATATTAGAACTATTAATTTCTTCTTAACTATATTAAGCAATTTTTCTAACCTGGCCAAATTGTAATTCGCTTGGTGTTGCTCTACCAAACATTTCAATCATAACTTCAACTTCTTCTTTTTCTAAATTAACTGCTGAAACAACACCGGTTTGACCAATAAAAGGTCCAGCTATTACTTCAACTTGGTCCCCTTCTTTGAAACTTGTTTTTTCAATTAAACCAATTTTTTCTAAGATTCTATTCATTTCATCTTGAGGAATTGGAACCGGTTTAGTACCATGACCAGATGAACCTAAAAAGCCGGTTACTTTTGGTGTATTACGAATAATAAACCAAGTTGTATCATCGATTTCTTTTTCAACTTCCATTTCTAAGAAAATGTAACCTGGATATATTTTAGATACTTTTACTTTTTTATTTCCTTTTTTATCTACAGCTGGTTTACCATTTTTATCTAGAACCTCTTCTTCAATTTCTGGAGCTAATATTTGATAAATTTTATTTGATAAACCCATTGAATCTTTTCTAGATTCTAAATCTTCTAAAACAGAATTTTCATATCCTGAATAAGTTTGAACTACATACCATCTTTTCATTAGATATTCTCCATAATCTTTCCTAAAGCTGCTGTAATAAAATAATCATATAGAACAAATAACAAAGCTAAAATAATAACGAAAATAAATACTCTTAATACATTACCAAAGTATTTTAATCCTTTTAACCATGTAACTCTTTTTATCTCTGGAAATGCTGGTTTAAAAAATGGATAAACTGCATAAATTAAAGCTAAGCCACCAAATGCTACCATTAGCCATGCAAATATATTAGCGATTGGGCCAATTAAAAATGCATCTTCATTAATAGTTATTGTGTTAGTTAATATTAATGTACCTAAAACTAATACTAGTAAAGAAATTATAAAGAAAACGTAATTTTCCCAACGATAATCTTTAGATAAAATTTCTAATAACTTTGATTTTTTTTCAACTTGTTTTTCCTTAATAGCCATATAATCACCCTTTATTTTGTTTCTTTATGTATTGTATATTTATTGCATTTAGGACAAAATTTTTTAATCTCTAAACGCACACCTTCTTTTTGTGGACTTTTTGTAGTAGTATAGTTTCTACTTAAACATTCTTCACAAATCAAAATAACTTTTTTTCGCATATTAAAAAAACCACCTTAACCGTGTCTATATAATTCTACATTTTTTTAACTTATAAGTCAAACTCTAATCTTAAGATTTCTTTAATTTTTTTCAAGTCACGATAGATTGTATATGGTTTTACACCTAGTTTGTTAGCTAAATCTTCAACTTTCGTGTTGTAATAATAGATTTCTTTATAAACCATTTTTAAATGTTCATCTTTAAAAACCGAACTATATTCAATTACTCTTTCTTTAAAAACATTATCATCCTTTATTTCAACTGCTAACACATCGTGATAATTAGGTTTAATTTCTTTATAAAAACGCCATAATCGTCTTTGTAAAATTAAGTTAAAATATGACCAAAAGCTTTTATTATAACTGCTATCATATAATTTAAGAGCTTTATTTAGTAAAATCAATCCCTCTTGAACACAATCGTCTAAATAAAAGCCCTTAAATCCACATTCACGAGCTTTTAAACGAATAAAAGCACTATATTTATGATACATAAGGTTGAGAGCTTTATAATTACCTTCTTTAATCAAATAGATTAATTCGTAATCATTCCACCCTAAATACATTTATCTCCTTATTTTAACTTTTCCATTAAAATACCAGCCGAAACTGAAGCATTTAGACTATTAACATGGCCATTCATACCTATACTAACAATATAATCAGACTCTTTTAATAAGGTTTTACTAATACCAAATCCTTCTGACCCTATTATTAAGGCTATATTTCTATCTAATGAGATATCAGTAATATTAGTATTACCAAAAGCTTCTGCACTTATAATCCAATACCCATTTTCTTTAAGTTGTTTTACTGCATTTGCTAAACTATTAACATAACAAATAGGTACATATTCAATTGCGCCTGTTGAAACATGAGCTACAACTGAGGTAATAGGTACACTACGGTTATTACCTAAAATTATACCTTTAAAATTAAATGCATCAGCTGTTCTAATAATGGCTCCAAAGTTTTGCGGATCATTAAGTCCGTCTAATATTAAAATTCTCTTTTCACTTTCCTCACTAAAAAAATAGTCTAAAGAGTAGGTTTTATAATCTGCTCTTATTGCTCCTATCCCTTGATGATTATTACCAAATAAATTGTTTAAAGTTTGTTTATCCGTTATTTTATACTTTAAATTATGTTCATTTAATAAATCAATCATTTTTCTTTCTGTATTTAATACATAAATTTCTTTAAGAGGAGCCTTATTTAAAATAGCCTCTTTTAGTAAGTTTTTACCATAAATTTTAATCATTTTATGCCACGCCTTTTCCGTATGAATTATAGCAAATATCTATAAATAATAAAAGTGGTAAAAACCACTTTTAAAATTTAGATAAAATGTTTTGAACACTTTTTATCGTTTGTTTACACCATGGTACACATCCAGTTAATATTTTAATGATTGGAGCTGAACCTAAACATAGTGTTAATAAAATCAAGATAGCAGGGATTGATAGTTTTTGAACTATACCACCTTTTTGAATACTGTAATCTGCTTTATAATCAGTTTTAAAATCGTTGATAGTTAAATAACCATCTTCAGTAACATTTAAATTAGTTGATGAGTCACCACCAATTGTTAAGGCTTCATAAGAAGTGTATTTACCATCAATAATATATCTTCCGGCAGTTGTTGTTGAGATTTGGGGAATGATAATTGGAATATTTGTAGTTATATGATTATCAGCATCAACATTATAAAAATTATAGTAGTTACCGTTTGATTTAATCTTTTTATCGGCATAATTTAAAGTTGTTCTTTCATATTCAATTAAATCCCCTAGGTTAGTTTCCCCTAAACTAGTTAAGGTTACGTTTGTACCATTTTCATATTTAACTGCTTGTGCATCAATAACAATATGATTATCTACCGAATATGAAATGCTTGGCATTGCTACTGTTAAGTTATATTTTTGACCATCAGTTGTTGTATAAGAATAGATTTCACCATTTATTACAACATTTAAATTTTCATCTAAACTTATAGTTTTTATTTCTCCATCATTCCATTTATAAATAGCATTATTTTCATTACCATCAATTACTAAATAACCAGCACTGTTAAGCGTTATTTGCGGTAATATTGAATAATCAGGTTGATTAGGAATTTCTCTTTCTTCACCATTATCACCAACACTATAAATTGTAACTTTACCATCACTAGCAATTTTCAATTTAATTCTAGATATATCATCGGTGAACTTTAATGCTTCTGTTAAATAACCACCAGCATATAGATTATTATTTGAATCAATTGATAGTTCTGGGTTTTTAATCACATAAGGCTCATCGTCTTTATTAACCACATTCCAACCTTGACCTGAATTGATTGCTAAATTACCATTTTCTGATCTTGTGTTTAAATATTGATAATTTGCTGTAGCTTTAGTATCATAAACCACACCATCTAAAACAAAATTATAATCCTCAGAAATCGCAATGGAAGGTGTACTATCTAATCGTGTTATTTCTACCGTATCGGAATTATATTCCATAAAGGCAAAAATTGGCCTAATTTCAAATAAACTTGGTAAGAAAATAATACATAAAACAAACAATGTATAAGATGTGCCGCAAATTATTTTACGTAATCTGTTAAATGGACGACATACCTTAAATAAAACCATTAAACAGGTATTAGTCGCAACAATAATTATTATCGTTGATGACGTCATAAAATCATAATTTAAATATTCAACTAGTTTGAAGGTTAGCATAGAACATATCAAGATCGTTATCGCACCAGGTAATGCGCCTTTTAATATGTTTGGCAAGAACTTACTGTCAACCTCATTATTATTAGGTTCTAATACTAAGAAGAATGATGGTATACCTACAACAAAGAAATCAATAATTGATAATTGGACTGTACTAATCGGATATATACCACTACTATTTAAAGCTTGAATAGCTAATAAAAAGCTAAATATTGTTTTAGTCAAGAATAAACATGCTACTCTTGAAACATTATTAATAACTCTTCTACCTTCAGCTACAACCTTAGGCATAGAGCTAAAGTTAGAATCAATTAAAACTAAGTGACTAGCATTACGAGCCGCTTCACTACCAGAAGCCATCGCAATCGAACAATCTGCTTCTCTTAAAGCTAAAATATCATTAACACCATCACCTGTCATAGCTACAGTCTTACCAGCTTCTTTTAAAGCTCTAACTAGAATTCGTTTTTGATCTGGTGAAACCCTGCCAAATACAGTATATCTTGTGGCCGCTCTAACTACATCTTCATCAGACATACCATCTAAAGATATACATTCACTTGCATTAGCTATACCGGCTCTTTCACTTATCTTAGCAACTGTAAGTGGATTATCACCAGATATTACTTTTACTTCAACTCCACTAGATTTGAAATAATTAATTGTTTCTACCGCATCTGGTCTAATATTATCTTCAATTAAAATCGTCGCTACTAAGCTGATTTCTCCT
Organism: uncultured bacterium; assembly: GCA_949293265.1. Classification (GTDB taxonomy): domain Bacteria; phylum Bacillota_I; class Bacilli_A; order Acholeplasmatales; family Anaeroplasmataceae; genus CALUXS01. The sequence continues at coordinate 12,539 of CASFCK010000014.1, forward strand.
TCTGGTAGATTACCGTTTTCAATATAGCCTTCTTTATGAGCTAAGGCTAAAACTCTATAACCACGTTTAGAATAATCATCTATTTCTTTCTTATATATTTCAAAATCATCTTTTAAAACAAATTCAGGTGCTCCCATTATAAAGGTACCATAGCGTTCAAAACTAACAGCATTATATTTCCTTTGACTTGAGAAATGAATTAAAGAATGATATTTAATTTTTTTATTAGACCCAAATTTTTCTTCTAAAGCTTTTTGCGTTAAATTATTCTCTTTTAAAGCATTTAGCATACCATTAATAACTGCTTTAGTAGTTATGCCAAAATTATTACCATATTCTACAACATCTTTAACTGACATTGTACCATCAGTTATTGTTCCGGTTTTATCTAAACATAAAACATTAACTCTAGCTAGCATTTCAATACAGTATAATTCTTGAACCATAACTTTATTTTGAGCTAATCTTATAACCCCAACTGCTAAAGCTACTGATGACAATAACATAAGTCCTGATGGAATCATACCTACCATAGCACCTGCAGTTTTTCTAATCGATGTTACATAATCAACACCATTTTGAATATATTGCATGTAGAATAGAGTTAAACCTATAGGAATGATGATACATGCCATAATTAAAATGATAACATTTAAAGATTTTAACAAGTCAGATTTTGGCTTTTTATATAATTTAGCTTCTCCTGATAAACGTGATATATAATTGTCTTTACCTACTTTATTTACTCTAGCTTTACAATTACCACTAATGATAAATGAACCACTATATAAGGTATCACCAGGCTTTTTAACAATTGCATCACTTTCTCCAGTTAATAAGCTTTCATTAACCTCGGCACTGCCTTCAAGTAAAATAGCATCAGAAGGAATTTGTTTACCAGCTTCTAATACTAAAATGTCATCTAAAACAACTTCATTAACTGCTACTTCACTTCTAACACCATTTCTAATAACAAAAGCTGTAGGTGCTTGCATTAAAGATAGCTTATCTATGATGTTTTTAGCTTTAATTTCTTGAATAATACCGATAATAATATTAGCACTAACAATTACTACAAAGAATAAATCAGTAAAAGCTTTTACCGAAATTAAGATACCGGCAATAGTAAACGTCAAAATATTAAAGAAGGTTATTAAGTTAGAAAAAATAATCTTCTTAATTGATTTAGTTGAACCTACTTTTACATTATTAGTTAAACCTTGACTCTTACGTTTTTCAATATCATTATCAGTTAAACCAACTTTAGGATTAGGATTATAACGCTTAAGTTCTAATTCATCATCCTTTTTTTGCCTTTTTTCGGCTTTAGCTTTGTTTTGTTTTTGCCGTTTAAGAATGAATTTTTCTAAGCTACTAGATATTCTTTCTTCCTGTTTTGGCTCAGAAGATGGTTTTTCTTCAATTGTTGTAACAACTTCTTCTTTAGCTTTTTCTTCAGGTTTTTCATCTATATTCTCTTTTTCAGGAGTTGTTTTTTCATTAACTTTATTCTTTTTAATAGGCTTTTCTAAATCTAATACAGGTTTTTCTTCTTGAATTATTGCTTCTAACTCTTCTAAAACCGGCTTTTTTCGAGTTTTCTTTTTAGGTTTATCTTCAACTATGAATTCATCTTTTGCCATTATACTAACTCCTTAACTAAATTTATAATTTCTGCTAATCTATCTAACTTTTTTTCTAAATACAGGTAACCAATTAAAGCTTCAAAACCTGTAGCCGCATGATATTCATCTAAATTTTTATGAACTGTATGAATTTTAGCATTACGACCTTTTAGAAAAATATTTACTTCATCTTCACTTAAATAATTGTTTTCTATTAAATAATTAATATATTTAGCCTCAGCTTTATTGCTTACTTTTGGTACTACGTATTGATGAAGATTTTTTACTTTAACTAAGCCTTTTTCTAAAGCATAATTGCGCATATAAACTTCGAATATAGCGTCGCCAACATAAGCTAAAGTTAAGCCGTTATATAAATTAGGACTCATCTATAATATTCCTTTTTCTAATAATACATTTCTCCATTTATCAGCGGCCTCAAAGTCTTTATTGTTACGAGCATCTTGCCATGATAAATAAATGTTTTTAGCATCTTCGTCTAACTCTTTTACATTAAAATCAATACCAAAAACATTAATGATAGTTATAAATGTATTTAGTTTAATATTTAATGTAGCATAGTCTTTATTTCTAAATAATTGATTGATATTTTTCACAAGCTCATCTAATAGAGTTTGAACATTTTGAACATTAAAATCATCATCCATATATGATTTAAATGTCGATATTATGCTTTCATCTATTTCTTTATTAGTTAAATCATTAGCTTGTAAATAGTAAAAAGCTTGTTTATATGCTCTTTGCCATTTTTCATATATAGCTTTATATTGTTCAAACAATTCATCTTGATAATTAATATTAGCTCGGTAAGGTGAAAATAACAAAATTAAACGTAAAACCATTATTTTTTCTAATGTATCAAAATCTTTAACAAAAATGTAATTACCTAGTGATTTTGACATTTTAACACCTTTTAAATCAACTCGGCCAACATGTAAAAAACTCTTAGCTAGATAAGTATTATATAAAGCTTCACATTGACAAATTTCATTTTCATGATGTGGAAATTTTAAATCCATACCTCCGCCATGAATATCGATTAAACTACCAAATAATTTATGAATCATAACTACACATTCTGTATGCCAGCCTGGTCTTCCTTCCCCAAATGGGCTTGACCATTTTATTCCTGTACTAGTTTTTTTCCATAATGTGAAATCTAAAGGGTTTTCTTTTTTATCTACGACTTCAACGCGGGCACCTTCATTTAATTCTTTTTGATCTTGATTTGACAAAATACCATAATCATTTATTTTAGCAATTCTAAAATAAACATCACCATCAACATTATAGGCATATCCTTTGGCAATTAAATCTTCAATAAAATTAATCATATCAGGAATATATTCTGTAGCATGAGGAATATAATCAGGACGTAAAGAATTCAGTCTATCTGTGTCATTAAAATAAGCTTTCTCATAGTAAGTGGCTATTTCTTTTTCTGTTTTACCTAATTCTTCCGCCTTGTTTATTATTTTATCATCAATATCAGTAATATTAGAAGCGAATTTCACATTATATCCACAAAATATTAAATATCTTCTTACTAAATCATAAAACACTACTGGTCTAGCATTACCAATATGGATGTAGTTATAAACCGTTGGGCCACAAACATATATATTTACTTCTTTTTCCTTTAGAGGAACAAAATCTTCAATTTTATTAGTTAATGAATTGTAAAAGCGTAACATATGTCCTCCTTTTAGTTTAAAAAGGAGCCAAGCTCCTTTTAATTAATTAATATAACCTTTAACAAAATCACTAAAGCTTGTAATATCTGTGCTATTATAAGCATCATATTTTGTTACATAATCTGAATCAACATTAATTGTTGAGTTAGCATTATAAGAAATAATTGTGTTATCTTGGTAATAATTCGCTTCAAGTTTTGCACTTATTAATAAACCGTAGTATAAGTTATATGTAGCAGTTTCAGTTTCTTCTTCACCTGTAGTTTCCTTTGTTTCAGTTGAAGCTTTAGGACCTACAATTTTTAAAGTTGAAATATTTGCTAGAGCATGATCTACTTCAATATTATTTCCTAATATACCAATTAATCCAGCTACATAAGTTTGATAAACTGGGCTAGCTGCAACATCTAATGAACCAATAAAAGCGATGTTGCTTAAATGTCTAGCAACATTATTGTATGAATTACCAACGACACCACCAACCGCTAAATTATAGTCTGTAAATCCATTTTCATAATTAGCACTATCAGCTTTAGTAGTTGTCACTGTAATACCTGAAGCTACTGCATTTTCTTCTTCACTTGCAGAAATGTTTGTATCTACTACACAATTAGTTAGTGCAGAAGCACAAAAGCCAACTAAACCACCAATATTAATATCAACCGCATCAGCAATAGAAGCCCTAATTTCTTGAGCTACTCTAATACCAACATTCGCATAATTGTTTTCAATTTTTTGAGCATTTCTAACTGAATAAGCTAAACTAACTTCACCAATTAATCCACCAACATTAGCTTGATGACGCACAGCAGCATCTACTCTAACATTATTTAAAGAACAGTTAGTGATTTCTGTACTACTATTAGAAGTACCACAATAGCCCACTAAACCACCTACATTTTGCTTATATGTCAAAGTGTAGGCTGTTGATTTAGATATGATTGTCGAATTAGAAATTGTAACATTATCAATAATTCCAGTATTATAACCTACAAGTAAACCACAATTCATTTCGCTTGTTCTTTCAGTTGTGATTTTTTCATTATCGATTTTTAAATTTTTGATAACTCCATTATTTACACCAAATAAACCATTATACTGATTGTTTGAAGAAATGCTGAAGTTTTTAATAGTATATCCTTTCCCATCTAATCCACCTTCAAAACGTCTAGTTGTTGAAGTAAATAAAGGATCAATTTCTTCACCTGCAAAATCAATATCGCCTAGTAAAACATAATATGCTTCCCGATCATCAGCCATTGCTAAGAATGCTTCTTTATCACCAGCTGCTATTTCGATTGGGTTTTCTTCAGTTCCTAAATCAGAAGTTTTATGAACTGCTTCATATAATGTTTCACTCTTACCATCAATTGTTAAAGTAATACGGATTGTATAACTTGTTTCTTCACTTAAATCATCGAAGACAAGTTCATCAGTAACAAATGTATCACCACTAGATAGTTCATCATCTAATGTAAAAGATAATGATTCTAATTGATCTCCTACTTCATTACCATCCATTTCATAAATATAGGCATATGGTGTATAGTCAGTAAAAATTTTTTCTTCTTCATCAGTAAATGTTGCTACTAGTGTTAATTTATTATTTCTACTAGCTACATTTAAATTTGTTTTAATTTTTGTAGCGCTACAAGAAGTTACAACAAAGGCTATAAGCATTGTTATAATAACTAGAGCTATTTTTTTAAATCCTTTCATGAATACCTCCATCTATTTTATGCAGATAAAACACCTGCTTCTTTTCACTGCTAGCAATTATTATACATTAAAGTGATTATATAAACAACAATTTTTTATCCTATTTATTAAAAAAACAATTGTTTTTTAAAGCCCTAAAATTGACTTATTATACGTTGTATAATATAATTAGTTTTGTTTTGTGAGGTGGTTATTTAATGAAGAAAATTGGTTTAGATATAGGTTCAACTACAATAAAATGTATAGTCCTAGAAAATGATCAAATAATTTATGAAGATTATAAAAGACATTATTCACATATCAAAGATAATTTAATCGAAAAATTACAATATCTTTTAGCTAATAATATTGTATCTGATGATACTCCTATCGCTATTTCTGGGTCAGCTGGAATGGGTTTAGCTGATGGGATTGGTGTAGATTTTGTTCAGGAAGTTTATGCAACTAGAATTGCGGCTAATAAATTAATTCCTGGAACAGATTGTATTATTGAACTTGGTGGTGAAGATGCTAAAATACTTTTCCTTACTAATGGTATGGAAGTTAGAATGAATGGTTCTTGTGCTGGTGGTACTGGAGCTTTTATTGATCAAATGGCTACCTTATTAAATATAGATATAACTGAAATAAACGGTATCGCAAAAGGGCATCAAAAGATATATTCTATCGCTTCTAGATGTGGTGTTTTTGCTAAAACCGATATTCAACCACTCTTAAACCAAGGTGCATCTAAATCTGATATCGCCGCCTCTATATTTGAAGCTGTTGTTAATCAAACAATTGGTGGTTTAGCTCAAGGGAGGGAGATTAGTGGTAAGGTTGCTTATTTAGGTGGACCTTTAACATTTTTATCAGAATTACAACAAGCGTTTGATAAAGCTTTAAAAGTCAAAGGTATCTGCCCTGAAAATTCTTTATATTATGTCGCGATTGGGGCTGCCCTAATGGCAAGTGATGCGGGTAGTTTAACTGAATTATTAAAAAGAATTTCTAAATATACAAATAAATCAACTTATGCCTTTAATTCGCCATTATTTGCTGATGAAAACGAATTAGAAGAATTTAGAAAAAGACATAGATTAGACTTTGTTCCAACCTTGCCTTTAGATGAATATAATGGCCCTTTATATCTTGGTATAGATAGTGGTTCAACAACTTTAAAATTTCTATTAATGGATGAAGATTTAAATATAAGATATTCTAAATATTTACCTAATAAAGGTAATCCTGTCGATGTTTTAAAGGGTGTCTTTTTAGAACTATATGAATCTTATCCTGATATCAATATTAAAGGTGCTGCTTCAACTGGTTATGGTGAAGATTTAGCTAAAACAGCATTTAGATTAGATGGTGGTTTAGTAGAAACAATGGCTCACTTCTATGCTGCTAGAAAGTTTATGCCTGACGTTGATTTTATTATCGATATCGGTGGACAAGATATTAAATGTTTTAAAATTGAACATCAAACTATTTCTAACATTTTTTTAAACGAAGCTTGTTCTTCTGGGTGTGGTTCTTTCTTACAAACATTTGCTAATGCTCTAGGTTATTCAATTGAAGATTTTGCTAAGTTAGGTTTAATGGCTAAAAAGCCTGTTGATCTGGGTAGTCGTTGTACTGTTTTTATGAATTCTAGTGTTAAACAAGCTCAAAAAGATGGGGCAACAATCGACAATATTTCAGCTGGGCTTTCAATAAGTGTTGTTAAAAATGCTATTTATAAAGTAATTAGAGCTACATCAGCTAGTTCTCTTGGTAAACATATTGTCGTTCAAGGCGGAACTTTCTATAATGAAGCTGTTTTAAGAGCTTTTGAAAAAGAATTAGGTTTTAATGTTGTTTGCCCTAATATTTCTGGGGTTATGGGTGCTTATGGTGCTGCTTTATATGCTAAAAGTTTAAATTTAAATAAATCAAATGTTTTAACTTTAACTGAAATTAAGAATTTCAAACACGAAACTAAAAATTTTAATTGTGGTTTGTGTCAAAACCATTGTCTTTTAACAATTAACATTTTTAATAATTCACGGCTTATTAGTGGTAATAAATGTGAAAAACCAATTACTAAAAAAACCACAAACACTAATATGAACCTATATGAAATAACTAGAGAACGTTTAACAAGTTATAAACCTATTCCTGGTAAAAGAGGAAAAATAGGAATCCCGCTTGTTCTTAATATGTTTGAATTATGGCCTTTTTGGTATACATTCTTTACAAAATTAGGATTTGAAGTTGTTAATAGTGGCTTTTCAAATCATAAGACTTATACTTTAGGTCAGCATACTATTCCATCTGATACAGTTTGTTATCCTGCTAAATTAGTTCATGGTCATATTGAAAAATTAATTGATGATGGCCTTACTAATATTTTCTATCCTTGTATGTCTTATAATATCGATGAAGGCAAAGGCGATAATCATTTTAATTGTCCGATAGTTGCTTATTACCCTGAAACAATATTAAATAATGTAAAAGCTATTAAAGACATTAATTTCATTTGTGATTTTATTGGTATTCATAATAAAGACTTATTTTTAAAGAAAATACCTTTAATTTTAAATAAATATTTTACTGACATCACCAAAAAAGAATTAAAACTAGCTACAAAAGCCGCATATGATGAATATGCTAGTCATCTAGCTTATCTAAGGGAAAAGGGCGAAGAAATCATTACTACTGCTAGACTAAATCATAAACGAATTATTGTTTTAGCTGGTAGACCTTATCATTTAGATCCTGAGATAAATCACGGAATCGACAAATTAATAGCTACTTTTAATGTTGGAATTGTTACTGAAGAAAGTATTAGTTATTTAACTCCTAAATCTAAAGTTAATGTCCTAAATCAATGGACATATCACGCTAGATTATATGATGCTGCTAAATATGTAGCTAAGTCTGAAGACTTAGAACTAGTTCAACTCGTTTCATTTGGTTGTGGACTTGATGCTATTACAACTGATGAAGTAAAATCTATTTTAGAAGAAAAAGACAAAATATATACCCAATTGAAAATTGATGAAATAACTAATTTAGGGGCTATAAAAATAAGGCTTCGTTCTTTATTTAGTGCCTTAGATGAACAACAAGGAGATAAATAATTATGGATTATCCTAAATTTACTAAAGATATGCGTAAAACCCATACTATTTTAATACCTTCAATGCTAGATATTCATATGACTTTATTTGAAAATGCTTTAAAAGGCTCTGGTTATAAGGTTGAAGTCCTCCACAATGAAGGACATGAAGTTGTTGAAGAAGGATTAAAATATGTCCATAATGACACTTGTTACCCTGCTTTATTAGTAATAGGGCAATTTATAGATGCCTTAAATCATAGACAAGACACTCATAATGTTGTTCTTCTAATCACTCAAACCGGTGGTGGGTGTAGAGCATCAAATTATATTCATCTACTTAGAAAAGCCCTTATTAAAGCCGGATATCCATATGTTCCTGTAGTGAGTTTAAACGCTTCAAATCTTGAAAAAGATAGTGGTTTATCTATTACGTATACTTTAATTAAAAAAGTAGCTGCTGCTATGACTTATGGCGATTTCTTAATGTATTTACGTAATAAAGCCAGATCATATGAGGTTAATAAAGGCGATACTGCTAAGCTAACTAAAGAATGGATTGATAAGCTATCTAACCAATTTGATAAAAATAAGGGATTAACTTTAAGAGCTATTAAAAAGAACTTATTTAAAATAGCTTATGATTTTGATAATTTAGAACTAGATTTAAGTCATAAAAAACCTCAAGTTGGGGTAGTTGGTGAAATATATATTAAATATGCCGCCCTTGGCAATAATAATTTAGAAGATTTTTTAGTTAGTCAAAATGCTGAAGCTATGGTACCTGGATTATATGGATTTATCTTCTATTGTATTTATAATCAAATCTATGATTATAATATTTATGGTAGTGGAATCATAAAAAAATATTTTGCTAAATTTATCATTAAATATTTAGAAAGACGCGAAGATTTAATGATTAAAGCTATTAAGACAACTAAATTCACCCCAATGAAATATTTTAAAGAAACAAAAGAATTATCTGAAGGCGTCTTATCTCATGGTACAAAAATGGGCGAGGGTTGGCTTTTAACAGCCGAGATGATGGAGCTTGTCGAGATTGGTTATGGCAACATTATTTGTGCTCAACCTTTTGGTTGCCTTCCTAATCATATATGTGGCAAGGGTGTAATGAAAAAAATAAAGGAAATTCACCCTAATGCTAACATAGTAGCTATTGATTATGATCCTTCTGCTACTAGAGTAAATCAAGAAAATAGAATAAAATTAATGCTAAGTATAGCTAAAGAAAATATTAAACCAACCGATAAGGCTAAGATATAGTGCTAATTTTTACTAATAATTCTGACAAAAAAACCAATTATCTAGCTTTAGCTTCTAGTTTAATTGAAGTTACTGCCATAATTTTAATGTTTTTTGCTAATACTAGATATTTTGCTGCCGTTTTAGGTGCTTTAGGGTTTATTCCGTTAATTATATCTTTATTTCACATTAAAACATCTAGTAACAATTTTTATATTTTCCTTACTATTATTCTATTTATTGGTTTAATTTTCGTTGATATGATGTTATATTTTTAAAAAGCAAGCCGTTAAGCTTGCTTTTTCTTTATTCCAATATTAGGAAATCTTAATTTGACTTTATAAAATAAAATTATTGCCGCTGCAATAACAACGCCATAAGCATAACCACCCAAAACATCTAAAAAATAGTGTACTCCTAAAACTAATCTTGAAAGACCAATCAGTAAAATCAAAATACTAATAGTAATAATCCATATCTTCTTTTGTTTAGCATTAAAATATAAACTATCGTAAATGTAATACATTATTATGCCGTAAAATACTACTGAAACCATCGAATGACCAGAAGGAAATGAAGTTGAACTTTCATGCATCCACTGTAATTCAGCAAATGGCCTTTCTCTTAAAAATATGATTTTTACTAATTCATTAGCTACATAAGTAGCTAAAGTTGCAATACATAAAAGCCAAAATCTCCGATCAAATCTAACAGATATTCCTACTATAATGGCAATTAACACTACAAAATAAAAGAAACCAAATTCAGTTATTAATCGAAAAACAAAATACCAAAAACCATATTTTTCGCCTCTAAATTTATACATTGCATCTCTAATTGTTAGATCAATTGGATTAATAATAGGCTCTTTATAAATATAAATACTAATTATAACTAGAGCTATAAAACCTGCTACTATAGCTAAAATTTCATAAAAATTTTTATAGTTAAAAACTTTATTCAAATGCTCATCTCCTAAAATGTTTATTATAAATTGTTTCAATTTCTGTTTTAACATCCGTAATTCTTTCACCTATATAACTGATGAATTTAGGACTTTTAATAAAGTTAAAAAATTCTTCAATACTTAAGAAATTATAATCAATAACTTCCTCTTCACCTAATTTTAATGTAATCTCTCTATCTAATATTACTAGATACTGATAACAATAAAACATGCTGTTTATGATTGTTCTAAGCTTTATTAAATTTGATTGTTCAATAACTATTCCCGTTTCTTCTCTTAATTCTCTAATAGCTGCTGATTCAGGATTTTCATGAGCTAAGATTCCACCACCTGTAACTTCCCACATCAAACCTGGAGCCTTATTTGGGTGTCTTTTAGTTACGAGTATTTTACCATCTTTATTAATTAATATTATGGTAACTATCCCCATATATTCCCCAGCTTGTAATTGAATACCACGGTTAACTATTTTACCTGTTTTATTTCCAAACTGGTCTAATATTTCAAATTCTTCCATTCCATTTAACATGTCAAAATCCTCTTTTCTAATAATTTATAAATGTTTTGTTGTTTAAATAAATATATTAAAAAAGTATTTAATACTATTGCTATAGTAAGTGGTAATATTATATTGGTTATAGCGCCCATTTTCAAGCCTAAAACTAAAGACGTTAATGGTGATTTTGTCACACTATTATAAACTACAATCATTCCTACTACAACCAATAAAGAATTATATTTACTTATATCTGGAATAACACTTTTAAATGCTATTGTAATAATACTACCACATAGAGCACCTATACTTAGCATTGGTAGAACTAAACCACCTGATAAAGCTAAACTATTTGAAAATGCTGTACCTAACAATCTATATATTAAGTAAAAAATTAATAAAACTAAACTAGTAGTGAATAAAGGATCTTCTAAAATTTGACTACCAGTACCAATTATATATAAATCTTTAGTTTTTAAATACATAAATAACAACATAAATATTGGGGTTAAATACAAAAAATTTTTAAAATACTTACTTAAGTCTTTTACTTTAACTATTGCTAAAACATATAATCTACCTATAATAAAAGCTAAAACAGTAACTAAAATAAGCAAATAATAATATTTATATTCTAAAAAATATTCTATATAGATTGGTAGTAAAGAATGCGGATATACTAAATTGCTTATTGTAGTCGCTAAACAAATAATTAGAACTCCTTTTATGATGAATTTAAAATTTAACATTTCCTTATTTTCTTCAATTAAATGACAAATCCCAGCCAAAGGAGCTAAAAATGCACACGCAAAACCAGCACTGCCACAGGCAGCTACTAAATCTTTATCCTTATCTTTATTTATTATTCGTGCTATACTTGCTGATAAGGTTATAGATGGTCCTTCGCTACCTAAAATAAAACCACAAAAATAAGCAAAGAAAGAATCAAAAAGAACAAAGTTAAACATTTTTGTTGGGGAAAAGTTTAATTTATTAGCGTAATAGGCCTCATATTGCGGAATACCACTTCCTAAAAACCCTTTATATTTATTATTTAGGAAAATAATTATAAATGATAGTGCCATCATTAAAATTATGATTATAGCAATTAATATGTAATTGTTTGAAGTAAATATTAAATTACTAAAATGTATTATTTCATGAACTAAAAATTGATATATGGCAATTAATATACCAACTAATATAGATAATAAAAGTATATTACCGATTAATTTTAAATAGTTCTTAGTCATAATATTCACCTTCATATTAATTATAACAAAATAAAATAATAATTTAAATGTTTTATTTTAAAATGCAATTAATAATAAATAAAGCCTTATTTAAAGGCTTTTTTACGTTTAAAAAGAAGGCGTTTAGCCCTCTTTATTAGTACTTCCAAAACCACCAGTTCGTAAAGTTGTTACTTCATCGTCAACAGTTATTCCGTATTGAATAAATATTCCTTGAGCAAAACCTTCTCCTTGTTTAACATTTAAAATCTTATCTTTAGAATTATTAGTTATTTTAATAAAAATGTGTCCTTCATTTAAAGCATTATAATAATCTGCATCAATTACACCGACTGTATTATCTAGTCCAAGTCTATATTTAAAACCTAAGCTAGATCGTGGGAATAATAACAAAACATAATTTTCTTGCATCTTGCATCTGATACCAGTAGGGATTTTAATTGTTTCACCTGGTTGTAAAGAAAAATCATAAGGAGCATAAAAATCATATCCTGCACTGGCTTTAGTTGCTCTTTGTGGTAATTTTAATTGTTCATAAACTGTCTTATCAGCTAATGCTTTAGCATATTCTTCATATGTAACAAATTCAAATTTAGCAATTTTTTCCATTATTTATCGCTCCATCATTAAATAATATAATTCTTCCTTCATCAATAGTTTTTTTAACATCAATAACTCTTTGATTACTACTACCTACCCAATGTAGTTGAGGATCAAACTTATCTATTTCAAATTTGCCATCACAAACAACATCTAACATTGGTATAAATGGAAGTGATGAAATGTCTTCATATAAATAACCTGTATATAGCCATTTGGTTTTAGTTGGAAATTTAGCATTAATTTCTGCTACTAATTCACCAATTGTATTAACATTAAGAGGATGAAGTGGATCTCCACCGCTAAAAGTTATCCCATCTACATAGTCCTTAGCTAATTCTTCAAATATTTCTTCTTTGGCAGCCTCATCAAATAAAATTCCACCATTAACATCGTGTGTAATTGGATTATGACAGCCTAGACAATGGTGTGTACAACCTGCAACCCATAAAACCACTCTTAAACCATACCCGTTTAACATGTCATCCTTAGTTATATTGTGATAACGCATTACATACTCTTCCTCTCTGCAATTTCTGCCATTTTAGCTTCATTTAAACGCGTATCACCAGCTACTCTAGAATATGATAAATAGCCATTCATTCTTTCTATTTTAGTTAAGTTTCTTGAGCCACAAACAGGGCATACATCCATATTTAATTCTTGATGACCACAATCTTCACAATAAGCTAAAGATAAATTTACGCCTTCATAAAAGCCAAGTTTCATAGCTCTACGAATCAAAGCTTTAATAGCGCCAACATTATAATCAATAGGATATTTAACATATTGAATTTTACCACCATTTGATAGGTCCCAAAATCTATTTTCTAAATCTTGTTTTTGAATTGGTGTTATATCTTCTGTAACATGACAGTGGAATGAATTAGATACATAAGGGCGATCTGATACGCCTTCAATAATACCATATTTCTTTTTAAATTGTTTAATTTGTAATCCGCATAATGATTCTGCTGGTGTACCATATATAGCATATAGTATACCATCCGCTTTTTTATATTCAGCTATTTTTCCATTAATATGTTCTAATGTTTTAACGGCAAAATCACCGTCTTCTACTAAACTTTTACCATTATAAAGTTCTTGTAATTCGTTTAATGCTGTATAACCAAATGAAGCTGTCATTGGTTTTAATAATGGTTTAATTTTATCATTTGGCTTTAAATGTCCACCATAAAAACCACCTTGGCAATATCCAAGTGGATTAGTTGAAGCTTTCATTTCACCTAAATAATTATATGTTCTAATATGTAAACCTCTAATTAATTCTAAATAATAGTCTAACACTTCAAAGAAAGGCTTACTTTCTTGACGTGATTTAGCTAAAATCATTGGCAAATGTAGACTAATAGCCCCGATATTAAACCTACCAACGAAAATAGGTTTATCATCAGCATCAGCAGGTTCCATTCCGCCTCTTTCATACCATGGAGATAAGAAAGCCCTACATCCCATAGGAGAGACTACTCTCTTATATTTCTTATACATACTAGCAACGTATCCATCACCTGTTAAGCTTAACCAATCTGGATACATAGTTTTTGAAGAACATAATATTCCTTCTTCAAAAACATCTTCATTTATAGCATTATGACCATGTAATTCTTCATCATATAAGAATACGATTTTTGGGAATAAAACTGGTCTTTTACGTCCCTTTTTACCTTGACCACCACGACGCACTTTGAAACATTCAATACTTGCCATTTTCGCAAATCTTTCTGTTCCTAGACCTAAAGTAATCGTAATAAAAGGATAGTCTCCTCTACTAGAGCCAATAGTATTAAATTTATATTCTAAGCCCTGCCAACCTTGTCTAAAATCATTTCTTACATCTTCTAAAGCTTGGCTGTCAGCTTTATTTTTAGATAAGCCTAAACCAATGTATTTAGTATAATATTTTGTATATGATTTTTCTGCATATGGGGCTAAAATTTTATCAATTTCAGGTACTGTAAATCCACCATATTGTTGAGCAGCAGTAGATAATACTAAATCACCTATAACATCAAATGCTACATCTAATGTTTTAGGCTCATTATACCAAATATTACCCATCTCAAAGCCGCCTTTTAGGACACTTTCTACATCGAATAAACAACAATTCATAGTATCACGACGAGCAGACATATCATGAATATAAATATAACCATCATTAATAGCTTGAAGTTCTTCAACATTTAAGAAAAATTTCTTATATAATTCTTTATTTAATTGATTGTAAATTAAGCTTCTTTTAGTAGATACTAAAGCACTATCGGTATTACTGTTTTCTTTATCGCCTATATACATAATAGATTGACTTTTTGAATAAACTTCATCTAACATATGAACGAAGTCTTGTTTATAATTACGATAATCACGATAACTTTTCGCTACTGTTGGGAAGGTTTCTTCTAAAGCACCTTCTACTATGTTATGCATTTTAGCAATGTGAATTTCTTCTAAATGGTTTGTTTCTATTGAATTTAGGACTGTATCAATGATCTTTTGTAAATCTTCTTCAGAAAAATTAACTAAAACTCTACTTGCTGATTTTTTAACAGCTACTTTAATTTTTTCTGGATCAAATTTTTGTAAAGTTCCATCTTTTTTAATAATAGTTATATCGTTAAGTGTTAACATATGATTATCACCCTTTCAAAATAATATCTGCATAATTAAATGTGATGCTATAATATCATTAAATATATATTAGTGCAATCAAAAAAAAATTTATTAATATTTTTTAATGGAAATGTCGTTTTCTATAAAAAAAATTTATAACTTTCTTGTAGAAATTGAGATTTTGTAAAGTATTATTGAAATTAATTATAGTCATAATATAATCAATAGGCAAAAATAAAATTTTAAGCCCTAAATATTAATAAATTTAATTTATCATTTTTTTAGCAATAAAAAGACGGAAAAGGGATTTATCGATATCGATAAATCCCTATGATATTAATCATTTTATTATTTAATTTTCTTTTCTAATTCGGCTTTTAGTTCTTCATAACCTGGTTTTCCAAGTAAGGCAAACATATTCTTCTTATAAGCTTCAACACCAGGTTGATTAAACGGATTAACACCTAATGTATAAGCTGAAATTGCACATGCATATTCAAAGAAATATACTAAATAACCATAACTTTTTGGCGTAACTTCATTTAATTTTATTAAAATATTTGGTACACCACCGTCATGATGAGCGATTCTTGTTCCTAATGTAGCAACATGATTTACTTCATTCATAGTTTTACCAGCTAAGAAATTTAAACCATCTAAATTGTTGTCATTAGCTTTAATAGTTACGTCTTTAGCAACATCTTCGATTTCAAGAACAGTTTCAAACATTGTTCTTTCCCCATCTTGAATCATTTGACCTAGTGAATGTAGATCAGTAGTGAAATTAGCAGATGCCGGCCAAATGCCTTTATGATCTTTTCCTTCAGATTCACCAAATAGTTGTTTCCACCATTCAGCAAAGTAAGCTAAACGTGGTTCATAGTTTACTAAAATTTCTAGTTTATGACCTTTTCTATAAAGTAAATTTCTAATTAAAGCATATTCCATAGCGATGTTATTTGCAACATCTTTATTAGTAGAAAAATCTAAATATGCTTCTTTAGCACCTTCTAAAACTAAATCAATATCAACTCCACTAGCAGCAATAGGTAAAAGTCCAACTGGAGTTAATACACTAAATCTTCCTCCGACATCATCAGGAACAACAAATGTTTCATAGCCTTCGGCATCGGCTAATGTTTTAAGGGCACCTCTAGCTTTGTCTGTAGTCGCAAATATACGATGTTTAGCTTCTTCTTTACCGTATTTTGATATTAATGCCTCTTCTAAAATTCTAAACGCAATAGCTGGTTCAGTTGTTGTACCTGATTTAGAAATTACATTAATTGAATAATCTTTATCCTTAATATAATCTAATAATTCATTCATATATGAGCCGCTTATATGATTACCAACAAAAATAACTTCGCAACCATTATTACCAAAATATGGTTTAAATAATTCAACACATGAACGTGCCCCTAAATATGAACCACCAATTCCTACTGCTAGTAAAACATCTGAGTGTTCACAAATTCTACCTGCAGCTTGTTTAATTCTAGAAACTTCACGACTGTCATGGGTAATAGGTAAGTCTAACCATCCTAAAAAATCATTACCTAGGCCTTGTCTACTTTCTAAAGTTTCTCTAGCTTTTTGTACTTCTGTAACTAGTTCATCATAATCTTTTTTAGTATAAAAAGATTTAGTTAAACTAGTATCTAACTTTAAATAACGCATAATATTCCTCCTAGTTTTTATAAATTAATTATAGCGCTTTTACCTAAAAAAAACAATAAAAAAGTGAAGACTAGCTTCACTTATAAAAAGATAAAAAATCCTACTATTGCAAATAATAAACCTACTATTATGCCACCAGCAACTTCAAATGCTTTATGTCCTAATAATTCCTTTAGTTTTCCTTTTTTACCAAAGCCTAACTCTATTCTAGTTTGTTCATCCTCATCTTTAACTAAATTGTTTAAAATTTGAGCATGTTTAGACGCTTCAAGTCTGACTCCCATAGCATCATGAATAACGATACAAGCAAAAATTAAAGCGACAGCAAAACTATAATCGAGTGAGTTTGTGTCATGATATTGAAACATCCCCATTGAAACAACTAGAGATATAACTGTAGCTGTATGGCTAGATGGCATACCACCGGTTGTAAACAAAGCTTTTAAAACAAGCTTTTTTTCTTTAATAGAAAAAATTACCACTTTAAGAATTTGACATATCAATAAAGCACATAAAGAAATAATAATAATTTGAACGGTTCTAGTACCAATCAATTCTCTTGCTTCATACCATAAATCATTAGCATCTAAAAACATACTATTCCTCCACTTCAGAGTCATTAACAACTTCTATAACTTCTGGAACTAACTCTACTAATAGAGCTTCGACCCCATCTTTTAATGTATAATCAAGAGCCATACAACCAATACATGCGCCAAGCATTTTAACATGAACAACACCATTAATGAAGCTAACAAACTCAATGTCGCCGCCTTCACTATTTAAATAAGGTCTAATTCTATTTAATTCTTTTTTTATTTGGCCTTCAATTTCCGCTAATGTACGCATTATCTATTATCCTTCTTTCGATTATTTCTTCGCTCTCTTTTGATTGGAACAAACCCTTCACTAGCTACTACCGTTGTAACATTGTTTTCTTCACGTTCTTCCGTCATTTGTAAGTCGGTAGGCAATTTACCTAATGGTACTTCATTAATTCGATTTAAATCTAGGACTATGTTTGGTTTATTTTTTTCGGATTGTTCTAAAATTAAACTATCTTTATCAAAATTTTCTTTTGTAATACTTTCTCTTTTTGGTAAGACAATGATTTGTGGTTCTTTATCCTTCAATGTCTCTAATTCATTAGGGTTTTTAATCCTGCGTAATATATAATAAGGTGCTTCAAATGCACAATTTTTAGCAAGATAACTATCAATGTTTTTATAATAATTAGGGCGTTTAGGTTCTAAAGAAAATCCTTTTAAACGTAAAATATTATCTGATAGGTCACCAACAATAAAAGGATACTTATCAAAGCATTCTTCAATATAGGCTTCTTCAAATTTTTCTAGATTAAAAGCATCTTTAAAAACTGTTACTAATTCATAATTACCTTTTCTACTTTTTATAACCACTTTAACACAACCTTATAAATATAGATATTTCTTTTTATTATTATATATTATATAAAATGATATGACAAGTAATATAGCAGCAGCAACCCAGGCAAGAATCTCAGAATAAAATAAACCTGTACTTCCTAAGGCAATCGGAAGAGTAAAGGCACAAACAATTCTAACTATTAATTCTAATATACCAGAAGACAAAGGAATTATAGTATTTGATAAACCTTGAATGGCACTTCTGAAATTATACAATAAATAGAGTGCAAATAAGAAATAAGCCATAATTTTTAAATAACTATAACCAACCTCTAATACATATTCATAATTAGTTGAATTTTTATCTAAGAAAAGCATTACAATATTCTTACCAAAAAGTAAAATCAAAGTGGTAATAATTAAACTTGTAAAAACCGAAATAATTGCCCCTTGATTAGTACCTTTAATAATCCTATCTGCATTTTTAGCTCCATAATTTTGGCTAACAAAAGTCGTTATCGCAAGCCCGTATGAAGTCGCACAAACCTCAAGTAAGCCATATACTTTATTACCTGCTGTAAAGCCAGCTCCAAATTCATATCCATATATATTAACTTGAGACTGTAATACCAAGCCCCCAATTGAAATAACAATACCTTGAATTCCAACAGGTAAAGCTAATATTAGTAATTCTTTGCTGATGGTTTTATCAAAAGAAAAAGATTTGAATGATACTAGTTTATGTTTAACAACAAAAAAAGTTGTTATTATAGCACTTAATAACTGAGCTATTACAGTGGCTATAGCCGCTCCTGCAATCCCCCAGTTAAATACTATAATGAAAAATAAATCTAGTAAAACATTACTAATAGCTGCGACTATCATCGCTATTAAAGGCGATTTAGAATCACCAAAAGATCTTAAAATACTACTTGTCAAATGAAAACACATATTAATGGGTATACCAATAAATATTATACTAATATATGTTGTTGATAAATCTTTTATTTCAATTGGTGTATTTAAAAGTGTTAAAAAAGGCCTTACTAAAGACTCACCTAAAATAACTACAATTAT
The DNA here is from genome assembly GCA_949293265.1 of uncultured bacterium. Classification (GTDB taxonomy): domain Bacteria; phylum Bacillota_I; class Bacilli_A; order Acholeplasmatales; family Anaeroplasmataceae; genus CALUXS01. The sequence continues at coordinate 32,029 of CASFCK010000014.1, forward strand.
AGCTATTATTACTGCTAAAATAATACTATTTTGAATTACTTTATTAAGTTTTTCTTTATTGTTATTTCCATATTCTTTAGCTATTAAAATTCCAAACCCTTGTGGGAATAGCATAATAATAGACATAAATAAATAATTAAGCCAATCTGTTGCTCCTACAGCTGATAAAGCTTTAGTCCCAACAAATTTACCAACAATTGCACTATCTACAGTATAATATAATTGGTTAAATAAATTGCCTAACATTAATGGTAAGGCAAACAAAATAATAATTTTATAAGGTTTGCCACTAGTCATCTGTTTTTTCATTCTATCACCAAATTATTATTATACTTTATTTTTAAATAAATATCTATTTATTCTTTTTATATTTTATTATTATTAAACTTACTGCTACTAAAATAATTATTAAAGATATTATGATACCTATTAGTCTATGATCTATACTAAGCATAATTTACCGCCTTTTAATTCATAAATTTTATCACAAATACTTAAACTAGACTTTAGATGACTAATTATTACTATTGTCATATCCTCTTGATATTTTTTTAAAGCATTTAATATTATCCCTTCATTAATCGCATCAACATTTGAAGTAGCTTCATCTAATAATAACACTTTAGGTTTTCTTAAAAACACACGTGCTAAACCTAGTCTTTGCTTTTCACCTTCTGAAATGTTATCTTTTAAATCACTAATTTTGGTATTAAATTGATCTTTTAAACTCATTATATAAGCATATATACCTGCACTTTTACATGCTTCTATTATTTCTTCTTCAGTCGCATCTTTTTTAGCTATTCTTAAATTATTGTAAATTGTGTCTGAAAACAAATATGTGCTTTGACTAAATAAAGTTATATTTTTATATAATGATTCTAAGGAATAGTTAGTTATATTTTGTTGATTAATTAATATTTCTCCTTTATTTACTTCATAAAAATGCATTATAAGCTTTAATATTGTACTTTTACCACTACCAGACTTACCATATAATCCAATAATTTCTTTATTATTAAGTTTTAAGGAAACATCATCTAATATTTTCTCATTTTCATATGTAAAACTAACATTTTTCAATTCTAGTTCTTTAAATTCAAAATCTAATAAACCAATATTAAGTTCGTTTTTTGCAGCTAAAATATCTAATACTCTATTCCCACTCGCAAAAGACATAGCTAAATTATTAGGTAAACTAGCTAAAGCTATAAATGGTCCAAATGATGAAGTTAAAACAACATATGGAATAATTGTAATATATGACTCGATTATATTGTTTTTATATAAAATATAACCAATAAAAAGAATTAATAAATTTAATATAACCACAAATAAATTAGTAATATTAGTAAATAAATTGTTTTTATTATCAAGCTTTTGATTGATTTTGGTTAATTCTATACTTTTTTCTTTAACCTTTTCTTTATAAATTTCATTTTGATTATGACTAATTATTTCATAATTACCATAGATTGAATCTAAGTAAAATTCATTAAATTCAGCTACTTTTAAGCGATAAAGATATCCTTCTTTATGATTAGTTTTATAAAAAATAACCGGAATAATAAGTCCTATAATTAAATAGGCAAATAAGGCTACTAATCCTAAATAAATACTATAAATACTTAAAAAACTAATCATAGCTATACCTACTAATATAGCTATTAAAAATGGAGATAATGTATGAGCATAAAAAACCTCTAAAGTTTCAATGTCTGATTGCAATAAAGAAACAATGTCACCTTTATCTTTATTTTCAAGATATGCTGGTGGTAATTTTCTTAAAGCTTTAAATAATTTATTTCTAATAATAGCTAAGATCTTAAAAGCAATATAGTGATTGCTATATTGTTCAAAATACCTAACTATGCCTCTTAATATTCCACTTATAATTATAACTGTAAAAATAACTTGATAGCTAAGGCTAAGGCTAGCCCCTAAGAACTTAACTATAGCTAAAGAGGCAAATAAAGTAATATTAATGGCTAATAAATAGCCAATAGTACCATTTATTACCGCAATTAATAAAACAAATAAAAATGGCCCTATTAAAGCAATTAATCCGTTAATGAGTTTTAAAAAACTTCTTTTCATTTCACTTCCTCCAAAGCGCTTTGATAATTATATATTTGCTTAAACTTTGTATTTTCTTTAATTAAATCAAATGGTTTTCCCTCTTCATAAATTTTCTTGTTTTCTAAATAATAGATATAATCACTATCAATTACATTTTTTAAGCGATGAGTAATATTAATTACTATTTTATCTTTAGCTAAGTTTTTAATTATATCTAATATGATTTTTTCACTTTCTTTATCTATATTTGAAGTAGCTTCATCAAATATATATAAATCATAACTATTAGCTAAGTAAAAAGCTATAATAAGTCTTTGTTTTTCTCCACCAGATATATTACTAGCACTATCATTTATTATAAAGTTTAGACCACCATTGCGGTTGATTATATCATCCATTTCAACTAATTTTAATAATTCCCATATTTTTTCTTCTGTTATATTACTATTATAAAATGTAAAAGATTCATTAATTGTTTTATGCATAATATGGGTATTATTAGCTATATAAGCCACTTTTTGATAATATTTAGTTAATTTAATATCTTTTATTTCTAAGCCATTAGCTAGGACTGTACCTGAATAATTAGCATTAACATTAGCCATAATTTTAGCTAATGTGGATTTACCACTACCTGAAACCCCAACTATTGCATATAAGCCTTTATTAAATTGCATATTAATTTCTTTTAAAATTATTTTATCAGCATAAGAAAAACTTAATTTATCAATTTTAATCTCCCTTATATTTTCAACTAATTCTAATTTTCTTCCCTTAACTTCTTGATTTAACAATTTCATAACCTTTTTACCGGCTGTAGCGCCATTCATAGCCACATGAAATGCGCTTCCTAATTTTCTTAATGGTAAAAAGAATTCTGCCCCAACTAAAATCATAAATAAAACTAAATACCATGCAGTACCGTTAAATAAATCATTTAGAGCAATAACTATCCCGATTGCGGCTCCACCATAGGCAACTAAATCCATTATGCTTGTTGAATATAGTTGCATAACTAAAACCTTCATTGTTATTTTTCTAAATTCTTCATTACTGCTAGCTATTTCTTTTTCTCTTTCTGCAGTGAAATTAAATATTTGTAGTTCGCGCATTCCTTTAACATTATCTAAAAATGTATCACCTAAACCTAAATATATATCCCAATATTTATTAAATATTTTTTTAGCCCATTTACTAACTAGTATTATTGATAATGGTATCAAAGGTATACATAACAAGTATACTAAAGCTACTTTATAATCAATAAAAACAAATACAATAAATAATAATAGCGGAGCTATCATTGCATAAAAAAAGGAAGGTAAATAAGCTAAATAATATAATCTTAGTTGTTCAATTCCTTCAACAGATAACTGAGCCATTTCATTAACACTAAAGATGTTGCCGTTTAATTTTAAATATTTAGCATAGGTCTCATTCCTTAATTTTAAAATTACATAATCAGCTAATTTGTTTATTATCTTGTTTGCGATAAACGTTATAACAAACTTTATAATAAGACAGATTAATAAAATTAAGCTTGTTATTAAAATTTTATTAATAGCGTTATTGATAATGTTATATATTATATAAATTAAACTACTAGTAATTCCTAAATTTAATATTAAGCCTATAATATTTAATATTACATTGTTTATTAAATACCATTTTTTCTCTTTAATATATTTTAACAATTCTTTATCAAGCATTTAAAGACTCCTTTAATTTTAAATATTCATTTTTTGTTATTGGTTTAACAAATAAAACAAAATATAAATATTTAAAAAATATTAAGATTGTTAATATTATTGTTACTACTAAATTATTAGTAAAATAAATCGTTAATAATAACATCAATGATACAGCTAACAATAAAATTAATTCATTTCTTAAAACCATAGCTTTGTTTTTAACAAAATTTTCTAAATATTTTTTATATATTTTTGAATTCAAAAACCAGTTATGAAATTTAGTTGAAGATTTAACAAAACAAAAACTTGTTAACAACAAAAATGGGGCTGTTGGTAAAATTGGTAAAATAATTCCAACTACACCTAAGCCAAGTGATATAAATCCAACAATCAATAATAATATTCTTAAAATTCTACTTTTTACCATTTTTAATCTTCTCCTTTATCGTTTCTTTAACATGTTTTATAGCTAGTAAAGGATGATATAATAACATCCTAGGTCCTGAATAACGCATAACTTTTTTTATTTTTTCACGCATATCAGGTTTATAACAATGAACTTTACAATTTGAACAAAAAGTTTTATTGTCTTTAAAAGGACATTTACTTAATCTTAAATAAACATATGTTAATAATTCTTTTTCTTCTTGCTCATTAGGGTGTTTTTTATAATAAAGCTTAATCATCAAGCTCACTATTTTTCTTTCTTGTTCTAATTTCATAATAGCCTCCGGTTAGTTTAGACTAACTTAAGTTCTTAAAAATTGGTTAGCTATAGCTAACCTACAAAATTATAACTTATTTGTTTTTTTAAGTCAAGAAAAAAGACGAGCCATTGCTCGTCTAATTTATAATTTCAACTGTTATTTCAGGTGTGTTAAAACCATTATTATCTGTTAAATATACCCTGTATCTTATACCCTCTTCAACAGTTTCTATTTTTAATTCTAGATAATTTAATAATTTAGCTTTATCAGACTCATCAAGTTCATAGCCATTTAAATTGATATTGTAACATTTATTTAATAAATATTCGGCACTTATTTCTTCTATGGTAGAAACTTGAATATAGTTTGATATTTGATAACTAAAATTCATTAAATTATATTTAGCTGGATCAATATATTTAATATTATTTGAATAATAACCATATTCTTGTTGAATTATTACTGTGATATAGCCATCATGTTCTTCATATCTAGCATATTGCTTTAAATAATTTAATATTTCATCATAATTATTTAATTCTTGAGCGTTTGTAAACTTATTAATGTTTATATAGTTAACATAATTAGCTATTGTTTCATAAATATTATCTAAACTATCTAGAGAAATAGGATAATTAAAATCTACATAAAGATTATAAATCATATCTGTGGTTGAATTTATTAAAACAATTGTTTTATTATAATTATTATAATTAATAACTAAACTTATACTACCATCTTCATTAGGTATAATTTGTAAATGGCTATTTATAAATTCATTGAAGAACTCATCTGATTCATAGTAATCATAATTATCATTAGCCTTAGTATAAATATTTATTTGACTTATACCATTTAATATATAGTTATAAAAATCTTCATTATTTGGATTATATATTAAATAGGTTCTATTATTAAGTGGATTACCTTCTAAATCATGAAAAATTGAGTTTGAAAGATTAAAATAAATATTAACACTTGTAATTTCATTAGCTTCTTCAGGTGTTATAGTTTCAAAAGATAGTTCTTTTTTAATATCGCCATATGTAAATATAAATGTATACAAATTATCACTATCATTAGAAACTATATCTAAAACACATTGTTCTAACAATTTTCTTATATCATCAGTAGTTAAATCATAGTAATGATCATCAATATTAACATCTGCCCCTAATCTAGAAATGACATCTTCATTAGTTGGTTCACCATTTGTTATAACTTTTTTAATATTAAAGTTTATTTGTTCAAAATAATCAATATAATTAGGCTTTAAAGAAATTGTTAGCTCATAATTTGCATATTCGTAGCAAATTAAATATGTGACATTAAATTCAGTTCTATTTAACTCTTTAATGTTGGCTTTAGTGTAAAATTCAATAAATTCATCATAATTATAATATGTAATACTATCATTTAATGTTATCACATGAATGTTATAAGTAAATTCAGCTAAATATTGAATTAAATCTATATTTTGATCATAAGGCTCAATGTTTTTGGTATTAATATACATATCATGTGCGTAATTTTCAGATTGGCTTATGAAATAAATAACAAATATTTTATTTGGTGCATCATTTAAATAAACATCATATCTATTGTTACCACGATTTATAATTGTTAAATTATTTAATAAATCTTTAGAATTATAATATTCTGTACCATAGCCGTATTCAATGCGAATATCAGCAATTAAATTATTACGAATGTAATCTTCATTTATTAAACTTAAATCGCCATAATAACGGGCAAGTAAACCATTTATTTCATTTCCTTCTAAATCATAAAATATTTCTGTATAATTAGAATCATATAACCCGACACTAAAACCATTTATTACATTAGCTTCTTCAGGTGTCATAACATTATAATATATTTCTTTTTCATTGCCATTATTGTTGAATAGCATATTATTTAAAGAAACTTTTCTCAGTTTATTTAAAGACACATTATGAACATCATTAAACATATATCAATTTATTTGAAGATAAATA
>CASFCK010000015.1 GCA_949293265.1 uncultured bacterium
AACATCTTTTTATATCAGATTTCGACCTACTTTCTTAGTGGGTGTTTTGCATTGGTCAAATTGTCAATTTTTCTATTGACAGTTATACCGATTGCTATTAATGTCTATATTATACATTAATATTTAATAAAGACAAACTGAATAAATGATTATTTATTACTTTTTCTATCCTTGAATATTTGGTTTTTAGCTATTTACATATTAAAATTTGATTATTTAATGTTTATTTTCATTAAAAACATTAATATATAAAATAAAGTGGTCATTTAAACCACTTTATTTTAATTGTTATATGTTAAAATACCATTTAGATGACCTGCCATATCATATGAATAAACTAAGACTAAAACACTTGAATCAATACTATATTCAGTAGATGGGGCAAAAATTAGATAATTTCTATTATCTTTGACGATGACAGCAAATTGATATCCTGAGCTTGATTGATATCTTAAATTAGCTGTTTCCTCTGGTTTTAAGATGTTTTTTTCTAATGCTGTTTCTAAATCATATGCATAAAATGAATTAATTTAATTAGTAATATCGTTATTTACACTTATTGGAAGTATCATTTTTACACCATTAGATACAACGTTTGTTCCATCTTCGTGTTTTTGATTCCAAGTTATAGTCCCAACATTTAATACTAATTTATAAGTTACAGATTCATCAGAGGTTGAAGCATAAAAATCAGAACCGTTTTGAATTAATTTTAAATCTGAGTTTTCTAAATAATTACTATTAAGATAACGACCTCCTACTTCGTATTCATATAAGTTGTTTATGATATCTAACTTAGGAGCTAATTCTACTATTGCATTTGTAGAAAACGATATTATTGAGCCATTATTTTGACAATTTATCACTTTTATTTGTTTAGTTGGATTGTTGATGCTTCCAATATAAGCACTATTGCCATATAAAAAGCCGACCGATTGTGTGCCAACTAGATTACCATTATTACAGCAATTTTCAAATGTTAAAGTGGTATTAGGATTATTAAAACATGGTCCTGAACCAATTATAAGGCCGGTACATGTTCCTTCATTTTCTAAATCTACATTAACGTTTATGCTCTTAAAGTTTATACTTTACTTCTTCATATCCATTTGTAAAAATAGCATTAATAACAATAAATCCGAAATTATTAGAATTAATTTTTGTATCTTCGCCTACTATATTAATATTTATAAAATCAGCTCCATAAGCTGTGTTCCAATCAGCTATGCATAATAGACTAGTAGCTTTATCTGCTTTTTGACTTAGATATATATTTTAAAAAAGTAGTATGACCTGTCATTTCATTAAAAAGATAATAACAATTATCTTGTTGTTTTTCTAATATATAATTTCCACCATCATAACCACCATTTATATAATCAATCATTATAACATTTCTCAAATCAGCTATTTGTTTAAAATAATAACTTTGTCCTTCTTTCATTTTCGAACCTAGTGAATTAATATTAGCAAATTCATCCGCACTACTTATCAAATATGGACTCTTTTTTGAACCTACACCACCAGCAAAACCCCAAACTACAGCTTGAGAACTAACTATATCTTAGGCTACTACACCAGAAACTTGAACATTTGAGCTATCACTTTTAATAACAGCTCCTATGCTACCTTCTGTTTTAGCTTCTACTTTCACATTTGTAGCATTACTTGCATCTATAGTAAGCAGTTTATCATTTTTTAGACCAGTATTATAGTTGGTATGCTATAATAAATCTAAGAATTATACAACTTATATTAATTAAGGTCGGTGCATTAAAATTTCTAAAAAATATTATAATAATTTCAAATCAATGATTGTTAATCTTGTTTGTGTTGAAAAGCACTCTACAATTAAAACTACTGAGCAGTTTGATATTCCACTTAAAAACTCGAAAAATGGATTACTGCTTATAACAAAAATAATCTTTGTTTTGATGCTGATTATAAAACCCAAAATCAGATAATTGATGATTTGAAAAAACAAGTTAGTTCTCTTAAAAGAGAAAATGAAGTACTAAAAAAAGATTACCTTATTAGCAAAAAAGGATTAGAACTTTTTAGTAGTATAACTATTCTAATTGAAAGATATAATTTTGGTTTGAATTATATATGTAGAGTATTAAATGTCAATAAATCATCTTATATATATTGGAAATCTATTGGATCAAAAGTTAGAAATGCAACAATTTTATTTTACTGTTTAATTATTCAAATATATGCTGATTCTAATGGAATATATGTTTCACCTAAAATCATTGCTATTTTGAATAAAAATGGCCTTATTTGCCCAAAATCTAAAGTGGCTAGAGCTATGAATCTACTAGGTATAAGAAGCATTGTAGCTAAAAAATTTCCTCATAGAAAATCTACTATGACAGAGACCGAAAAATCTTTAATAATTAATTTAATTAAAGATTTAAATGTCGTTAGGATAAATCTGGTTTGGACAACTGATATTACCTATATTAAAACCATTAATGAATGAACCTTTTATTTAATAACCTACATTGATTACTTATCAAAAAGAGTTGTTTCTTGGAGTCTATTTGAGAATCAAACAAACGAACAATTGATAATTGTTTTAAAGAAAGCTATAGCAATTCGTAAGCCTTCTCCTGGTCTAATTTGTCATTCCGACAAAGGTTCCCAGATGTGTTCTAAAGAATATCGTAAGTTTTTATCTAACCTAATATCATACCTAGTTATACTGAATTAGATTATTCATGTGATCAAAGCGCAGCTCAAGAGTGATTTCACGGTTCACTCAAGAGAGAAAAACTTTATCAAATGAAACTACATACTTATGATGATGCATATAGGGCTATATTTGATTATATAGAGGGTTTTTACAATCCGATTAGAATTCACTCTTCTATAAGGTACCTTTCTCCAATTCAGTTTGAAAAAACATTAATTAAGTAAATACCATCTCAAAAATAGGTCTAAAATATTTGCAAACTACCTTGCAATTTGTGTCTATTTTTTACATTTATTTTCACCTTTTGGTTATTTTGTGCAAAAGAAAAATCCAGATCTATCTGGATTTCTATATAATCTGAATTATGGCTAAACTAAGCTATTAAAAATAATCTGATATATACGGAGTTTGTTGTTCTATTGCATCTTCTAACATATCTATCGTGCTCGGATCAGCTTTTATTCTACCTATTTTAGCTAGATAGTCAGGTCTTTTATATCCCATCAACATTGTAGTCATAGTTTGAATGTTTATACTATCTTCACATTTTTCTGTTATTTTAACTACTTTACCATGTCCTTTTTTATCTATTGTTAATAAGAATGTCCCTTGATTGTTCTCTAAAATTGGATCTATTAGATTAAATTTCCACTCTCTTTTAATTTCATCTGGTTTAAATGGGTAATTAGCAATAAATTCTTTAAAGTCTACTATTCTAGCCATATAATATGGTGATATATCTTCTTTTATGCTTGCATCTTCTAGTAAAAATGCTAGTGGTTCATCAGTATAAGTGTTACCCTTTACCTTATCAATCATCGAAAAATGAGCTGAGGCAAAATTCCATAAACCTGTTCTTGCAGTTTCATTATTAAATATCATATCTTTAATATAAAATACTTCATTTTCTATTTTATAAATAAGATATCCATCAGCTTCATTAAACTCATTATAGTAAATAGCTGCTTTAATATCATCACTATCCCACATAAAATATTCATTCCACGCTAGTTCATCTCTTATAATTGCACCGTGAGTATTATTTGCATAATTATTGTATGTCAACTTTAACTCTTCGCTATCAACCATTACTCTTTCAATATGACCAGGTACTTGTTTATGTTTAGGTAATTGATAGTCCTTAATTTCATATGAGATACGATCTGATATTATTTCCCAACCTTTTCTCCGGTAATAAGGAATAGAATAGGGATATAGGTAGCAAATAGTTTGACCTTTTTTAATCATATTTTTTAAGGCTTGTTCTAATAATTTATGCATTAATCCCCGATTAGAATATTCAGGGTATGTCCCAACACCTGTTAAACCTGCCATATTATATATTTTACCAAATATATTTATTTTCATCGGATATACAACAACTTGAGAAATTAAATTATCATTATCGAACCAACCTATTACGTCTGCTTTTTCCATTGTTGGAAATTTGGCTCTTACTATTTCTTTTTCTTTATAACCAATTTGATTTAAAACTCTATATGTAACTTGAAATACATAACGTAACAAATCATTATATTGTTCGATATATTCAGGTGTTACTTTTTTGATTTTTAAATTTTTATTCATATTGCACCTCGAATAACTTATTTGTTTTTTTCTTGTAAAACAAAATTGAAAATGTCATTATTCCAACTAGCAAACTACTTACCGGGAAATTTAACCATATCCCAAATACACCCAAATTATAAAATGCTCCAATTAATATTCCTGGTACAACACATGATATTGCTAGAGAAATCGCTATTGATTCTTTTGGTCGCGATAAACTAGCAAAAAATGATTGTCCAGCATAAGAAATCCACCGCGTAAAATAAGTAAATGCATAAATTAAAATAGCGTTTTTAGTTAATTCTATTGCATCATTTGCATTTTGATTCATATAGATACTAGTTAATGGACCGCGTAATAAAATCATTAATATGGCTGATATAATACAAATCACAAATGAAGCTAAAAAAGACATAAATTGGATTCTTTTAACTCTATTTATTTTACCAGCTCCATAATTATAACCGGTAACGGGCTGTAATGAATCGCATGTTCCATACATTAAAGGTAGAACAAAAGTTTCAAGACTCATTAAAACACCATATGCGTTAACTGCATTTTCACCAGCTTGTTTTAATAATAGAAAATTAAATACTAAACCTATTAAACGACCAGCTATATTATTTATAAAAACTGGTCCTCCATTTTTAATAATACTAAACATTTCCTTGATATTGAAAATTGGTTTTTGAAGTTTTAAGACCATATTTCCTTTAATAAATGGCATTAAAGCTATAATAGTACAAAGAAAAAATGAAATTGAACTTGCTAGTGCACTAGCAAATATACCTAAATCCATTACCCCTAAAAATATAAATTCAATAACTATTATAAATAAAGACATAAAAATATTTAAAAACATACTAATCTTTACTCTACCACAAATTCTTAAATAATTATCCATCGCAAATACTAAACTCGAAAATGGCAAACAGATAATATATGTTCTAAAATATTCTAAACATAATTCTTTAAGTTGACCGGTAGCATTCAACATATCTAATAAAGCAGGGGCTAAAAAATAAAAAATAATTGTTATTAACAACTCGGATATAATAATTAACAATATTGATGTTGTAAACAATCGGTTAGCTTTTTCATTTTCTTTTTTACCTAATAATATAGCAATTACAACACTTGAACCTACACCTATTAAATCGGCAACACAAAATAATATATAAACAAAGGGAAAAACTAAATTCATTGCCGCAAAAGCTGTTTTGCCTATATAATTACTAATAAAAATACCATCGACAATTGGGTAAATAGCACTAAACAACATCCCAATTGCTCCTGGTATTGCAATCATCAAAAATATCTTTTTAATCGGAGCATATTCAAAAAACTTGTTTTCTGTCATACTATACCTCGATTTCACTTATTTCTTTTTTTAATAATTCCGCTAATAATTCATGAGCTTTAACAAACATTAAACCATATTCTTCATATACTTTTTTTAAAGCCTTATCTTCAGCAATAAATAATTTATTGAAAAAAGGGTCTAAGTATTCTTTACCTTTTGTGGTTAAAGAAACTAATAATTCTTTTTTATTATTTGGCAAATAATTAAGTTCTAAAATACCTATTTTTTCATACTTTTTCAAACTGGTGTTAAGCGTTGTTTTAGGAATTTGCCATTCTTTAGCTATTTGTGTTTGTGATAACTTATAATTAGGATAAAGGGCATAAAATAAACATAAATCAGATTCATTAATCCCCATTTTTTTAGCAAATTTATAATATATACCATCTATTTTATATGCTGTCATTGTATAGGTTCTAACCATTTCTCTTACATCCATTTTATCACCTCATTTAATCCGATTACGGATAATATTATATTACGATTTCGGACTATTGTCAAGCAAAAAAAATAGGAATTGCTTCCTATTCAAAATATTTTTTAACTATTTTTTTATTAACTATTATATCTACAGCCTTATTTAAGACTTCTATACTTACTTCTTTTTTAGAAAAAGCATATTCGCCATCAACATTATAAGCTACCTCTTCTTCACTTTTAATAGTACACTTAGACATTTTTAAGTATTTTAAACCTAATTTATAACGTTCACCAAAAATAAAGAAGAATAATAAGTTATAAATCGATAATCGTAATTTAGCTTTCGAAACCAATGTTAAATCAAAAACTCCATCATTAAGTTTCGGCTTTATTTCTCGATGTGGTCTGAAACCAGCTATTCGCGTTGAATTTAGGGCTAAAACTACATAATAGTCGTCTTTAAAAGATTTACCATTAACTTCAATTTCTAAATTCATTTTTTCAGTAACTTGTAAATGCTTTGCTGCTTCAATAAAGTATGATAAACGGCCATATCTTTTTTTTAATTTCATTGGTACATCATAGCTAACATTAGTAAATTTGCCAATGCCACAACCATAGACAAAATATTTATCTTCAATTTTACCAACATCAATTTTAGTCGTATGACCTTCTAGAATTATTTTTACTATACCCCTAATATTTTTCTTTAACTTAAGTAAATGACCAACATCATTTACTGTACCCATTGGTATATAGGCTAAAGCCGGTTTTTTAGCTACTTGCATTAAACCATTAATTGCTTCATTTAAACTACCATCTCCACCTACAACTATAACTAGATCATAATTACTAGCATAACTTTTAATATAAGTTGTAATTGTTGTTTGATATAGAGATCTAAAAACATCAACAACTTCATATTTAGAGCTCAGTTTTGTTTTAACATAGTTTAAATGCTTTTCAAACTTTTGCCTACCACTAAATGGGTTATAGCAAACTAAAGCTTTCATTTTTATTCTCCGTTAACAAAACTATCAAATTTTCTAATATCTTGTTTTGTCCCTATTACTAATAAAACGTCTTTAGCTTTAATAAAGTCTTGACCTTCAGGGATCTTAAATGAATTCTCTCTAATGATACCAATAATTGAAATCAAGTATTTTTGTCTTACCCCTAAAGAAATAATGCTTACTGGACTAAAATTATTTGATACTTTAATTTGGACGATGCTATAATCACTATTAATTTTATAGAAATCTAAGAATGTGTCACTTACTATTCTATTAGCTAATGATATAGCTGAAGCTTCTTCAGGAATAATTACTGATGTAGCACCTAAAGTCTTAAATATTTCTTTATAGTTATTATCATCAACTCTAACTGTTATTTCTTTAACGCCTAAAGCTTTTAAATTAATTGTTGTTAAAATAGAAGCTTCTAAATTATTACCAATAGCTACTATCGCATGATCAATAGATTTAAAACCTAAATCTTCTAAATCTTTCTTTTTAGTTGAATCACATATTGCACAGTTATTGATAAACTCAGCCACACTATTAACATTTTCTTCAACTTTATCAACAGCCAAAATATCAGCACCATTATTGCTTAATTCTTTAGCTACAGAATAACCAAAGCGGCCTAAACCAATGACCGCAAAACTTTTCTTTTTCATTAACCTATTACCACCTTTTCTTCAACATATCTAATACCATTGTCTGTACCTGTACGCCAGTTTCTATTAATTAAAGACAAAATTGTAAGTGGACCTAAACGACCAAAATACATCATAAATATTATTATTAATTCACTACCAACCGATAATTTAGAGGTTATTCCCATTGATAAACCGGTTGTAGAAAATGCTGAAATTACCTCAAATATTATAGTATCTACACCTAAATTAGGGTCCATTAAAGTTATTAAGAATATTGCTATACAACAAAATATAATTGCCGTTACAGCAAGAGCTAATGATTTAACGATAATACTATGAGATATTTGTCTTTTAAATACTACTGGTTTCTTACCAAGTGCTATTGAAATTATTGTTACAATAATTACAAAAAAAGTTGAGGTTTTAATACCACCACCTGTAGAACCAGGACTAGCCCCGATAAACATTAAGGCATTGATGATACAAAATTCACCACCGTTCAAATCCGCACATTGAACAGATTGAAAACCGGCTGTCCTACTAGATACGCTCATCAAAAAGCATTCAAGCCAAGTATTTTCTTTATTGGCTATCTTTAGAAATAAAGCTCCACCAAAAATTAAGAAAATTGTGGTTATTAAAACTATTTTAGTATTTATATTAAACTTTTTCCATCTTCTTGTTCTTATTACATCATCAAGAACCATGAAACCTAGACCACCAAAGACAATTAATAAAATTGTATTAATGTTTACAAAGACGTCGGCCGCAAATGGAATCATTGATAAATCACCAGGTACAGTGGCTAAATCACCAAATATATCTAGTCCTGAATTGTTAAAACTAGCAACCGTGTGAAATAAACTTACACCTATAACCGTCATGATATCATCGTCATAACTCATAAATGCTAAAAAGTTTAATATAAAACCGATAAATTGAATACTGAGTGCTAGAAATATTATTTTTTTAACTAATCCAACTATTCCTTTTAAAGAATTTTGATTTAGACTTTCTCTTAATAAAAATCTATTACTAATCCCTATCTTACCACCCATTAAAATAATGAAGAAAGTAAATACCGTAATAAATGATAAACCACCTATTTCTATTAATAAAGCTAAAACAATTTTACCAAAAACACTGATTTGAGCACCACAATTAGGAACTACAGTTAAACCTGTAACACAAACTGAGGTTGTTGACATAAATAAAGCATCAACAAAATTTAAATTTTCATAGCCTTCATTTACCGAAATTGGTAACATTAATAACAAGGCTCCTATTAAAATAACTCCCGCAAAAGTTAAACATATTTTAATATAAGGAGATATATTTTTTATAAAAATCACCTTCCTAAATTGCATATATTATATAACACTTACAATTTAAAAACAACTAGAAAAAGCCAATTCTTACTTCTTGAGCAATCTAGATAATTTGCATAAAAAAACCAACTAAATCGTTGGCTTATTCAACTATTGTAGCTTTAGTCGCACCTATAGCTAATGCTCCTGGTCCGATATGACAAGAAACAGATAATGAAAGTGGATTACATATAACATTTGTAATGCCAAATTCATTTTTTATTTCTTCAACAAATTGTAATGCTTCTTTTTCATTTTTAGTATAAGCTACATCAATATGAATATTATCAGTACGGTTATCGAAAGCTAAAAGATTTTTAATATCTTCTTTAACTTGGTCTTTCATTATTCTCTTAGCATTTTCAAGCGTCCTCGTTTTCTTAAATGTATCTAATTTTTCCCCATGAATTTGTAAAATAGGCTTTATTTTTAATAGGGTTCCCATTAAATACACACCTTTAGAACATCTTCCGCCTTTACATAAATATTTAAGAGTATCAACGGTAATATAAATTGTTGAGTTATGCATATTTTTCGTCAGAATTTCTAATACACTTGCTCCATCATAACCTTGTTTAGTTAATTCAATCGCATCTAAAACTGAACGTTTTTGCGTAATACTAATTCGATGATTATCAACAACAAAAACTTTACCTGCATATGAATTTTGAGCTAATGTCTTAGCTGTGTTACAACTCATTGATAAACCACTTGACATTGGAATATAAATTATTTGGTCATATTCTTTTAATAATTCATCCCACATAGATGAAATTACCCCTACACTAGGTTGGCTTGTACAAACATTAGCTGTATCATCTTCTAATAATTTGTAAAATTGTTCTTGCGTTAAATTTATATCTTCAAAGTATTCTTCACCATTAATCATAAAAGGCATCGGAATTACTTTAACACCTAATTCTTGAGCTTCTTTTTGCGTAATACCACTATTACTATCTGTCATTATCGCTACTTTCATATTTATTCACTCCATTTCACTTCAAAATTATATCAAAAATAGATTTTTTTGCAAGGGAAATTTTGTAAAGCGTCTTTTACTTTAATTCTTTATAGCTTGCGTCTAAAATATTGTCCTTGTTTTTTTCTTTTTTGTATTCTAGATAAGCCAAATATAAATTATAGATAGCAAATAAAATAATTAGAGCTCCTGCTATATATCTTACAATTTTAACAATACTGCCTATTCCAAATAATAAAATAAATAGACCTAATAATAATGTGAATATTTCTTCATTTAATGTTTTAATTTTATTATCAGATAAAATTATTCTAAAAAGCGATATGACTAAAATTATAGAACCTATGACTATATTTGCAACTCCGCCTCTAAAAATAAGCAAAAATAAGCCTAATAAAATTTGAGTTAAAGCACTACCTAATAAATATTTATTATAAATACTATTACCAGTATAAGAGAATAATAACTTTAAAACTCCACTTATTAATAATATGATGCCAATTAAAAATGTCATAACACTAATAATATTTTCAATTGGTAAAACAAAGAATAATATTCCAATTATAACTTCAATACCAGCAATAATTAATTTAGATTTAAAATCTTCTTTATATTTTCTTGATAACTGTATTGCCATTTATTACAACCTCCCTACCTAAATTGCCATTAAATGTGACATTATCTAAATATAAATTATCTACATTCAATAAATATAATCCTACTCTTTGCATTAATTCTTTATGTTCGATCATAACCGGATAACCTGCTTCGGCATTTAAATCGTAATTAAATATAACATTTTTAAACGTCAAAGATTTAATACTTTCTTCTGGTAAGCCTAAAAAAACACCAGCTGCTAAAGAAACATTATTACAAATAATATTACTAAAACTAAAATTTTCTATATATGGGGTTGTAATATCGACTTTTTGTTTTTCTAATGTCCAAACATATGGCTCATGACCGCCTTTAGGCCCCATATTGTAAAACATATTAACAACAAAAGGAGTTAAGACATTATCCATTAAAATATCAGTAAAAGTAATATCATAAATTTTACCATATCTACCTCTACCTCTTCTTGTTTTAATTCTTAAACCTCGGTCCGTATCCTTAAATATCGATTGTCTAACCACAACATTATTTATTCCCCCACTAGATTCACTACCAAAAACAACTCCCCCATGTCCTCTTTGCATATAACAATTTCTTATCATTATATTAGAACATGGTTTTAAATATTTTTTGGCAAAATCGATCGTTCCACTTTTAATAGCTATGCAATCATCACCAACACTAAATCTTACACCTAGTATTAATACATTATCACAACAATCTGGATCTAAACCATCAGTCGTTGGCATATCAGCTGGGTTTTCAATTCTTAAATCTAAAAATGATAATTCGCTAGAAAAATAAGGATGAACATTCCAACACGCGGTATTATGTATGAAAAAACCTGCCATAACAACGTTTTTTGAACGATTTAAAAATATGCCGAAAGGTCTACAAGCTATTCTTATTTCATTATGTCTTTGATACCAATCACCCTTATACGCTTCCCCATCTATTTCTCCAAGACCAGCTAAAACTACATTTTCTACATTTATTCCGTTTATAATGCTTGCAAAAGTGTTTAATTCTTGACCTTCAAATGCGCCAAAATTATATTTATCTACTACACCTGGCAAAACCGCATATTTTAATCGGTCATGACTAGCAATTAATTTTGCTTCCTTATCTAAATAAACAGTTATATTTGATTTTAAAAATAATGATGTAATTAAATAAATTCCTTTATCGATATATACTGTACCTCCATCAGGACAACACAAAATAGCCGCTTGTAATTTAGTAGTATCATCATTAATTCCATCTTTATATGGGTTGAATAAATCAGTATGTAAACATAAAGTTTCCATCTTTGTTTTGACTTCAACTTCTTCATTTAAAACCTTAATCTTATAGCTCTTATTTGGTAATAAATCATAAATACCTATAACATTCTCTTTTCCTTTTTTATATAAACTTCCATTTACATAAACTTCATATTCTAAATTGTTATAATAGATATATTCATTTTCTAATTCTAATATAACAAATCTAGTTCCTACTTCAATTGTTCTCATTTTCTACCTCTTTTTTTATTTTAAAATAATAAATACTAAACATAATAAAGCCACTTATCATAATGAGTAAACCTATAATTATT
Organism: uncultured bacterium; assembly: GCA_949293265.1. GTDB lineage: Bacteria > Bacillota_I > Bacilli_A > Acholeplasmatales > Anaeroplasmataceae > CALUXS01. The sequence continues at coordinate 12,269 of CASFCK010000015.1, forward strand.
AATGTTATAAATATTATATGATTAGTTCCTCCTTTATTTTTAAATATCGCACTTAAAGCCGCACATATGATTCCTAAAGCTATTATAATAAAACTTATTAATTCTAATTTACGATATTTATTATATTTTTCTAAATCACTTGAAATTATTTTTTTATTTTTCATTTTACCACCAATTAATTCTACCATAAAAAAAAGAAGTTTTAAACTTCTTTAAAAACATCTGCTAAATACATTTTTTCAATATTATTTATTTCTCTAATATTTTCTTTATATTCTGACAATCTCTTATAATATGAACTATAATTATTAAAACTAGCTAAATAAATTTGATCAGGTCTAAATAATTGCATTAAATGCGTGTTGTGTGAACTAAAGATAAGTTGGATTTGTTTTTCATTTGCTAGAGCTATTATTTTATCTAATATAAATGGATGAATATTAGTATCAAGATCATCGATTAGTAATAATGAATCTTTAGGACTGGCTAATAATAAGCTTAATATTAGATAAATATTAAAAGTTCCTTTTGACAAATAGGTAATTGGCAAATAAAAAGCATCATATTTCATTTGATATTTATAGTCTTTTTTAACTATTTCATAATCACTAAATAATAAAAAATCATTAAAAACAGCTTTTATTTCAGCTTGATATTTAATAAATAAATCATAAATATTATTATTGACTAAAGTTTTAGCAACCGTATTAATTCTATTATCTAATATAACATTAATATTTGTTAAATAATCATATACATCAATAAATTTATCTTTAATTTCAATTAATAATGATTTATCTTTTAATTTTACTTCATTAAGATTATCGTAATAAAGATGTAACATATATTTATTATCTAATCTTTCAAATAAATTAATATTATTTTTGCTTAATGTTTCTTTTATTACTTTATAATCACCATAACTAAGGTGATAATTATAAATATCATTAGCTAACTTGAAGGTTAATTCAAATTGGGAAATTAAATAATTTGCTTCTTTTTTAGCTTTAGCCTCTTGTTCTAATAAATAATTGATTTCTAAAGGATAATTATCTCCTTCTAAAAAGAAACTACTTAAAAATGCCATTGCTTTAAACAAACTTGATTTACCACTACCATTATAACCATATAATGCTAGTGGATTTACTATTGTGTTGTTATATACCATTTCATTTTTATAAACGTATCTTCCTTTAATAAAGTTTATTTCAACTTCTTTGATGCTAAAAACATTACTTAGCTTTAAATTTAATAACATATGTATCACCTCTACACTTATTATAATACAAGTGTATAAAATATACAATAAAAAGCTCCTAGAAAACTAGGAAGCCTAAATTAAGCTAAAATTAATTTTTTATTTAGTAAATACATTACTAAATCAATCCAACCAATAATAGTACCTACAAATATTGATAAAATGAACATAACTAGTGAAATTGCATCTCTTTTTCTTAAGAAAATAGATAATCTTAAAACAATTTCACAAATATGATTTACAACAGGTATTAACAATAATAAAATTACTGCAATGGGTGGAAATTGTAAAAAACTCTTATCTAATTGTTCCATATTCTAATTCCTTTCTTAATTTAATAGAAATTATAATAATCAAACTTATTACATATTAAAGCTGATTGCGCCAAAAATAACTAGGACTAATACACAAACCCAAAATAAGATTTGAACCCACATTTTTTGGCCTCTAACAAAACGCCAGCCAGGAATTACTACTGCTGCAACTAGTAATACAGTAGCGATTGTATTTAAAACGCCACCAGCACTAAAGCTTGCGCCTACTAAACTAACGATACCATTAATAGCAAAAATAACACCAGCGATCACAACTGCGAAAAATGCACAGATACCTGCAATCTTATTCCAACTTGTTGTGCTTGATGTTTTAGTTGTTGTTGTCTTTTTTGTTGCCATTTTATTATCTCCTTCCATCTTTAAAGTATATTATTTATTTAGTTGTTTGTAAAGCTTCTTTTTTTATTTTCTCTAACATTTCTTGTTCTTCTTGATTTAGTTCATATTTAGAAAATAGATCTTTTCTGCGCAAATAAGTTGTTTTTAAACTTTCATATAATCTATATTTTCTTATTTCTTCATGATTACCATTTACTAATACTTGCGGTACTTCAGAACCTAAAAAATTAAAAGGTCTTGTATATTGTGGGTATTCTAAAAGACCAGTTTGAAAACTATCATCTTCATATGAACCTTTTGTTAGAACATCCTTTTGTAAACGAATCACGCTATCAGCTATTACCATAGCCGCTATTTCACCGCCTGTTAGGACATAATCGCCAATACTTATCTCTTCATCTACATATTGACAAACTCGTTCATCGAAGCCTTCATAATGTCCGCATAATATAATTATTTCTTTTTCTTTAGCTAATGAGTTTACTATTTGTTGATTATAAGTTTTACCCTTTGGTGTAGTTAGTATTACTTTACTAGCGTTTGTTTTATTAGCATCAAGCGCTCTTTTTACTACATCTACTTTAATAACCATTCCAACCCCACCGCCATAAGGTGTATCATCAACATGATTATGCTTATCATTAGCATAGGCCCTAAGATCGATCAATTCAACTTCTACTAGATTGTTATTAATCGCTCTTTTTATTATTGATGTTTCTAAAAAGGGAATAAACATTTCTTTAAATAAGGTAATAATTTTTATTTTCATAACAAACCATCTATTTCATTAATTATTATTTTATCAACTAAAACGTCTTTAATAAAATATTCATTAAAAGGAATCAATTTATTTTTACCATCTTTTAGACAAACTAAATATTTACCTTGTGGTAATTCCCTAATATCAACAACTTTAGCTCTTAATTCATTGTCTTGATTATAAATATCTTTACCGATCAAATCTGAATAATAATATTCATTAGGGCCTAAATCACTATCCTCACATAAAGCATATAAGTCTTTACCTACTAAAGGCAATATTTTATTAATATCATCATAACCCTTAAAACTAACAATTAAAGGCGTGCCTTCTTTTACATCTTTTATGTACAAAGCTTCGTAATCTTCATTTTTTAAATATACTATTTTATTTTTTTTAAATCTTGGAAAATCACTACTATTTAATACTTTAACTTCCCCTTTTAAGCCATGCGGCTTTAAAATCTTACCACATATATTATAATTCATCAGTTAAATCTTTAACCTCCAATCTTAAAATGCTAACTAAATAAACAAAAATAGGTTTAGTCGTAAACGTCTTTAAATATCTATAATAAACACTAAGTTGCCGTTTATATTCTTCTTTGTCTAAATGAGCCAATTTATAATCAATGATCACATAATGATCATCATATTCTAACAACAAATCCATTATACCATAATATGATTTATCTTGTTCAGTAAAATAAAATTCATATTCTTGATAAATATTAGCTTTTTCAATATCTTTAAATAGTTCAAGGCTTAGTAAATCCTTAATTTTAGTTTTATATTCAGCTTTAACCAAACTATAGTCAGGTTTCTTCAAATCTAAACAGGCTAAAGTTTCATGAATATTAGTACCAAGCTCTAAAACATACCTTGTTTCTTTATTTATTATCCCTAAACTGTTTTTAGAAATTTCCCCTTTTACTAAAACTTTAGAATGGTAATTTTTATTTGGATATGAAATGTTTTTACCTTCTTTTGTTATGATATCATTTATTTTAGCAACGTTATATTCATGAGTTAAACCTAATTCTTCTTTCTTTACTTTTTTACTAAATTTATTTATAACATCGGCTTTAATAAGCATATCTTTAAAGGTTTTTAAATCAGCATTATAGTTATCTTTATCATTTACAATTAATATTATTTTTTCTCTTGCTCTAGTTAAGGCTACATATAATAATCTAACCTTTTCTGATAGTTCTTTATTTTTTTCTGTTTCTCTATCTAAAATTCCTATTGCGGATTTATCGTTGTTTTCACCAGATTTTTTTACATAAATACCATAATCTAAAGATAAATTGAATCTTTTTTTATCTTCAACATTATTCTTTTTAGAATCTAAAAAGGGGAAAATACAATAAGGATATTCTAAGCCCTTTGAATGATGAATTGTCATTAATCTTACTTCATCATCAGCTAATGATTCACTTTTATATTCTAATTTACTATCACTATTAATTAAATCAGCTAGAAACTTAGCACTTTTAATAAAATCATAACCTAATTTACTATAATTAACTAATAAATCACCTATATAATCTATAATAGTTAAAGAATTTTCAACATTACCAATAAGTGGTAATTTCTCATAAAGTTTTATTTTGTTAATAATAGTATAATATGTAGCTAAAGAATCACCAGCAAGGTCAATTTGCTTTAATTCATTTAAAATATCTATATTATAATTATTATTAACAATAATATTATAGATATCTTCATCATTATATTCCATTATAAAACTACGTAAAAAGCTAGTCAAATCTCGTTTAAAATAAGCATCATTATTATCTTCATTTAGATCACAAACTAAATTTAATGTAGCAATAATTGTCTTAGTTAAGTCATTATCTTTTATATCTAAATTCTTTTCTATGCTTAATGGAATACCTAAATATTCAAATATTTTTTTAAATAAAATAAAGTTTGTCGATTTATCAACAATTATAGCGATATCTTTATAACTAGTTTTTCTTAACCCTTTACTTGTATAAGTATAATTATTATTTATTAATTCTTTAACTTTATTCGCACAAATAAATATTTCTAATTCCGCTTTACTATACTCTTCATCATCACTATAGCTTAAGACCTCCATTTCATAATTTGATTTAGCATAATCGTCATAATTTAATAAACCATAGTGCATTTGCCCATCTAAAAGATAATTAGCATCACCAACATCATTAGTCATTATACTACAAAAAACTAAATTAATAGCGTTTAAAACTTCTTTACGTGAACGAAAGTTTTTATTTAAATCTATTTTCATTCCTTGTTTATTTTTTTTATAATTTTGATATTTTGTTTTAAAAATATATGGGTTAGCATTCCTAAAGCGATAAATAGATTGTTTTATATCACCAACCATATATAAATTATCATTTGTGATATATGATAAAAATGTTTCTTGTAAATCAGATGTATCTTGATATTCATCTACTAATATTTCTTTAAGTTTCATTAATTCTTGTCTAACATCTTGATTGTTTTTTACTAATTCGATAGCTAATTTAGCTATATCAGTAAATGTATAATAAGAATATTTTTTCTTGAATAATTCTACTTCTTTATTTAATTTTAAAATAATTTTAATTAAAAATAAAATATCTCCCTTATTATTCAATAAATCTTGATAAACACTTTCTTCATTAGGATAAATAGCTAAAAACCTCAATTTTAGATCCGTTATTTTTTTACTAAGCTTATTTTTTTCATCTTTAACATTATCTAGAGTTCCTTTTTTTAAGCTTGGTAATTTAATATTGTTAATAAAATCAACTAATTCATCATAGTTATTAATATGATCTAATTCATATATTAAGCTTTGTAAATAGGTGTTTAATTTATCATTTTCTTCATCTAAAATTGTAGTCAAATTATAGATGGTTTCTTTTAATTTACTAAATTCATTTAGTACTAAAGTTGTATATGAATTTAGTAAATTTTTTATTTTATCTTCATTATAAAAGGTTTTTTCATAATCATTTAAATAAGTATTAGTATCTACTAATAAATCTAATTTATTAGATAGTTCAATTATATTATCAATGATAACTTTATCATCTTTGACATTTTCTCTAATTAAAAAATTATAAAACTCTTTATCATTAGTATTATATAAATCTTCTAATATTGTAGTTAAAATTCTTTTTTTCTCTTCGCTAATTATATTATTATCCGCTATCCCTATTTGAGGATCAATATCTAAATAATAATAATATTTTTTAACTAAAGCTAAAGCATAGGCATCAAATGTAGTAATATTAGCATTTAATGTTAAATTAGCTTCTTCTATAAATCCATTACTTAAAAGTTTACGATAAATACGTTCTTTCATTTCTAAAGCGGCTGCCTTAGTAAAAGTTAATATTAATAAATCATTAATACTATTACCTTCAGCAATGAATTCTAAAACCCGTTCTGATAAGACAGCAGTTTTACCAGAACCAGCTCCAGCTGAAACTAAAATATTAGTTTTGCGTTGTTTGATTGCGGTTAATTGTTCATTTGTCCATGCCATATTAAACCTCCTTAAAAGGCTTAGCTTCTAATTTGACTTTATTACTATATTTTTTATAACATATATTTGCGTATGGGCAATATATGCAAGCCTCATCTTTATTATCAATAACCTTAGGATTAATGGGCCAATTATTATCAATATAGGCTTTTTTTATTTTTTCTAAATTTTCATTGACAATTACAATTATTTTTTCTATTTCTTTTAAATCTATTGTTTTTGCATAACGATATATACTACCATCTTTATTTATTTTTAAACCTTTTATATAACTGCTATTAGTATAATTTTTATCTATTTTATCAGCAAAGCTTAAATTGGTATAACCTTGTAATAAAAATGGTTTGTAATAATCTAGAGAATCTAGTTCTAGTGTTTCTAAGGTTACTTTTTGTAAATATAGTCCACATATATTAACTTCTAAATCGCTATATTTATTGCTTAATAAATATAAATAAGTTGGTAGTTGCATATTATAACCATAAGCTATATTATCTAAGCTTACTTCATCTGAACCAGTTTTATAATCATATATTGCTAAATATAGTTTTTTATCTTGTTTTAAAAATCTTATTTTATCAATAAACCCTTTTAAAGTTATAAAACCATTTTTAATTTCGATTTTTTCTTCTCTTTTAACATCCTTTAAAGCCATAATACTTTCGTATTCATAATTAAATTGTAAAAGCCTACGCAACACCTCATCAAATCTACTAGCATAAAACTTTTCCTTTTCGGTCATATCTTCTTTTAATTTGTGTGTTAAAGTATTAAAATCAAAATCTAAATTATAACTATCTTGAAGAATTTGATGAACATAAGTGCCTAGTTTTGTGCTTAATGTATCTTCTTTAATACTAAGTTTTAAAACATAGTCTAAATAATAATGAAAAGCACAAGAAAAATAGGTTTTCATACTTGAATAAGATAGATTTACATTAGTAGGTAACGAAACTTTAAATGGTTTAAATTTATTATCATAACTATTATATTTTAAATGTTTTAAATCGTATAAATCTAAGGTTTGTTTTTTGATATTATAGTTTAAATAATTATCAATGTCACTTGCTAAAGCTAAATTATCACTTAACATATTATAGCCTAGTTCTAAGCTTATTTGCTTATCGATGAATTTTAATTTATCATAAATTATTGAATTAAAATTTTGTTCATTAAGGTATATTTTAGGAATAGTTATAGTTAAATTATTAATATTAGATAGATTTGATATTGTATTATCTAATATGATTTGGCTTTTGTTTGTTGAAATATTTAATTCCAATAATTCAGTTTTATTTAAATAGTTTTCTTCCTGAATTATTGGGAAATTTTGATTAAAATTTATTAAAAATACATAGTCATTTTCTTTAAAATCAGTATTAAAATCACTAATTTTTATTGCTGATTCATATTGTTTATTTTTACATTTTTTGTTTCTTAACAGATAAATCAATAATTCTTTTATAAATTTTATATTTGTTATAGTAGTTAAATCATATTTATTTATTATTTCAATAATATAATTAGCTAATTCAAGATCTTTAATATTAGAAATATAGTCAAATAAATTAGAAACATTATCTAGTAGTTCATTAACTTCATTTTTACTTATTAAGGTACTACTAGTAGGAATATCTATATCTACTTGGTAAAAATAGCTCATTCTTTCTAATAGATTATAATAACTGTTACTAACATTTACTAAATGAATATTATTAGGAGATACTCCTTCATTTAATAAATTATTTATTTTTATGAATGTATAAGCTATTTCTTCTTTTTGGTCTTTACCATTATATAATACATATTCTTTATTAATAGTTTTTTTATTAATAATTTCATAATTTATATTATTAACATTTAAATAATTTAAAATTAAATCGTCACTTAAATCGACATTTAAAAAGGTGATTTTTACTGTTTTTAAATAATTTATAAATAAATTATCATATTCATAATAATTATTTTTAATTAATTCTTTTTTTATTTCCTTTAATCTATTTAATTTAGGACTAGCATATTCTTTTTCTAGATTTAAATAGGCTAAATATTTATTTAAATTAAAAATGAAAGGTAAACTAAAATTATATTTATTATAAAGAAAATAAACTCCTTTATCATTCATTTTACCAAATATTTTAGCTTTTAATTCCTTAACGTTTATAAATCTTTGTTGTTTTAAGGTTTGACTATTCTTTAAAATATTCATTTTATTAGAACTAGATGTTACTATTAATTCCATTTTATCACCAACTTATTTATTATTATAACAAAATAAAAACCTTTAGACAAAGCTAAAGGTAAATTATTTACTAACAATATCCAAATGGATTTTCTTTCCTTCTTTAGAAGCACCTGCATATAAGATTGTTCTAATAGCTTGAGCTATATGACCACCCTTACCGATAACGCGACCAAAGTCTTTAGGGTTAACTTTAACTTGATATTGTAATGTTTGATCATCAGCTAGTAACTCTATTTCTACATCTTCTGGATAAGTGACTAAAGGAAGAATTAAACTTTTTATTAACTCTTCAAAATTAATCATCTAATACCCCTCTTATTCTGCTGTTTTTGTGATGCCTTCTGCTTTAAATAAATTTTTAACAGTGATTGTAGGTACAGCACCATTGTTTAACCATTTAGTTGCAGCTTCTTTATTAATAACTACAGTAGCAGGATTAGTTTTTGGGTTATATGTACCAACAATTTCGATAAATTTACCATCACGTGGACTACGTGAATCAGCAGCTACAATACGATATTTAGGATCCTTATGAGAACCAAATCTTTGTAATCTTAATTTTACCATGTTTTTCACTCCTTTTTTCTTTTTGACAAAACTATTATATCATTTTTTAATTATGTGTCAAGTATTTTTTCTTGACATTATATAGCATTTTCAAAAACTTCTTTAATGTCTTTATTTATTTTATCTTCTAGATTATGTTGCATATAAAAATATTTTTTAACTTCTTCTTTTTCATAAAGCTTAGTTTTAATTTTTTGGTATTCTAACTTTAAATCTTCATAATTAGGATAATATTTATTAGCTTTATTTAATTCAGATTTTATTTTTATAAAATCACTTAATAGATAAAAATATTTAGTTTTAATTTCTTGATATATTTGTTTTAAATTTAGATATGTTTGATCATTTTTTAAAGCATTAATATATTTATCAACTATTAATTGCCATTTTAAGGCGTCCATAATATTTTTCCTCTATTTCTTTAAGTATTAATTTTACATTTTTGTTTCCATCGATCACAAAATCAACTAATTTAGGAACGTCTTTAAATACTTCTTCATCTTTAGTTAGACGTATATTTATATCTTCTATTTTATCTTTTCTATTTAGCATTCGGGCCTTTAAAGTTTCTTTAGGACAATCGATATAAAAACTTACAACGTTTTTATTACCTAAATATTTTGTTAAGCCTTTAACTTCAACTATTAAATAACTCTTAATATCTTTCGTACTATCTTTACTTGTGCCATAATAATTATTATTATAAATCACATATTCATAAAAAAAATCTTGTTTTATTTTAGTTAAAAATTCATCTTTAGTAATGAAATTATAGTCTATTTTATTTTGTTCACCAATTCTTTTTTCTCTAGTTGTATATGTAACAATTTTATGATAGCCTTGTTTTTCTAATAGTTTGCCGATATAGGTTTTCCCGCTAGCACTTTTCCCTACTAATATGATCATTTTATCTTACCTCGCCTTCGATATAATACCACATTTTTACGTTTAGATAAATGTTATTTTAAATTATATTTAATATACTTTTATTAAAAATATGGTATAATTTCAATATATGAAAGAAAGGTTTTATTATGTATTTAGATAAAGATATTTGTAAAGAGGGTAACCCTGTTTTAAAAATTAAGTGTCAAGATGTTAAATTACCACTTGATGAGTCTGATTTATCATGTTTAAAACAACTATATCAATATTTAATTGTTTCTGAAAATGAGGAATTAGCTAAACAATATCATATTAGGCCTGGAGTGGGTATGGCAGCACCTCAAGTTGGGGTAGCTAAAAGAATGTTTGCGATGAACTGTGTTGATTTCTTAGATGAAAAACAAACTAAATATTCGTATTGTTTAATTAACCCTAAAATAATTGCCACTACTAAAGATATGGTTTATTTACCTGGTGGTGAAGGCTGTTTAAGCGTAACTAGAGTGACTGATGGGTTTGTTGTTCCTCGTTATTATGGTATTAAATTCAAAGCTTATATGTATGATTTTAATACAAATAAAGTTAAACCTATTACTAAAAATTTATATGGATATCCAGCCATTGTTTTTCAACATGAATATGATCACTTAGATGGTATATTATATGTAGATAAAATGATTAAAGAACAAGAATGTGATGTTTTACCATTATTTACTATAAATGAGGAGAATGAAAATGATTCTAATTAAAAACTGTAATTTATGGACTATGGCAAATTTAAATAATAGTCTAGGTAGTATTGTTGTTGAAGGTAAAAAAATTATTGAAGTTAGTGATACTGATTTAAGCAAAAAATATCAAGAGGCTACTATTATAGATGCTAAGGGATATTTTACTATGCCTGGAATTGTTGATCCGCATTGCCATATTGGAATGATGGAACAGATTTATGGTTGGGCAGGTCAAGATACTAACGAAATTACTAATCCCATTACACCAGAATTAAAAGGGATTGAAGCTATTAAGCCACACGATGCTTCTTTTAAAGAAGCTTTAGCTAATGGGGTTACTACTGTTTGTACTGGTCCTGGTAGTGCAAATGTAATTGGTGGGACCTTTTGTATATTAAAAACAAAAGGTAAGACAATTGAAGATATGATAGTTAAAGAAGAGACTGCAATGAAAATGGCTCTTGGTGAAAATCCAAAACGTTGTTATAAAGAAAAAGGTCCTTCAACTAGAATGGCTAGTGCCGCATTAATGCGTCAAGCTTTAACTGAAGCCAAATTATATAAAGAAGATTGGGATAATTATAACGCTGGCAAAACAACTACTAGACCCCAATATAATGCTAAATGGAATAGTTTGCAACGCGTTTTTACAGGTATGCAAGTTAAAGTTCATGCCCATCAAGCTGATGATATTGTTACAGCAGTTAGAATTTGTGAAGAATTTAATTTAAATTACACTATTGAACATTGTACTGAAGGTTATTTAATACCTGAATTTTTAAAAAAGCATAATGTCAAATGTATACTTGGACCTACTTTAGGTGAAAAATCTAAATATGAATTAAAAGCTAAATCTTTTGTTTCAGCTAAAGTATTAAATGACAATAAAATTGATTATGCATTTATGACAGACCATCCTGTCATTACCCTAGATACAACACTTTGTCAAACTGGTTTATTTGTAAAAGCTGGTTTACCATATTTAGATGCTTTAAAAGCTAATACTATTTATGCTGCTAAAATAATAGGTGTTGATGATGTAGTTGGCAGTATCGAAAATAATAAAGATGCCGATATCGTAATCTATTCTAAAGATCCCCTAGCCTATGATGCAAAAGTGTTATTTGTCATGCTTAATGGTGTAGTCGAAATCAATAATTTATGAATTAAAAAACAGCCTAATTAGGCTGCTTTTTTATTGTAATAAATACATTAATATTCCACCAGCTATGGCCACATTTAATGATTCTGTATCACTGATAGGAATGTAGATGTTTTTATTTGTTATATTTAATATTTCTTTTTTTATACCATTACCTTCATTGCCTAATATTAAAGCTAATTTAGGTGCTTTATTTATTTCTTTAATATTATAACCATTTTCTAAAGCCGTACCATAAAAAATATAATTTTTATTATTATTAATAAAGTCAACTAAATTTTCTTGTCTAAAATTAAGTTTGAAGATTGCACCTTGGCTAGCTCTAATAACCTTATCATTGTAAATATCAACACAACCATCACCAAGAATTATAGTATTAAAATTAAAAGCTTTAGCTGTACGCATTAAAGTTCCCATATTTCCGGGATCTTGGATAGCATCTAATAATAATACTTTATCGCTTAGATCATTTTTTTCTATTTTTTGACAAATACTTAATACCTGACATGGGGTATCAGTTTTAGCTATTTTTTTCATATCATCATAACTAATTAAAATACCACTATAACTAGGATCAATTGTATAAGTTTTAACTAGGTGACCATATTTTTTTGCTTCATTATTTAAATGAGGACCTAAAGCTATAAACAAATTTGTTTCTTTACGATATTTAGCTTGGTATAATTTATTAATATTAGTGATTTCATTTTTACTTAATTTTATTATATTCATTAATTGCTTCTCCAACTTCTAAACCATACATAGCTAAATCTAAATCCATATCTTTGCTTATTACAATCGATTTAGTGTTTGAAACAGCTTCATCAATTAATTCTTCATATGCAAAATTTTCTTCATATTTTCTGGCTTTATAAGCTTTAGGGGCTGTTGCAGGAGCTTTAGGAACATAAATAGTACAACAATCTTCAAATGGTTTTATGCTAATGTTAAATGTACCTATTTTTCTTGCAATGCTAATAATATCTAACTTATCATAAGTAGCCAATGGTCTTATAACTGGTATATTAGTAACTTCATTTATTGTTGCCATGCTTTGTAATGTTTGACTAGCTACTTGGCCGATTGATTCACCATTTATTAAAACTAAATCATTGTTTTTGTTAGCTACTTTACTAGCAATTCTATACATCATTCTGCGCATTATAGTTATATTATATGATTCAGGTATTTTTTCTAATAAAGACATATGTATAGCTTTAAAAGGAACCATATGTAAAACTATTTTACTATTAGGGGCAAACTTGGCTATAATTTTTACTAAATCAATTACTTTTTGAGCTGATTCGATACTAGTAAGTGGGGTTGATTCGAAATGAATACATTCTATTTCCACACCTTGTTTCATAGCTAAAAAACCCGCAACAGGAGAATCAATTCCTCCACTTAGCATTAAAAGTCCTTTACCTGCTATACCAGTAGGATAACCACCTAAGCCTCTAATTTGATTATTATATAAATATATACCATCATTTCTGATTTCAATTTTTAATACAAATTTTGGATGATGTAAATCAGCTTCTAAAAAATCAGTGTTTTTTAGTAAGTGAGCTGAAATGATTTTAGACACTTCCATACTAGTGTAAGGAAATGATTTGTCTGCCCTTTTAGTTTCAACTTTAAATGTTGTTTTTTCTTTTACTTCTTCATTAATATATATTAAAGCTTCTTTTTTTAGTTCCTCTAGGTCTCTACTTATTTTTTTAACTAAACTATAAGAATGAATTCCTGCGACTAAATCTAATCTATTAAGAACAACTTTATAATCAGAATTGCCTAAAATTACATAAGCATGATCATGTTTCTTTTCAATTACAACATTTAGGCCTTCTAATTTTTCTTCTAATAAACTATATAATTTTCTTACAAATTCTTGTTGATTTTTACCTTTTAGGGTTAAATCACCAAAACGTATCAAAATACGATCATACATAATATCTACTCCAATCTTCGTTATTGTAGCATATTTTTACTTAATAGTAAATTTTTTCTTGCATTTAATGCACGTTTATGATATCATTGTCAAGCATGGGTAAAAGCAGCAGTCATTATATGCTTTAATTTATCTCTACCTTGCGAGGATATAAGTAATCTTAGCTGCTCATGGTGAAAATATATATGAAGATAAATTAATCAGTAATAGATGACGTCCTTTCTTTTACCTAAATATAGAAAGGAGAAAAAAATATGTCAAGATATACAGGACCTACTTGGAAAGTAAGTAGACGTTTAGGATACTCAACTAGTGAAACTGGTAAAGAAATCGCTAAAAGAAAATATGCACCTGGTCAACATGGTAATAAAAGAGTAAAATTAAGCGAATATGGTATCCAACAACAAGAAAAACAAAGAGTAAGATTTACTTATGGCTTATCTGAAAAACAATTCAGAAAAGTATTCAACAAAGCATCAAAGATGCAAGGAAATACTGGTGTTAATTTCTTACGTTTATTAGAAATGCGCTTAGATAATTTAGTTTATCGTTTAGGTTTTGCTGCTACTAGAGCTCAAGCTAGACAATTAGTAAACCATGGACATTTCTTAGTAAATGGTAAAAAAGTAGATATTCCTTCTTATACTGTTTCTGTTGGTGATCAAATCTCTTTAAAAGAAACTTCAAAAGATTTAGTAGTTGTAAAAGCTAGCTTAGAAGCTAAAACTGTTAGACCTGAATATGTAAGTTTCGATGATTCTAAAAACGTTGGTACACTTGTTCGTATACCTGAACGTGATGAATTCTTACCAGAAATTAAAGAACAACTTATTGTCGAATTCTATAATAGATAATAAATTAAAAGACACTTTAAAGTGTCTTTTTTTATTATAAAAAAAGGCTTTATTTAAAGCCTTTTATTGGTTTTCTTGACGCATTTTTGCGTCATATTTTTTTCTTTCAACTGTATCTAAAATTTTCTTTCTTAATCTAATGTGACGAGGTGTAACTTCTACTAATTCATCATCATTAATAAATTCTAAACAAGCTTCTAATGACATAATTCTTGGCTTCTTTAAAACTACAGTCATATCTTTTGTTGCTGAACGCGTATTGGTTTGTTGTTTAGCTTTTACAACATTTACAGCTAAATCCAAGTCTTTATTAGCAATACCAACTATCATACCTTCATATATATCTTCGCCAGGATAGATGAACATAATGCCTCTATCTTCTAATTGACCAATTGAATATGCTGTTGATTGTCCATCGGCCATTGATACTAAAACACCATTAGTTCTTTTGCCAACATTAACTGCTTCTTGAGGACGATAATCTAAAAAACTATGGTTTAATATACCATAACCTTTAGTTACAGTCATAAAATCAGTATTAAATCCTATTAAACCACGACTAGGTATATGATAAATTACCCTTGATTGAGTTTCAGTATTTGTCATATGTATTAAACTGCCATGACGATTGCCTAAAAGCTCAATAACTGAACCTATAGTATCACTTGGGGCATCAACTATAGCCTCTTCATATGGCTCACATATAACACCATCTATTTCTTTTAAAATAACCCTTGGTCTAGAAACTTGCAGTTCATAACCTTCTCTACGCATTGTTTCAATTAAAATTCCTAAATGTAATTCACCTCGGCCAGAAACAATCCATTCTTCGCTTTTGGCTATTCTTTCAACCTTTAAAGAAACATCTTTTTCTACTTCTTTTAATAATCTTTCTTCAATTTTAGAAGCTGTAACTAATTTACCGTCACGCCCACAAAAAGGACTCGTATTAGTGCCAAAAGTCATTTGAACAGTAGGTTCTGAAATATGTAATTTTTCAAGTGGCATTTCTTGACCTGGATTACATAATGTTTCTCCAACTGAAATGTCATTAATTCCACATACACACGCCATATCGCCAGCTTTTACTTCACTAGCTTCTACTTTATCTAATCCCTTAAATGTATATAATTTTTGAATTCTAAATTGTTTAACTTGACCATCAATCCGGCAACAAGAAACCATTTGTCCGCTTTTTAAAGTACCTTGCTTAACTCTACCAATACCCATTCTACCAACAAAATCATTATAGTCTAATAAACAAGGTTGAAATTGTAATGGAGCTTCAAAGTCCATATTTGGAGCTGGAATATTATTGATTATCATATTGAATAAGGGATCCATTCCTTCTTTTTGTTCAGACGGATCACTAGACATAGATGAAGTCCCATTAACAGCTGATGTATAACAAACCGGAAAGTCTAATTCATCTTCATCACAACCTAAATCAATGAACAACTCTAAAACTTCATCTAATACTTCAAGAGGTCTAGCACTAGGTTTATCAATCTTATTAATAACAACAATTGGTTTTAAATGCGCTTCAAATGCTTTCTTTAAAACAAACCTAGTTTGAGGCATCGTTCCTTCATAGGCATCTACAACTAAGACTACACCATCTACCATTTTCATAATTCTTTCAACTTCGCCTGAAAAATCAGCATGTCCTGGTGTATCTAAAATATTAATCTTAGTATCTTTATATACAACTGCTGTATTCTTAGCTAAAATAGTTATTCCTCTTTCCCTTTCTAGATCATTTGAATCCATAACTCTTTCTGCTACTTGTTCATTATCTCTAAAAGTATGGGAAAAGCGTAATAATTGATCCACTAAAGTGGTTTTACCATGATCAACATGGGCAACTATAGCTATATTTCTAATATCCATTATCTAGCCACCTTTTTCTTATTCATTAATTCACGTTTTATTGTAGATTGTTTAAACATTTCTTCTAATTGCAAATAATCATCATTTTTTAAACAATCTTTAATATTATCTAGCTTTTTAGTCAAATTTTCAATATTTTTTATTAAGTTGTTTTTATTTTCTTTAAATAATTCTTGCCATAACTTATGGTTTATCATCGCAATACGCGTTAAATCACGATAAGAATCGCCAATAAAATCGACCGTATTTTCATCATCATTAGCTAAAACTAAAGCAACAGCTAAAGCATGTGGCAATTGACTAGTTAGAGCTATCATCTTATCATGATAATCGGCAGTAATTATGCTGATATTACCAAAATCTAAAGCTTTAGCTAATTTTTTCATTTCTTCTATTGCTAAGTCATCAGTTTTATTAGTCGGAATAATTAAAAAATTAGCACCAATAAAACGACTAGCATCGGCATACATAATACCACTTTTTTCACGTCCGGCCATTGGGTGAATAGATACATATTTACATTCTAAATCTAAATCATTCACTATATTCACTAACTCTTCTTTAACCCCAGAAACATCTGTAACAATTTGTTTTTTATTAAATTTATAATTTTCTAAAATGTTATAAATATCTTTAGGGTAAACAGCTAAAATGATGATATCAGCCTTATTTAAAAACTCTTCAATATCGATCGAGCCTTCATTAATTATTCCTTTATTTAAGGCATATTTTATAGTTTCGCTATCTTTATCAACACCATAAATATAATAGTTCTTACGCTTTAAAGCATAGCTAAAACTAGCTCCTATTACACCTAGACCAATCACTAAAACTTTATTCATATTTTCTTGCCTACAACTGTAGATATTTTTTCTAATTCCTTAACCATATGTGCAAATTTATCTGGTTTTAAACTTTGTTTACCATCTGATAAAGCTAATTCAGGATGATTATGCACTTCAACAATTATACCATCCGCCCCAACAACTAAAGCCGCTTTAGCTAAATCTTCAATCATGTCATAACGACCACAGGCATGACTTGGATCTACTATAATCGGTAAATGTGACAATTGTTTTATAGCTAATACAGCTTGTATATCTAAGCAGTTTCTCGTATAAGTATCAAAAGTTTTAATTCCTCTTTCACATAATATTACCTTGTCATTGCCACCAGCTAAAATATATTCTGCCGCTAATAACCATTCTTCTATAGTCGCATCCATTCCTCTTTTTAACATAACTGGTTTATCAATTTTACCTAGGGCTTTTAATAAATCATAATTTTGCATATTACGAGCCCCAACCTGAAAAATATCTACCCCTTTTTCTAAAAATAAAGGGATTAATTCTGCTGAATATATCTCAGTCACAATTGGAACATTATATTTTTCTTTAGCTTCCTTTAAAATATCTAAGCCTTCAACACCTAAACCTTGAAATGCATAAGGGCTTGTCCTAGGTTTATATGCTCCACCTCTAACTATATCAGCACCTGCCACACATACATCTTCAGCTATACTAAATAATTGTTCTTTACTTTCAACAGCACAAGGACCAGCCATAATAACAAATTTATCCCCACCAATTTTTACACCATTTACGTCAATAATAGTTTTACTAGGGTGAAAAACTTTTGAGGCTTTTTTATACGGGACACTAATTCTAGTTAAGTTTTCTACCGCTTTAAATTTATATACATCGTCATCAGTTACCATAGTAGTATCGCCAATTATACCATAAAGTTTAACGCTATCACTAGAGGCATCTTTATAGCTTAATCCACGACTTTTAAAATATTCTAATACTTCTTTTATCTCTTGGCTAGTTGCCTTTTGTTTCATCTGGATTATCATTTTGCACCTTCTCCTTTATCAAATTGAATAATTCATCAGTAATTATATGTTCAATTTTACAAGCATTATCTTCAGCAACTTCTTTATTTGCACCTAAGCTAATAAAAAAATTAGTTAAAACTGTATGTTTTAAGTAAACATCACTAGCTCTAGCAAAACCAGCTTTAGTAAGTTCAATTTCACCATCCTGATGAAATACAATATAACCATTTTTTTCTAAAATTCGCATAGCTCTTGATATGCTAGGTTTTGAATAGCCCATTTCTGTAGCTACATCTATTGAATGAACTTTTATTCCTTTTTGGGCTATTAGATAAATTGTTTCTAAATACATTTCCATCGATTCATTATTCTTAATCATAAATTAACCTCCAATACTTATCATTCTTATCTCTCTTATTAATAAAATTAGTATTAAAAAATGAGGAATAAATATAATATATTGCACAATTATATCATACTTATAACATAAACTAAAGCATGTTACACCTAAAATAAAAGCTATAATAATTAAAAAATATACAAAAGCTTTTTTTGTCTCAATTTTATTTTTTTCGCATATTCCACTTATTAGTGAATGCCAAAATAATTTGTAATTATTAGTCATCATAGTTGCTGTATATGCCAAATAAGAAAATCTAAAAGATTCTAATAGTATTCCACCAATTAAGCCTAAAGAAAATATACCTATATAACTTAATTCAAAATAATTATTAGATTTACTAAAAAAATAATTTGGTATAACTAGTAGGAAAACTAAGCCTAATAAAAGTATTTGAATAAATTCTTCTTTGGCCTTTTTCTTCAATAATAAAGTTAATAAATTAGCGATTATAAGACCAATTGTGAAAGCTAAAAATATAAACAATCCAATATAGACACTATTTAAATTATTATTAATTAAATCATTAGCTATATATATTAAATTACCAGTTTGTAAAAAACAAAACTTACCACCGCGATAGCTAATCGCATATATATCTAAAAAGCCACCAATAAACGACAAAATTAATGGCATTAATATTTTATTTATTTTTTTCATTTTCAATTATATTCCTTATTTCTTGCATTTTATAATCTAGTTGATTACTTGCGTTTGCACATTTCAACAATTCATCGGCAGTATAATTATATAATTCAGGGCTTAAATGTTTTTTATATCTTAAGCGATGTTCTAACTTAGCCCAAAATTCCATAGCTATGGTCCGAAGCTGAACCTCAGCTTTAACATATTTCTTTTGCGTTTCTAAAAAAATAGGTATTTCAACTATTAAATGTAAGCTACGATAGCCATTCTTTTTAGGAGTTTTTATATAGTCTTTAACTTCTAAAACTTTAATATCATCCTGTCTTATTAAGCAATCAGCTAGTAAATAAATATCATCTATAAAAGAACAAATAACCCTAATTCCTGCAACATCATATAGATTTTCTTCAATGCTTGTGATTGTTATAGGCAAGTGTTTTCTTTCTAGTTTATCTCTAATACTCTCTGGACTTTTCAGTCTTGAGGTTATACTTTCGATTGGGTTTCTTTCATGTTGTAAGCTAAACCAATCATTTAAGACTTTAAATTTAGTTTCAATCTCCATAATTGCACAACGATACGCGCTCATTAATTCCCGGGCTTTATTGATGTTTTCATCTAAACTTAATCTTCCATCTTGGGTTAAAATTTGTTGTAATTTATCAACTATTTTTTTTATTTCTTCCATTTACACGTCGAGTAGATTAGACTCGACTTTCACACCCTTTCTAATCTATTTATCTACTAGCCACTATTAAATTCTTCTATATCGTTAAAACATTACTGCCTACTACTGAAAGTATCGGCTATCATTTTTCTATAGATAACAATGATACAACAGTTTCACTTAACATTACGACTTGTATGATCCCTATCAGTTTTATATAACTAAAGGACTCTGCTAGAAAGAATGGCCCTACTAAATTATGTGCGAAAACTAGCACATCACTGACAAAATTATAGCATAAAATTTCCCTTATTTAAAATAAAAAGTGTCAATTGACACCTTCTATAAGTATATGCTTATTATATTTGCTAGCATCTATAATCGTATCTAATATGTTTTTGTAGTTATCCATGTGACAAACAATTATTAAAACATTTTGCTTCATACTTGTTAAACAATCATATAAAGCATCTAAATTAGCTCCATAATAAGTAGGAAAATCTAATGCTTTCGCTAAATAATCATGAATATCTTTAGCATTTTTAAAGCTTGAACCATCTAATATTACTTTAGTTTGCATAAATTGAATCTAAGCTACTACCATCAATATAAATATAATTAAAACTTGCATAATGGTCAGTAGTATAATAAACACTCAAAGTTTCGATGCTATAAACTAATCTTAAAGCATTACGGCCATGACCATCATATAAAATATCACATTCAAAATAATGATCATTTTTAGGTAATAATCCTTCTCTATTTTGGAAGACATCCCCACCACAGCTTAAGAGGTTTTCATCAGTATAATCACTGCTATTATGTTCAGATTTTAAAACATAATTTTCAGGTAATTTTAAAAATGCAACAATATATAATGCAACTTCTAAATAGCTATTATAAATTTCATCTTCATAAACTTCAACTCTAAGATTAGTGTCATATGCATAACCATCTTTAACAACAAAACTATAAACAGCTTCTTGTAATACTGTAACTACAAAATCCTTTGTTTTACTATTACCATTATAATTAATTATACATGTTAATGTTACATCTATATCTTTGACATCTCTTGTTACTATAGCTTCATAATTAATTATTTGAATGTTTTTACTATTACTTCGCCAAGTTAATTTAGCAGTTAAATCATTTGCTTTAACTGTACTTGGTAAAGAAAAATCAGCATCAACTTCACTAACTAATTCTACGTTATCAGCAAAATCATTTAAAATAGTATCAATATCTAGTTCATTATTTTCTTTACAAGCGTTAGTAAATAATAACAATATAATAAATATGAAACTTGTAATTATTTTCTTCAATTTTATCACCGAAGCTAATATTACTTTATTTTATTAAAATACACAAGTTTTATTTATAAATTAATTAAAATGTTCCCTAATATATTCTGATTTATTCTTACTATAACAAAATTTTACCACTTCATTTAAATCTTTTATTTTTTCTTTTTGTTCACCTGCTGAATAAATAAATTTTAAAGATGTTTCAATACTATCAATTGAAAATAACACATAACAACAACAAGCCATGCCATCTCGTCCTGCTCGTCCGGCTTGTTGAATTAGATCAGCTAAATTGATTGGTAAATCATATAAAATAATTGTTCTAATATTCGTTATATCAATACCCATTCCAAAGCTATTAGTACAAAAAATTATCCCATTTTTACTACTTCTAAAACCCTGATAATTTAGATTCTTATCTTTACTACTCATCCCACCATGATAAATATAAGCTTCATATATTTTATTATATTTATTATATAATATTTCCGCTTTATATCTAGTTAAAGTATATATTATTGCCTTTTCTTTCATCTCTAAAATTTTCGCTAATCTTAGCTCTTTTTTATTAAAATATACTTTATATTTTAAATTGTTTTTTAACGGCAAATAATTAGTTAAATAAGGATTAATTAAACACGTTTTATTAACTATTAATTCAATATCACGCCTGTTTAATGTAGCTGTAAAACAAGCTATTACAGGCCGTTTTTCTAGCTTATTTACAAAATTTCCAATATTATATAGGCTTTTTCTAAAATCTGCACCCCACTTTATTGTATGAGCTTCATCTATTACTAATAATGAGATTTCTTTAATGTTTTTAAGAAAACTTAAGTTTTCTAATCTTTCAGCTGATACATATAAGAATTTATATTTATCTTTGTTTCTATAAATATGATTTATCTCATTCATTGTTAAATCACTACTTATATAAGCCGCCTTAATTTTTCTTTTTTTAAGATTTAAAACTTGATCTTTCATTAAAGATATAAGCGGACTAACAACTAAAACTAAACCTGGCATAATTAAACCAGGAATTTGATATATTATTGATTTGCCACTACCAGTAGGTAAAATTGTTAAGGTATCTCTTTTCTTTAAAATTTGCTCGATTATTTCTTTTTGCGGTTTTCTAAATTCATCATAACCATAATATTTTTTTAATACTTCTTCCAAATTCACGATATCACCATAATATTATAGTCAAATAAGTGATTTTATTTTTTGAATATGCTAAAATAATATATGGTGATTTAAATGACTTGTGAATTATTAGCCCCAGCTGGTTCTTATAATATTGGGCTTGCCGCCTTATATGCCGGTGCTGATGCCCTATATTTAGGACTAGATCGTTTTGGAGCAAGAGCTTATGCTAAAAATTTCACTTTAGAAGAACTAGAAAAAATAGTGAATATAGCCAACGTTTTAGGTAAAAAAATCTATGTTACATGTAACACTTTAATTAAAGATAAAGAACTACAAGACGCTTACGAATTATTAAATACTATTTATAAAATTGGGGTTCATGGAGTTATTACTACTGATTATGCACTTATTAATTATGTAATAAATTTCTTACCTCAAATGGAATGTCATATTTCAACTCAAGTAGGTATAAAATGTTTAGAAGATGTTAACTATTTCACTAAATTAAAAGCTAAACGCTCGGTTTTAGCACGCGAAACTAATATAGATGAAATTAAAAGAATTAAAGAAAACAGTAAAATGCCTATTGAAGTATTTATTCATGGTGCGCTTTGTGTTTCTTATTCTGGTAACTGCTTCTTTTCCTCACTATTAACATTGCGAAGTGGCAATCGTGGT
The DNA here is from genome assembly GCA_949293265.1 of uncultured bacterium. GTDB lineage: Bacteria > Bacillota_I > Bacilli_A > Acholeplasmatales > Anaeroplasmataceae > CALUXS01. The sequence continues at coordinate 35,460 of CASFCK010000015.1, forward strand.
AGATGTGCTCAAAATTGTCGACGCGAATATGAATTATATAAAGATGGTGAATTAGTAAGTCCTAAATGTTATTTACTTTCAACTAAAGATCTAAATTCATTTTCACTTATCAACGACTTAAAAGAATTAAAAGTTGATTCTTTAAAAATTGAGGGTCGAATGAAAGATGAAACTTATGTTAAAACTTTAGTTACTAGTTATAGACATAAATTAGACGATTCTTCTTTTAAAACCGATTTATTAGATAAGATATTCCACCGCGAATATACTAAAGGTTTTTTAAATAACGCTAGTAACGAATCAATTTGTAATATATCACGTTCTGGTAACGTTGGGCAATATTTAGGAACACTAGTAAAAAAGAATAATCTCTATGAACTACATCTAGAAAACCCTCTAAAACTTAAAGATCGCTTAAGAATTATAGCTGATAAAGATTATTATATTGATGTTGAAGAAATATATGATAAAAAATTAAATAAAATAAATGCTTGTGATAAATTTTGTTATCTAAAATTAAATATCAATGTTGATAAAGCTCAGGTTTATATAATAAAAAACCGCAATTTAGATTTCCCTGAGCCTAATAAAATACCTTTAGATGTTTACTTATCTATTAAAGAAAACAACATTTTAGTATTAGCTAGCTTCAATAATCAATATTTTAATATTGAAGAAAAAAACTGCTTAACTTTAGCTAAAACTAGAGGATTAAATAAAAATGACTTCATTAAACAATTTCAAAAATTGCAAGAAACCCCATTTTATTTAAATTGCATCGAAGTTCCAAGTAATATAAATAATTATTTTCTTGCTGTAAGTCAAATAAATAACATAAGGCGTAATCTTATTAATGCTATCTATAATTCATATAAAGAAAAAAGAGTTATTTTAGATTTTAAATTACCTAAATTAACTCAAATGATACATCCACATAAATTAGTAATAACATGCCGTAATAAAAAACAATATGATGCTTTAAAAGATTATGGTTATAAAATATATTTTAATGATAATTACACAAACTACAACACAGTTAAAAAATTAGATCAAGATGACCTATTAGTTTCTAATTATGGCTCAATTTTCTTAAATCAAGATAAAAATTTGACTTTAAACAAAGAATTCAATTGTCTTAACTACCACTCATTAGCTCATTTTTTAACTGTTAGTAATAATGTTACTTTATCGCAAGAATTATCACAAAAGGAAATAAAGGAACTTATAACTAATTTCTATAATCATTATCATTTCCTGCCTAATACAACCTTAATAGTGTACGGACATATGACATTAATGACTTTAAAATATTGTCCAATTAAAAAATTAGGTTATTGCGGAACTTGTCATAAAGCTAATTTTTACATTAAAGATGACACTAGTTTCTTCCCTTTACTAACAGATAATAATTGTATTACCTCTATTTTAAACGGGAAAGTCACTAATCTAATTGCTGAAATAAAAGATTTAGCAAAGTATATTACCACATTTAGACTAGACTTTACAATTGAAAGTTCTGATGAATGTAAAAGAATACTTGAAATGGCTATAGATACAATGAATGGCAAAAATGTAAATTCATTTAATTCTAAAACCGATACTAAAGGATATTTAAAAAGAGAAATATTATAAAAAGGCTTTTGTAAAGCCTTTTTACTTTAATAAATCTATTTCTTTTTTCCTTTTAAAATATAATAAAGTAACCATAAATAAATTTGTAGATGATATTAATAAATATATGGTTGGAACATAATAATCCTGAACAATTACCCCATCTTTAATATCCATTTTTTATAAAAAATCGGAAATATATATTCTATTTTATGCGTATAAGGACCTTGTGTTGCTGGCATTAATTTAATATTTTCAAAAAGTCCTTTTCCAAGCATGATGAAGCTAAATAAATCAATCAAATTACTACTTTTAATATTAATAAGCGAGTATATAGTTAAAACTAATAATATAACACCTAAAATAGTACTTAAATCAAGAATTAAAAATGCATCATTTAACAATGTAAATAAACCAGCAATAAAATATGATATTGCTATAACTAAAGATAGTGAATAAGAGTTTTTTAATCTTTTTGCTTCTATTTTATTAATATTTCCTATCACAAAACATAAAATTGAAAATAGAAAACATATTAAAGTAGGGATAAATACTAAATTAGGAATCGTTTTAAGGTAATTATTACTACCATTAACTTCTATTATAAAAGGCTTAACATGAATAGTAACATCATTAATACTTGTTATTCCCTTAGCTAATTTTATGTTTGCTCAATTTAAAGAAAAGACGAGCATAATTAAATTAAGAATATAAAAAAGCATTGAAATTAATATAATAAAACCTATTAGTGCATAGGCTATTAGAAAAATCATATTTAAATAGAAAGAATGTTCAAAAAGAATTAATACTACAATAACCATTATAGTCTGACATAATAAAGCTAAAAATAAGCTACTATATGGATTGGTTCTTTTTCTTTCAAGTTCTAAAATAACTTTTTTAATTTCTTCATAACTTGTATTATTATCTATTTTTTCTTTAACCAACTTATAATTCTTAAAACTGTTAACATTATATATTTTTAGCATTTTATCAATTGTTAATGTCAATAGAAAAATGGTTCTTTCCGATGTTAGTTGATTTATGTCATAAATTCTAGCCGTATCACTTTGCTTTTTAGTAAGTTGAAGTGACTACGGCCACACATTATTCTT